>NZ_OX366335.1:1200000-1545408 GCF_947250635.1 Wolbachia endosymbiont (group B) of Parapoynx stratiotata | reverse complement strand
ATCTACTTTATCTACTTTTTATTTAAACTAAAGTATAACAGTAGTAGTAGTTCTATCAATAAATTGTTATTAACTTAAAATTCAGTAAAAATTAGTATTACTTAGCTTGTGGATAAATATGTTAATAACTTCTCTATACTATTGATTTTCCTTTATGATTTATGTGTATAAGTAAGATGTCTAGAATGTTAGTAATTTTCTTTTATGGAAAAAAGCTTTACTATCATGGATTGTTATATAATTATGTATATGTCATTGAAAAAATTGTTGATCAATTGTTAGTATTTTATGTCAACAAATAATTCACAAATTAATTTGACATTATTCACATGCTTATTAAACATTTAATAACAGTTTTCTTGATAGACCTTATCTAAAGATATTTTTACCATTAAAGGGAATAAATTGAATAAGAAAAGAACTTTAGTAGAAAAAATAGCATACAGAATTTTTCTCTTTCTCTTCAACAAAACTTCTGTGTTAAAAAAATGTGCAACTGAGTCATTAATGGGTGATCTTTCAGGTCTTGACATACTTAATAGTCTATTAAAATTCCGTGATTGTAGTATCATGGATATAATGACTCCACGTAAGGAGATATGTGCAGTAGACATTGAATCGAGCAAGGATGAGGTAATAAAGAAGGTGAAAAACACTTACCATGCTAAGATACCAACTTATATGAATAACTTTGACAACATAATAGGCTTTTTTTACGTAAAAGATATCATTTTCAATAAGAATAAAGATTTTAATCTGAGGAATATTATAAAAAATGTAATATTTGTCCCAGCCTCAATGAAAGCAACAAATCTTTTTGTTAAAATGAAATCTTCCAAGTCATATTTAGCTATTGTACTGGATGAATATGGCGGAACTGATGGTTTAATTTCGATAAATGATCTTATAGAAGAATTGATACCAAATATTGATAACGAGAATGAGGTAAATTCAGAACACACCATTACTGAATTATCTCAAAATAAGTTTGAAATATCGGCAAGGGCCCTTATAAAGGATATAGAGGAAAATCTAAAAATAGAGTTGTGTGAATCTGAAGAGCATTATGCCACACTTAGTGGTTTGGTTCTTTCAATTGCTGGTAAGGTACCTTCTGTAGATGAAGTTATAAGATATAAAAATGGTATAAAATTTATCATCAAGGATGCAAATGAACGATACATTAACAAAATAATACTAGACTTAAGTGATTACAAAAATTAAATTCAATATTTTTTAGTGAAAGGTACTTTATCTTGGAAGTAGGGGACATAGTAGCCAGGTATACAATTTAAACAATTTCTTAATATACAAAAGTTTGTAGTTCTATACGTTACTGTTTGATAATTAAGGTGGGAATAGTTTTATTGGTACAAAGTTATAAAAATTAGTTGTTTAAATATTTTTAGCGATCTGTAACTTTCAAAAAGGGAGTGTTAAATAAACTGTGTCAAATCGCATTTTTAGTTCAACTCGATTTTTAACCTACCAGGAAAAAAGATATCAAGTTGAGAGATAGTTAAAGCCCAATCATGTATAGGCATAGTCCATTTTTCTCTTACCTTTTTTATAGCACAATATACCTGTTTATACAAGGCATTTGTGCTAGTAAATGAGCCCTTGGTTTTAGTAAATTTTCTGATCTGTCTATGTAGTCCCTCAATAGGATTTGTGGTATAAATTAATTTTCTTACAGGGCCAGAATATTTTAAATAACTAGACAAATTTTCCCAATTATTCTCCCAAAACTAAAGTATATTTTTCTCCTATGATTATTGTCCAGTAGAAATTTCAAATTTTGTAAAATCTTTAAAAACCCAGTTATTTTTAAGAGTGTAGAAAATAGTTATAAGAAATTTTCTAGCAGTAGCAGTTATAGCCTTAGCAGAATCACGCTTCTTTTTTATATGTTCATAAAAGCTTTTCAAGTAAGGACTGTAACGTACAGCAATCCAAGTACATTGAACTAAAGAAGTACGCGCTATTTTTGACCCTCGTTTGGTAATTCTTCCAATTGTACATTGCTGATTAGATTGAGAAACTCTTGGTACAACTCCAAAATATGCAGTAAGTTTCTCAGGTCTACGGAAATCATTAATGTCTCCGATTGTTACAATAAAAACAGCTGCAGAAATTGGACCTATTCCCTTTATGCTGATAAGATTGCTGAACCCAGGAAGTTGTTTAGCGAAAGCTATAATTTCCTTTTCAAGCTTTTTAAGGCTTTCTCGGATAGCTTCTAAATGATAGCTAATCACTTCAATTTCAACTTTTTCTAAAGGATCCCAATTATGCTTTTGAGTAGCACGTTCAAATCCTACTTTAGTTGTAAGTACTTCTTTTTTAATTTTTATTCCATGGTAATTAAAAAGACCATGAACTTTATTGATTAAAGATACCCGTGACTTTACTAACTGATCTCTCATTTGAAGAAGAGAAGCTAACTGCTGGCATTGTTTGTTTTTGCACCTTGCCTCAGGCAACATATCTTTGCTGAGAAAGAAAGCAATAGCTCGTGCATCATGCTTATCTGTTTTGTTCACAGAGCGACGAACAACTTCAAACTGCCCAGGAGCAATTATTACTATGCGTTTAACGTAAGGTGAAACTGCATCATAAAAGAAACAGCTGTTACCTGTTGCCTCTATGGCTACTTCATCTGTTTCTTGAAGCAGTTGTGTTAAAAGTCAATAGAAAAATACTAAAAATAAATTTTTACTTAGTGGACTATAAAGCCAAAGATGCTTTTAACACATTTTACGTAATTTAAGTTGTAGTATTTGATTTGAATTCTTTTAAGAAGTGTGGATGTGGATAAGTGCTTTCAGTCTGTGTAAGCGCACTTATCCACAACTACACTAATTTTCAATCTAAGCAGCTTTAGGGCTATATTCCTCAGTAAAAACCCTGCCATCTCTGATTAAAGAGTTAGCAAGGATAAGTAATTTTCTCATGGCAGCAGTAGAAGCAACTTTATATGGTTTTTTGTATTGATCGTATAGCCTATCAAAGAAGATTCTTATATAAGAATTGTACTTTTGTGCACTAAGAACACACATATGTAAAACTGTTCTAATCTGTGATCTACCACCTTGAATACATCTTTTTCCTTTACTAAAACCACTATCTCGATTAAAAGGTGCAACTCCAGAAAGGCTAGATATTTCTTTATGTCGGAGAGTTCCTAATTCTGGTAGATAACAGATCATAGTAATAGCTAAGATTCTACCTGCTCCTGGCATACTAGTTATTGATATGTATTTTTCTTTAAGCTCTTGACTTTGCTCAATCAATGTTATCATCTCGTCTTCTAAAACTTGAATTTGACTTTGCAAAATGGCAAGTAGTTCTTCCATTTGTTTGATTATGGATATATCAGTTACTTGATGAGCTTGAGTTTTTTGTATTTTTGCCATTTCCACTAATTGATTTCTGCGAGATAACTTTTGCTTCAAACTGTCAATATTACTAACCTTTAAAGGAGTAACACGCATATCTGTATTATTGATATAACGTGAGATGATGCTGCAGTCTATTTTATCAGTTTTAGTAGCGATACCAAGGCTTTTTGCATAATCTCTAACCCATCTAGGTTGAATAACATATACTTCGAAACCATGGCTTAGTAAAGTATAAGCACATAATTTTTCGTACCCACCAGTTGCTTCAAGTCCAACTTTGGTTACATTATGCAAACGTAAAAAGTCGAGTATTTGATCAATAGCTTGAACGTCATTTTCAAATACTTTATAATGTCCAAGTGGATGAATGTGGATATCTAGCTTATTTTTGCTAACATCAATGCCAGCAATGATATTTGATGAATTCATAATTCCTCCGTAAGAATAATATAATACTGCATTTTCCACCCTTATATACGAGCCTAAAAACTCAATCAGTTGTTCGGAACTATTCAGTATATAAACAGAGAAGAGAACCTTGCTCCAATACGGTCCCTTATGACCAAGATCTATGACGGTTCCTCTTCTCTATACATCTTTATATTACTACTTCTTAATACTTATAAAGACTTGTTTTTAACATATAAGATCTTTGGTGAAATTATCCAAGTCTTTTAAGCGAAACGTTTGAATATGCTCAGGTTTCCCTTCTTGTAAGTAACAAACAGTAAAACTATTGGTATGTAAATCGACTCCAATGTGACGCATATTTTTTCCTCCAATTGCATATTTCAATATATCAGAGTAGAATATTGCCGGTTGTTCCAAACTCCTATACGAGGTCATCACATTTTGTGAGCCTCACGATGATTTTCGGTGGCAGGGGCAGTTAATCTCCCCCACGAAGTCTTCTTTCTACTCCCTGGGCAGAAAGTGCTTCAGAAAAACATCCAACCTGCCACCTATCCACTCTGAGAAGTCATTATCTTCTCTTGCTTCCAACCAAGCAATACTTATTCATACCATCTCTCCATTCTTGATTTGTTTTTTCAATTAAGTTTATTTTCCATTTTCTCTGCCAGCTTTTTAGGAGTTTTTCTCTACTAATTGCTAAATTTATGTCTTGAAATTCCTCAAAGTAGACTAATTTACAAACATTGTACTTTGACGTGAAACCAGAGATGGCTTTGCTTTTGTGTTCCCAAATTCGTTTAGTCAAATTCGACGTCATACCTGTATATAGGGTTCCATTTCGTTCACTTGCAAGTATATAAACATAATAACTTTTCATATATAGTAAATAAATCTACTAGATTCCAGACTGGAATGACACCTTTCCTTATGGACTTAAGTCACAACTGTACGAACATTGCAATATGGTACATAATAAACGTTGGCACTGGGATGACAAGAGAGGAGGTAATGGGATGACATCAAAGGAGGCACTGGAATGAAAATGAAGGGCTACCTGAATGACAGACCGGTTTTCATTCAAATTTTATTCAAGACGATGTCATTCCAGCGCGTGACGCTGGAATCTAGAAGAGAAAATGGATCCTAGACTGAAATGACAACTTTTTTAAACTAAGTTCCTGGATCCCAGTGTCAAGCACTGGGATGACAAGAGAGGAGGCACTGAGATGACAACAAAGGGGCCACTTGAAGACAAGAGAGAGCTACTTGTCCGCCATGTCATTCCAGCACTTGATGCTGGAATCCAGATAAAAAACCAGTCTGGAATGAAAAAAAGAGAGAGAACCTTTACACACCTCTCTCTTTGACTGAAGAAGCATGGTTTTCAACTCTCACATCCTCAGTTAATCCTCCTGGCAATTCCACAGCAGCATCAGACTTTTGTTGATTACTCATTGAATGATTAAGTTTAGAAGTTTTTTTTAGCTTTGCGTTCCTTGTATTATCACCACACTTTTGTCTTTTAACTCTCCTGTGTTCCTTTTGCTCTGGAGCAGGTGGACAGACAGCTAATTTTGGTTTTTCAGTTTTCTCTTCTTTTGCTTTTTTCTTTTCTTTATTCATTTTTTCCAGTTTTTGTACTTCACTATTTTTGTGACTTATAACAGGTTTAGGTAGAGTGTCTACTAATTTTTCTATAGCCTTTGGTAAAATAGCATGTTCTTGCTTATTCAGAGTGATTGGCATTGGAACTTGAGATGAAAAATTAAATAGGGAAATTGGTGTGATTTCACTCACTTTTGTTTCTATTTCTTGACGAACTTCTTTTGATTCTGTTTTTTCTGCTTTTTTGTCTCTTTTTTCCTCAGTTACATCTTGCTCTACTACTGCTGCTAAATCAACTGCAAAAATTTCTGCAAACATTGCAATGACTGAGCCCACGAGAAAAGTTTGAAGCTTCAATTTTAAATTTTGCAACGCTTGCAAACGTTCGAGTATTGCTATTTCCTCTTCCGGAGATAACCCACCACTGAGTAATTTCTCCTGCAATTCTTTTATCTCTTTGTCTAGCCTTTTATCCCAACTTAAGTCTAAATCTTTTTTGAAGATCTTTTTGATTAACTCCTTAAGCTTATCACGCAAAAACTTAATTATCGAAAGAAGCAGATTTTCCTCTTTCTTCTCCTTGAGCATTTTGTAGACTTTCGGATCTACATTTACTTCAAAAAGATTAAAGAGGGATTCAAAGAAATTTGCGAATACCCCTTGATTATTATCAGTAAAGTAATCCTCATTATCTTGTATCTGTAGCTCTACTTGAGATAATGTTTCATCAATGCAACTCGCAGCCTGACGCTCAAGCTCTATTCTCTTGAGCTCAGCTTTCCTAGCAAGCTCCTCCATGAATCCTTTTAATTCATTGAGCTTCTGCTCTGCAGAGAGATCTTGCTCCCTGATTCGACTAATGAAGATTGAGCTACCGTCCTCTTCGTTGTTATTGATTAAAAAATTTTTCATTGCTTTTTCTCCATTAATTGAATTACTGTTTCTATAATTGTTTAGAAAGCTTTTTACCATTTTATCTTAAGTCTATAAAACACAATAACTCAATCTTACAATATGAAGTATTTAATAAGTATTAATCTTAAAAAATATCAGTAACTTATTGATATTTTTACATTTATACTATATATAGGCTAGCATATATTACGTAATTTTTCAAGAACATATTCACTATAACAGAAGACTTTCTTATTTGCCTCTAAAACACCTGCAAATCATATAATAAGAGAATATTATAATGTTTAGTGTAATACTATACAATGTTATAAAATATAGTATAATACTAGCATACCACTGAATTAATGCTGAGATATTCCCTTGCTTGATCAGTTAAAACACGTCCTCTTGGTGTGCGCTTTACGAAACTGACCTTGATTAAATAAGGTTCTACTGTTTCTTCAATATTGCCAACATCTTCAGATAGTGCAATAGATATGGTGTCAATTCCAACAGGTCCTGAGGTGTTAAACAAAAATCTCAGATAATCCATATCTAATTTATTTAGTCCCATTTTATCTATACCCAATTTTGATAGTGCAGAACCGGCAATTTCACAGGTAATTTTTTTATCATCTTTTACTTCAACAAAATCTCTTATTCTTCTGAGTAATCTCAAAGCAATTCTTGGAGTACCACGGGCGCGGCAGGCAATTTCTTGCACAGCATCCTTTTCGATTTCAGCACAAAGAACTCTTGCACCTCTTTTTATAATATCAACCAGTTCCTCAAAAGAATAAAACTCAAGATGCAGGGGAATACCAAAACGATCCCTCAGCGGTGCAGAAAGCAGTCCAAGCCGTGTTGTTGCCCCAATCAGTGTAAATGGTGGTAAATCTATTCTTAAAGTTCTGGTAGATGGGCCCTCACCTACTAGTATATCTAGGCAAAAATCTTCCATAGCAGTATATAAAACTTCCTCAATGCTACGATTTAATCTATGGATCTCATCGATAAATAGAACATCTTTTGCATTTAAAGTAGTGAGCACTGCAGCTAAGTCCCCAGCTTTACTAAGCAATGGACCAGAAGTTGCACGAAAGCTAACCCTTAATTCCTTAGAGACAATTTGTGCTAAAGTTGTTTTACCAAGCCCTGGAGGACCATAGAGCAATACGTGATCCAAAGCTTCAGCTCTCGTCTGTGCAGCATTTATAAACACTTTTAAATTTTGTATTAAGTCTTTTTGCCCGACAAAATCATCAAGTTGCTCAGGCCTGATATTTAAATTACGTACATCTTCAGAGTATTCCTTACTACATGATATTGACTTCATATTGTTTTAAGCGCCATACGAATAATATCTTTAGTGTCCAAGTTTGGTGATTCATCTTCTATTTTTTTTATTGTATCATAAGCTTTTGTTCTTTCATATCCAAGATTGATCAAAGCTGAAAGAGCATCTTCACTAATTGAGTGAAAATGATTGTTATTTATCTCTAATTTACTTACTTTGCCATTCAGCTCAGTAATAATTCGATTTATGAGTTTCAGGCCAAGTCCACTCACCTTAAGTGCTAGTTTATTCTCATTTATAATTGCCAAAAACAGTTGCTCTGGAGTTAATTTGCTCAAAATTGACATTGCGGTTTTATAGCTGACACCGCTCACTTTAACTAATAAACGCAGACACTGCTGTTCTTCTTTACTTATAAAGCCATATAGCTGAGTAACGTTTTCTCTGCTATTTGCATAAGTGTCGATAAGTAATTTTACTCTACTTCCAATCGAACAAGCACTTAAAGTTTTGGCTGAAAGATATACTATGTAGCCAACATCATTCACATTCAGGATTATGTGATCGCTACACACCTCATCAACTATTCCTCTTAGATTTCCTATCATTTCTAGTACTTTATAAAATTCAGTTTAAATGCTACTGAATCTTAGGTCAAGCAAACGAACATTATAGAAGTGGTTCCAGTTTCAATCATTTTAGACAGGTTTGCAGGAAATCTATTTGAATATATTATTCCGGACCAGTATGTGACTGGACCACGGAGTTACTTCAGCAGCAGAATTGCGGTCTATTAACTAAGTAATAGAAATTTCTATCTTTGGTAGAATAAAGGTAATTGTTTGCTGTTTGCGAAAATATTTGCATAATTTAAGTAACATTACTTGATAAGAATTAACTATGGAGCTTAATAAGATTGCAGCATCGATTTTACTTTCTGGATTAATAATTATGATAGTTAGTAATGTAGTTGATATGTTCTATAACCCAGAGGATTATAAAATTGAACACCAAACAATAGTAGCAGCCAGCAATGAGCCTCAGCAAAAGATTGAACAAGTGGCACTTGATATTGGGGAGCTCATGCAAAATGCTAGCTTTGAAAAGGGGAAGTCAGCAGCAAAAAAATGTATAGCTTGTCATAGTTTTGAGAAAGGTGGAATGAATAAAGTAGGGCCAAACTTATGGAACGTGGTTGGAAATAAAAAGGCCCATCTTAGCAGCTCATTCAATTACTCAAAAGCACTACTTGAAAAAGGTGGGAAATGGGAGTATGAGGAATTATTTGCTTTTTTAAAAAATCCAAAAGCCTACATAAAAGGTACACGTATGGCATTTGCAGGCATTTCCAATCCACAAGAGATTGCAGATCTAGTCAGCTATTTGCGTTCGATGAGCGATAGTCCGGTTGCCTTGCCAAAGTAGTATGAATTATTGTAAATTACTCGATGAAAGTAATGACCATATAGCATATCGAAAGCTACAAGGAAAGAAGGCTTCTATAGTTTTTTTTAGTGGTTTTGCATCCAATATGGATGGAACTAAAGCAACTGCCGTTTACAAATTTTGCCAAGAAAATGATATAGCACTTGTGCTCTTTGATTATTTTGGCCATGGTAATTCAAGCGGTGATTTTGCTGATTATACAATAAGTGATTGGCAAAAAAATTGTGCTAAAGTGATAAGTGAATTAACTAGCAATAAACAAATAATTATAGGTTCAAGTATGGGAGGATGGCTGATGCTACTCACTGCTCTTCAATTTCCAGAAAAAATTGCAGCATTAATCGGCATATCGTCTGCTCCTGATTTTACTGAAGATTTGATATTCAAGCAATTGTCAGGCAAGCAAAAAGAAGAACTAGGTTCGAAAGGTGTAATAGATTTTACTTCAGAGCATTGTACATACAAAATAACTAAAAATTTGATCGAAGATGGCAGAAAGAACCTTCTTTTAAACAGAGAAGCAATAGATATAAACTGTCCTGTGCGCTTATTGCATAGCATTAATGATAAAGATGTTCCTTATCAAACTTCATTGAATTTAGCTGAAAAAATTAAGTCAACAGACGTTGAAGTACACTTAATAAAATCAGCAGAACACAACATGTCTGATAATCATTCACTGAAAATTTTATTTAAGACCATCAGAGAATTTTTGCCAGGAGAAATATATAATTGAAGTAATTCAGATGTGTTTGTCGTAAGAGCTGCAGTTATAGCTTCAACAGTAGGCACTATTCTTGATCACCTCAACATTTTCTCTTGGCAGTTCTTTAATAAATCGAGAAGTGTACATTGATTTCCATTGGTTATTCATTTCCCTTCTGTCTGCACATGAAATGATCAACCTTTCTTTTGCTCTAGTTATGCCAACATATGCAAGTCTTCTCTCTTCTTCTAAAGCTTTACCACTTTTATCTTCAAAAGATCTTTGATGAGGAAATAATCCTTCTTCCCAACCAGGTAAAAACACACACGGAAATTCAAGTCCTTTAGCTGCATGAAGAGTCATAACATATACAGTGTCATCGCTATTCATATTATCCACTTCCATCACCAGGCTAATGTGCTCCAAGAAGGTTATAGCGTTGTCAAAATTCTTCAAAGATGAAATGAGCTCTTTAACATTTTCTATTCGCGCTAAACCCGTCACTCCTTCATTCTCAAGCATTTCCATATATCCTGATTGATTTGCTACGATTTTAACGAATTCATGCAGTGGTTTTACGCTTACTATTTCTTCCCAAGCTTTAATTTTATTTAAAAAATCATTTAGTGAGAGTTTAATTCTTTCGGTTACTTGATCACTATTAACCAATATTTTTGCTGCCTCAAAAAAAGAAATTTTGTTATCCTGAGCAGTCGTGTATATTTTCTTTAGAGTTGTAGCTCCTATGCTTCTTTTTGGACGATTTACGATCCTTTCAAAAGCGAGATCATCATTATTATTTGTAACAAGCCTCAAATATGCAATTATATCCCTTACTTCTTGACGTTCGTAGAATTTTACGCCACTTATAATCTTATAGGGAATTGAATATTTTATAAAATACTCTTCGAGCACTCTAGTTTGAAAAGTCGCTCTTACGAGCACTGCAATGTCACTAAATCTGTATTTATTGAGCTTTAATATCTGTTCGCTTATGAACCTTGCTTCAGCTTTCCCGTCCCATAATTTTATTAGATTTACCTTTTCCCCTTCAATGTTTGTTGTCCACAACTTTTTTTCTAAGCGAGTCTTATTGTGATTGATAACATATGATGCAGTTGCAAGTATGTGGGATGTTGACCTGTAGTTACACTCCAGTTTAACGGTTTTTGCATTTTTAAAATCATCGGAAAATTTCAAAATATTTTCAACTTCTGCACCACGCCAACTGTATATCGATTGATCGTCATCTCCTACACAACAAATATTTGAGTGCTCTTTTGCAAGGTATTTTAGCCAAAGATATTGTATTGCATTTGTATCTTGATATTCATCTACCATAATATATTTAAACTTGTTTTGGTAGTAGGATAGAACCTCGGTCTTTTGATTAAAGAGTTGTATGTTATATAGCAATAAGTCACCAAAATCGACAGAGTTAAGGAATTTTAACCTTTCCTGATACTGGTAATAGACTTTGAGTGCAGTTACGTAAACTGGCCTAAATGATTGAACATCTTCCACTTCAGACGGCAATAAACACTTCTCTTTCCATTGCTGAATAATATTCATAATGGTCTTACATTTTTCTGATAGGTAATCAGGGCTGATTTCATTAATAATATTTTTTATTACCTGTAATTGATCATCCACACCAATGATTGTGAAATTGGAATTTAAGCCCACAATTTCAGCATGATAACGTAAAATTTTTGCTGCAATTGCGTGGAAGGTGCCAAGCCATGGTATATTTGTGCCCGTAAGTTCAAGCACTCTTGATATCATTTCATTTGCTGCTTTGTTCGTGAATGTAACTGCTAAGATCTCATCGGAGTAAGCGTAGCCATTTCGAATTATGTGCGCTATTCTTGAAGTGATCGTTCTTGTTTTTCCCGTTCCCGCCCCTGCCAGTATCAAAATTGGCCCATTTAAGTTAGTTACAGCTAATTGTTGCTCTGGATTTAACAGTGAGAGATAATCGTTCATTGAAGCCCTATAGACTATAACTTCGTAAAGTTAAACCTATGATCCAAATATTGTAAAGATTTTATTGAATAGAACAGTTTAAAGAATGCTTCACTCAAGTACTACATATTTAAACGTAGGTTTTTTATCTATCTTGTTTTAGTAGCTTCAGGTGTATGTCGAGTAACAACAACTTGATTTGAGGTATTGGCACTAGAGCTTCTGCTTGTTGGGTGGATAGGTGGAGTTTTGAATGGCTTAGGCTTACGATTCAGTTCCTTCATCTCTATTTCCTCAGCTTTAACAGGAAGTTTTTCTGGAACATAGAAGTTATGCATTTCAGGTCGTTCAGTGAGATTTTCATATGTTTCTTTCAACCAAGCTCCGATATCATATATAAACCCATATGCTTCTTCTTTAAATTCTCTCCATGATCTACCTAAACTGGCTAGTGTGTTATTGAAGTAAATTGTCACATGATCTCTTGTGGTGTATTGATAACTTTTGCCATCTAACTTGCCACTTTGCTTATCACAAGTTTCGAAGTAACCAAATATGTTATACATTTTGAGCTATTACTGACTATTAACATGCATATATTGTACATTAATAAATTAAAATTGTCAAGAGTGTTTGTGTGACTGAGGAAATGCTCTATATAATAATTTAAAATGGAGCTGAAGCTTGTAGTACAATGTTTTTAAACGTTTAATATAATATTGACTTTACGGCAATAATTACTTTAAGTTAGTAACTATTGTTGCAGTTAAAGTATCGATGCCTTTTTTCTTTTGTTTTTTCGCAATTCTTAGCATTTTATCTGCTGTTTGTGTAATTAGCGTAAGGAATCCTGTGCATGCAGTATTATTTTTAATTTTCACCTTCGTTAACTCTGCAGTGCTTTTTATTCTCCTTGGAGCTGAATTCATTGCTATGATGGTGCTGATAGTATACATCGGTGCAGTTGCAGTGTTATTCCTCTTTGTAGTCATGATGCTCGATATCGACTACATAAGATTGCATCAGGGTTTTGCAAAGCATTTCACTCTTGGTGCTATATTATGTGTTGTGTTTTTTCTAATCATCAGCTTTGTAATCCGCAGCTCAGCACCAAATATAAGCAATGTTATAAACTATAATACCAATAACGTGAAAGCTATCGGTAATTTGCTCTACACTGACTACATGTACGCTTTTCATCTTTCTGGAATTTTGCTACTTGTTGCAATTGTCGGTGCAATTGCTCTTACTTTGCAGGACAAGAAAAAAGGAGTTAAAAAACAGAATGTATTAAAGCAATTGACACAATCTTCATCTGTAAAATTGATTAAGGCTAAATTTGGAAAAGGAGTAGAATGGAAATAGGATTAAATCATTTTTTGATAGTTGCTGCTATTTTGTTCACTATTGGCGTGTGTGGTATTTTCATTAACCGTAAGAGCATAATCAATATACTGTTATCAATAGAAATATTATTGCTGGCGATTAACATCAATTTAGTTGCTTTTTCTGCCTTTATGAATGATATAGTTGGGCAAATTTTTGTGATGTTTGTGTTGACTGTTGCGGCAGCAGAGTCAGGAGTTGCGCTTGCAATATTGGTTGTATATTATAGAAGCCGTGGCAATATAGACGTTGAACAAGCAAATTTAATGAAAGAATGAAAGTATGATGGATATACTGAAATTAATAGTATTTCTGCCACTTTTTGGTTCATTGTTTGGAGCATTTTTTAGAAAAAGTCAGTTAGTTACAACGGCAGGGATTGGAATATCTGCAGTTTTATCTTGGTATGTTTTTCTCACCTTCTCTGAAAATTATCACTTGAGTTTATTTCCTCTATTTTCATTAAGTGTATTAAAAGTAAATTGGGCAATTAGTGTGGATGCTCTCTCATCCTTAATGCTTATTGTTATTACCACCGTTTCACTGGTAGTACATCTCTACTCTATCGGTTATATGGAGCATGATAAGGGGAAGTCGAGGTTTTTTTCTTACCTATCGCTATTTACGTTTTGCATGATTGTGCTGGTTGTAAGCGATAATTTCGTGCAGCTTTTTTTTGGCTGGGAAGGGGTTGGCCTATGTTCTTATTTACTCATAGGATTTTGGTTCCAAAAATATTCTGCAAATAATGCAGCAATTAAAGCATTTGTTGTGAATAGGGTAGGAGACTTTGCACTATTGATTGGAATCTTTCTTATTTATTATACATTTCACTCTTTGAATTTTACTGAAGTTTTTGACACAACTGATCTTCTTGGCACGCAGAACATTAGGGCATTCTGCTGTGAATTCAAAGTAACTCATATAATATGCATATTACTTTTTATTGGCTGTATGGGTAAATCTGCACAGCTTGGTTTACATGTTTGGTTGCCAGATGCAATGGAAGGGCCAACTCCTGTTTCTGCACTTATTCACGCAGCAACGATGGTAACAGCAGGTATATTTTTAGTAGCAAAGTGTTCTCCATTGTTTGAGTTATCAAATGTGGCACGAGAATTAATAGTTATCGTTGGAGCACTCACTGCTTTTTTTGCAGCCACCGTTGCAATTACTCAGAACGATATAAAGAAAATAATTGCTTATTCAACCTGCAGTCAACTTGGTTATATGTTCATGGCATGTGGGCTTTCTGCTTACAATGTTGCTATTTTTCATTTAATGACACACGCTTTTTTTAAAGCTCTACTATTTCTTGGTGCTGGCAATGTGATTCATGCAATGCATCATGAGCAAAACATTCAGAAAATGGGAAATTGCTGGAAGAAAATCCCTTGCACTTACGCTCTCATGTGGGTTGGATCTCTTGCGCTTTCTGGGATATTCCCATTTGCAGGTTTTTATTCAAAGGATTTGATAATTGAACATGCTTATAGCACGGATAGCTTTGCTTTTGTAATAAGCTTAGTTGTTGCATTCTTCACAGCGTTTTACTCTTGGAGGTTATTGCTTCTTGTGTTCCACAGCCAAAAACAAAGTAAAATTAATATACATGAGGCACCAAAGATTATGCTTATACCATTACTGATACTCGCTTTTGGATCAGTATTTTCTGGAATATGGGGAGCAAATATTTTAAACATAACTAGTAATGCGTTTTGGAAATCAAGTTTAGTGATGATTGATGAGCATGGAGTTCATAATTTCTTTATAAAACTACTGCCAACCTTAGCAAGCCTAAGTGGAATAGCACTTGCATACCTAATTTACCAATATCAAGTAATTAGGCAAATTAAGAGTAAATTTTTACTTAAGTTTTTGCAGAATAAATGGTACTTTGATGAGGTGTATGAGTTTGTTATAATTGCACCGATAAGGTTTATATCTAGGCTTCTATGGAAGTTTGATGTTAAGGCTATTGATTCATTTGGACCAAATGGTGTTGTAAGGTTGGTTAATGAATGTTCAAAAAGTTCTATAAAGTTACAAACTGGTTATATATTTGATTATGCATTTATTATGTTTGTTACTTTAATAATCGGTGCTTTATATATTATTGGAATGAAATAGAAGGTGTTGTTACTTAGTATATTCTTGCTTCCACTGCTAGGGGCATTAACTTTATCCTCGGTCAGGATTAATCATCAATCTATACACCTAAGATTCCTTGCTCTATTTTTTGCTATACTTCCATTTTTGCTTAGCATTGTAGCTTGTATAGAATTTGATTATAACAATGCGGACTTTCAGTTTGTCAGCTATCCAGTAAGAGATATTGGAATAGGGGTGGATGGAATATCGTTGCTTTTCCTTCTACTTACGACCTTCTTGTTTGTTATTTGTATGCTCTATAATTGCAAAATGAGTTATACGACCCTAAAAGCCTATATGGCATTATTTCTGCTGCTTGAGAGTTTTGTAGTCGGTTTTTTCGTTTCACTGAATGCTATAGGCTTTTATGTATTTTTTGAAGCTGTCTTAATACCAATGTTCTTTATTATTGGCATCTGGGGAGGAAAACACAGGGTATATGCAACGTTTAAGTTGTTTCTTTATACATTAACTGGCTCATTATTATTACTACTTGGATTGGTGTACATCTATAGCATTTTTGGAACGTTTAATATACAAAAATTAGCTACATTAGTGCCAAGCCTTGATCTTGAAGTGCAGTCATTGCTGTGGATTGCATTTTTTATTTCTTTTGCAATAAAAGTACCAATGTTTCCATTTCACACTTGGCTTCCTGATGCGCATGTGCAATCACCAACTTCTGGATCTGTGATTTTAGCTGGCTTGCTTATTAAAATGGGGGGATATGGATTTTTAAGGTTTTCTATTCCAATGCTTCCTCAGGCAAGTTTGTATTTTTCAAATTTCGTTGTTGTGCTGAGCATTATTGCGGTGATATATGCTTCTCTAGTTGCGTTTGCTCAAGATGATATAAAGAAGTTAATAGCTTATTCTTCAATAGCACATATGGGGATCGTTACTGCTGGCCTCTTTTCATTTTGTGAGGAAGGAGTACTCGGCGCTATATTTCAAATGATTAGTCATGGACTTATTTCTGCTGCTTTATTTTTATGTGTTGGAATGCTATATACTCGAACTGGAACTTTGGAGATTGCAAAATATTTTGGCATAGTAAACACAATGCCAAAATTTGGTTTTATGTTCATTTTATTTTCAATGGCTTCAATAGGGCTACCTGGAACATCTGGGTTCGCAGGTGAGTTTTTGGCTATGGTTGGGATGTTTAAGAGCATAGGGTTTTTTACAGGATTTATCGCACTTGGCACTATTTTAAGCGCAGTTTATATGCTGAATTTATGTAAGCAAATAATATGGGGGGTTAGCTATTCTAAATTATTAAATAACCGTTTGGATAGCATAGAATTTTCTGTCTTAATTCTGCTTGCAGTGTTTGTTATTTTGCTTGGATTTTACCCAACCCTTGCACTGAATTATTTGAAGCCATGTATGGCAAATTTGTTAGTCAAATATAATGCGCTATGAATTATATACAGATATTGCCGGAAATGTTCTCTATTATCTCCTCGTTAGTGTTGCTACTGCTTGGGATTATATTTAACCGCAGAACTATCAACTTATTAGCACTTGGCTGCACAGTGGTAACTTTGATTATTTTAATTCTTTCGGCAGAAAACAATGAAATTTTTCTCTTTAATTCGTTGTTAAAACTCAATTTATACATCAGGTCAGCCCAAGGGTTAATTCTCAGCACAGGAATTTTAATACTTTTGATGCTGAATTTATCAAAATATGACTATAAATATGAATTTTCAATACTGATTCTTTTTGCACTGTTTGGCATGATAACTTTAGTTTCAGCAAATAGTCTGATTTCTTTTTACTTAGCTTTTGAGTTGATGAGTATATCTTTGTATGTTCTTGCGAGCTTTAATAAAGATTCGATTTATTCATGTGAAGCAGGAGTGAAATATTTTACACTTAGTGCACTATCTTCCTGCATTATGCTGTATGGAATGTCGCTGCTTTATGGATATACAGGACAAGTCAATTTCTCTGAGCTCGGTTCATTCTTGCAAAACCATCAGATAACTTATGGAATAGTTTTTGGATTAGTTTTTATCCTTATTGGTTTGTGTTTCAAGCTTGCTATTGCTCCTTTTCATATGTGGGCTCCAGATGTCTATCAAGGTGCACCTACCATAGTAACTGCGTTTTTTTCTACGGCCCCAAAAGCTACACTTGTAACATTTTTAATTCGATTGATGAATGAAGAGTTAGTAAATGTAAAAAGTTATGTTCAGCCTATTTTCTTATACGTTTCAGCATTGTCTGTGCTTATCTCAGCTTTTGGGGCCTTGCGTCAGCAAAACTTAAAAAGGCTGCTTGCTTACAGTTCAATTGGTCATATTGGTTTTATATTTGCTTCACTTTCTATTTTTACACAAGCAGGAACAGATAGTGCCTTAATGTATTTGGTGATATATATCATCACAAGCATAGGGCTATTCTCATATCTCGTACAAATTGACGATGATGATTGTGATATTGCAAATTTATCTGGTATAGGAAAAAAGCAACCAATTTTAGCATTCCATCTTTCTATACTATTACTCTCGATGTCGGGAATACCTCCACTTGCAGGTTTTATCGCTAAATTTTTTATATTCAAAAGTTTAATAAATTCTGGCTTTATCAGCCTGTCTTTGATCCTTGTAATAGCGAGTGTGATATCATGCTACTATTATTTAAATATCATGAAAGTTATGTATTTTGATAAAGCTAGTGGTAATAAGGTTGCTTATTCTAGGGGTCTATTCATTATCACTTCAGTAGTTTCACTGATCAATCTCGTTCTTTTCTTGTATGTAGAAGATCTTGACTCACTCATTAAACTAAAGGGCTGACAAGGTGATCCTTGAAGGTTTTCGTATTTATCATTACAAAGAAGTTCCAAGTACTAATAAAGAATCATTGGGTTTAATTGAGAAAGGGATATCTAATGAAACTATTATTATTGCCGATAAACAAGCAGAAGGCAGGGGACGCACTGGAAAAAGCTGGATTTCTCCAGAGGGTAATCTCTATGCGAGTTTGATAATTAACCAAGAAAAGGATGTCAGCAAATTAACAGAATTGACTTTTGTTACTGCTCTTGCTGTTGGAAATACTATACTGTCATTTATAAATGGTCTAAATCTCCAGTATAAGTGGCCAAATGATGTTCTAATCGATGGCAAGAAAATAAGCGGAATATTGCTTGAAAAAAAATCCAATTCAAATTGGCTCATTATAGGAATTGGAATTAATGTCAATCATGCACCACTTCTAGGAACAACGTGCATTAGCAATTACGGTGAATCTGTGTCTCACATGGATCTGTTAAAAGAATTAATAATAAACTTTAATAAGCTAAGAAAGCAATGGCTATTTGATGGGTTTTATGCTATAAGAGAAATGTGGTTAAAAAAAGCATTCAAAATGAATGAGCAAATCAGTGTAAAGTTAGCTGACAAATTGTATGAAGGAATTTTTGCTGATATAGATAAAAGTGGTAAATTGGTGTTTCAGCAAAATGATGGAAGCTTAATTTATTTTGATGCAGGTGAGTTATTTATTGGCAGTGCATTATGAATACATATGTAATTTTTGCTTACCTTATTAGTTTCATACTGATTGGTGGAAATTTTATTTTTACCGTTTCTTGCTATATAAAAAGTAAAAAAAACTTAGAAAGTCTTAAAAGCAACAATGAAGAAGAAACATAAGCGATTACTTATAACTTCAGGAATTTTCTGCTTTTTAAGTTGTGCAGTTTTTTTTATTTTAACAACGCTCAAAGAAAATATCTCATTTTTCTATACAGTAAGTGAGGCAATAGTTTTACCAAATAATCAAAAGCCAATCCGTGTTGGTGGAATGGTTGTTGAAAATAGCGTGATACGGAGCGAAAGCGAAGTAATTTTTCAGATGACAGATTTTAACAAAAGCGTTGTGGTGAAATATCAGGGAATACTTCCACCAATGTTTTCAGAAAAAAGTGGTGTTGTTGTGCAAGGTAAAATGTTTGATAATAGTACTTTTCTTGCAGATACGGTGTTTGCAAAACATGATGAGAATTACAAGTCGAAAGTTTTAAAATAGATTCCCTAATTTAGCTGTATCTAAACAGCATGTGAAAAGAGTAACAGCCTGCTAGCAAGCTGTTACTTTTTTTCTTAAATGAACTCAGGGGTATCCATTGGCGGTGGTTCTAATTCGGACTTTAAATAGTTAATTGTCTTGATTAGTCCACTATTTTCATCACCAACTGTATCTATCAATCTTATAACTTTAGTTTGCTCAGCTTTTAATGTTGTATTTAATATATCAATCATATTATTCATATTGTCAGTTACTTTCCCAATAATATTTTGAACATGGGAGAATGGTGCAGGCCGCTTTAATTGATCTGCTGTGTAAGGTGTTCCACTAGCTGTGAATTTGATGGGATCAATTTTACTCATAATTGGCTTACTTCCTTCACTATTAATCCCTGCAAGATTCTGTGTGCTATTTTGTACACTGTTGTCGATTGTCATATCTTACCTCCATAGTCATGTAAAAAAATCTAACTAATCCTTAACTATAATAAACAACGTATAAGCTGCTTATCATTGGAATACTTTGCTATAGCTCCAAATCTAGAGCTATTTATCTATATTAACTCATAATATCCTTCTTCCATAACATCATATGGAGAATCCATTGGTGGCGGTGTGATAAATTCTTCAAGCTTTTTGTGTAACTCATTTATCGATTCGCTTTGTTTATCAAACTTCTCTTTTAATGCATCAATGATAGCATTGGACTGATCTTTACTGCCAAGATCACCAATCACAGATATGACTTTCTCATGAGGCAGTTTGTGAATAATATCTTTCAGCTCTTCTGCACCTAAATTATCCAAAAGTTCTTTAAACTGCTCATTAGACATACTAAGAGCAAAAGCTTTAAGTTTTTCTGGGTTGTTAGCTAAAGACTTAACAACCATCTGAATCTTATCAGAATCATCAGTTAACTCTCGAGCTACTATTTCAAGTTTCTTGTGGTCTAACTTATTAATTAAATTATGTAATCTATCTCCTTCTAACATTTTTACTAGAGTTGGAAGTCGATCTTCTAATGCTTTATTAAGAATAGTATTTAAAATTTGCTCAGGTGCATCTTTTATCAATTCTACAAACTGATCATTGCTTATTGTCTTAACAACTTCCGGAATCTGATCCATTTTTAAGTGAGGGAAAATTTCTTTTACTTGATCTAGGTTAAAGTCTGTTACTAAGTTCGCAACCTGATCCTTATTTAATAAGGGGACTATTATTCCTAACTTTTTTGAATCCAATGTGTGAGTAAGGGCTTGTAATTGATGATTGGTTAAATGATCCACTAAAGCTAGAAATTGTCCATCTGTTAAGTTCTCTGCTAAAACCTGTAGTTGTTTATTTGTTAAGCTCTTTGCTAAAATCTGTAATTTCTCATTATTAAGAATATCGGCAAGAGTCTCTAACTGATTTCCTGTTAAGTTCTTAAAAAAAGTTTTGGCGAACTCACTTGATATTAGTACACTCTTTGGTATCTTAGACGATGTTATATCTTCTATCACCTTTGCTGTATCATGGTGTGGCATACTGTATTGTAATATCTTGTTGTCAGGTGAATCGATTATGTTTCCTTCCTTATCTGAAAAATAATATTTATCGTCACCAAGACCTGATTCCTCCCATGTTAAATATTTGTACTTCAATTCTTCACCTACAAAATTATGATAACCAGTTTTATCTCCTGTGCCCCAATTTAATGATAGTTTAACTAATCTATCATTGTCATATGCAAATGAATTACTGTTCTTATAATAACCAGGTTGATCATCTCGAATATATCTGTTTTGTTTTTCTTCTACGCAATACATTCCAAATCTATCAAGAAAATCGCTACAGAATTTTATAGATAATTCTAGCGTATCGTCTTCTTCGCTTAGCGATATAAGCTTGACTTTTTTCATAGATTGAGGATCTTCAATGTTAGAATACGTTTCATATCGACTAGATCCGAATGAAAATTGCTGTCCAGGTACCATCTTAAAGACATGTTTTTTTCCACTCATAAGTATTATCTAATAAATTTAATTATAGCTATTCTAGCATTTACTGATTAATTTATAATTAAATTAGCATGTATTGGGGTCATAATAACAAATATCACTAGAGAATTAGTATAAAACCCCGATAGAATAAATAGGCTGGCTTTATGGTATGTTGAAACCTATATTGGTGGACCCTACAATACTTTTGAACTTGTTCTCTGTTGCTTTATGTAAGATGGTTAAAAATACTTAAAATAGACACATTTTTGGTAACTTTACTTAACATAAAAAGCCCTATACGTTTGAGAATTTGAGAGAAATTCAAGATAAAAAAGAGCTGGTAGTGAGTAAAGTAAACAAAAAATTCTCTACTAATACTGCAGTAGATAAAAATTCTAGAAAACGTATAAAAATATCTTGCATTCCTAATTTCCCTGATTACGATATGCTAACCCTATAATGGTAGGTTTAACACAAATTAATAATACGGAACCTTATGTCAATAATACTACATACCAAAGGAGAAGTTCATTCACAAAATAATCAGCTGTCAGCACAAAAACAGTTAAAGCAAGAATTTAGCTTAAGGCGCTTCAAACATTTATTGAACTGAGTGAGTTTTTATCACTTTCTAAAGACTCATTTGAACATAAATACAGTGCTCTTTATACACAAATCAAAAAGAGAGAGCTCTACCTTAAAACTTTGGTAGTGCCCCACAGTTCATGAAATAAACATTTGATTGTAATAAGTTCCAAATAGCACTATGTGGTTGGCTAGTTTTTTAGAAAATGACAAGGTTTTTCTGACTAAAGGACTGATTCTCTGCCTCATTGTACAGTTAAATCGCTCAATGTGGTTTGTGAGTCCATAATCTTTTGGAACTTACAACCCGAAAGGGCTTTGTTGCATGGCTCAAGTAAAAAAAACTGGAAGTTACTGACAGAAATCATTATAAAACAGGTATTTAACCACCAATATGCCAGTCAAAATGAAGGTCAGTAACTGCTACGAATATAACAAATTTCTTCAAAAAAGAGGAAATGTTTTTCATTTTGTTAATCAAGCCATAGAAAATTGGTATGAAAATAGTCCAAAAGTTGCAGGTGGCAATAACATTTATAGTGATAAAGTTGTAATTTTGATACATATAGTAGTCCATTTTTTTAGGATTGGCTTAAGACAAGCAGTTGGTTTCGTAAAAGGTTGTATAGAGCAAATGGGAAAAGACCTCAAAGTCATTAGCTATACTCAAGCTTCTAGAAGATTCAAAAAGCTTAACTTGAAAATTGATGATTGTAGAATTGATAAAAATGGTATGGAAAACATTGAAATAGCTATAAATAGCACCAGTATTTGTATCTATAACAACACCCATCAACGTAATAAAGAAAATGCAAAAGTAAGAAAATATAATGGATATGATCAAGTAAGAAAGTTACATATTATTTTAAGTATAAATAATAAAAAAGTTATAGATATGAAGTACACTAATGGTACTACACTTGATTATCATGCGATATGTTAAAGGGAACAGTAGATAAATATAATATTTCATCTGTTCGCGCAGATGCAGCTTATGATAAAGCTAGTATGTATAAAGTGTGTAAAGGACATAATATAAAACCAATCATTCGACCAATAAAAGGTGCGAAAATCTATGAGAAAATTGATTATCAATTAGAAAGAAATAGCAACATTAATGTGATTAAATTATGTGAAAACTATGAGAACGGTATAAAGAAATGGACACAAGAAACAAAATATGGACTAAGATCCTTTGTTGAATGTTTTTTCTATAGGTTGAAAAAAACGTTTGGGTTTAGTCTCAAGAATAAATCTGAAATAAATCGTGAAAAAGAACTACTAATTAAGTGCTATTTGCTTAATAAATTTACTGATATAGGTATGGCTAAGTTCGAATTAGCTGCATGAATTTACTGTACCTACCTGCCTTATCAGGAGCTATGCAACAAAGCCAGTATCTCTTTATTATGCTTACGCAAAACCTTCACAAATTTATTTAAATTGCCAACTGTTTTCTGCACATCTAGCTTTAAACGAAGAAGTTCAAGTGTATTATCATTCATATTTTCGCTGAAAATAGCATATATTGTTCTACTTACGTCTGTACAAATTTCATCAACTGTATCACGAATTGGTTGTTGTTGACCTATACCCATTATTATTGCCTCTATTAAAAATTACTCAAAAATTTGTAAACAATTTATGTAAATACAAATATTGCTATACCTATAGCGCTAACATTTCTAGTGTCAACAACTTTTTCTAAGTAAAGTCAATACAGATTAAAAATTGCAGAGAAAAAAGTTAAATATAAACCTACAACTGAAAAAATCAGCTTAAAGGTTTATTTACTACTATTACTTCTGCTTTCTTCTTTACAGCCACCGTCTTTGCAATTTTATCATGAAGAAACTGCTTGCGCCTGTCAAATATTGCACATACAAAAATTAGTATTATAGCTATAAGGATTAAGCCTGATGAAGGGTCAATCCACCACTCAGAAGTATACTTATTAAAAAATTCCCTTCTCGTAATAAGTATAGGGAAGTGAATAACTTCAATCAAAATATACCTAATTATTGCTTGCACTAGAGTAACATTTTCAAGTGTATTTGCATCTTTTATATGAATACCACATAATAATTGTCCTGGAGTACCACCAGATTTTTTTACCATGAATACTCCAAATATCACTGATAGCAAAAAAGATGAGCAAGTATGTATAATTAATGATTGAGGTATAGTAGTGCGCAAAATTGCCCATACAAAAATCACATAGACTAAGGAAATTCCCTTAAGAATAAAATAGTCAATAATGTCCGCTATAATGCGCCTAGTTATTCCCACATAGTTTAAATTTAAATGACATTCTTCAGGTTTATAGTCTATCACTACCGTATTTGCAGTTTTATCGTGAAAGAACTGCTTGCGTTTATCAAATGCTGCAAATATTAAAACCAAGATTGGTAAAATTAAAAACCACTCAGAAACATAGAGAAGTACAAACAAAAGTGCCTTTATGGTGCTTCTTATCACTACTTGCATTAAAGTAGCGGTTTTAAGTGTGTTTGTATCTTTTATGTATATGCCAAGTAGCAATTTTCCTGGAGTCCACCCAAGTTTTGTTAGCATTAATACTTCTAATGTTACATATACTAAACTTTCTAATAATATACCTAAGTTTCCTAATATTTCATGTCGTTCTGATATAAGGCCAGTATCAGTGTTGGTATCAGAAAAGACATAATTAAAAAAGTTAGTAAGAGATTCTTCTGGTAATATAAATGAAATTAATAAAAAAAAGAATGAACAGCAGACTAGGAATATTGTTTGGTCAACTAAATACGCTGCAATACGTTTAGTAATTTCTGCATAATTTACTTTAACATCCACTCTACGCCTCACATAATCATTTAATACTAAAATATTAGCAATTAAATAATAGTAAAAGTTGGTTAACCTACTTACAGTAAAATTGATTATTATTGTCAAAGTGCGCTATAAAAAGACACAATTTTTCAAAACATACCTCTCTCTACTGTCAAATTAAATTCTTTTATTGACTTGTTTATTCTGTGATTCTCTCTCAATTGTTGCAAAATGCCATATATTGTAGAGAAATAGAGAGTATGCTTAACAGATTATGTAAAAATATAGGGTTTTTATGGGTAAACATTTGAAGTGAAATACCGTGTTTGTTTGCACAGTTTTTAGTGTATTTTTGTATTTTAAATTTTGGCTAAAAACTCTGGATTTATTGGGCGATGACAGTGCCGACCCCCTCGGTGTAAACGAGATGCTCTACCAACTGAGCTAACCGCCCTTTTCTCGTGTATTGTTTGGTGGAGGCAAGCGGGATCGAACCGCTGACCTTCTGCGTGCAAAACAGATGCTCTACCAGCTGAGCTATGCCCCCAACTTTTGCTTAAAGCATAAATCACTCAGGCTGAAATGCAAGAAATATTTATTTGTGAGGCTATTGCTAAATAGTGCACAAATTCTGCATTTATGTATAATTCTCTATCTTTTTAGAGTTGTACGTCAGCTTTACCAAATGAATCTTTGAATTAACAAGAAGTTTTCCTTCAAAAATTTTTAATTAAATTATCACTAATACAGTACATTATATAATTTATTTAACCACACATGGAAATTTTAGTTTGATTAAAATGGATAAAAACTATATTACTGTTTAGTATAGCTGAAAAATAAAATGATCCCGTAGCTCAGCCGGTAGAGCAACTGACTTTTAATCAGTGGGTCACGCGTTCGAATCGCGTCGGGATCACTTAGAATCTTAAAAGCATGCTAAAAGAACAGGACAAAATATTCACAAACTTAAATGGTAAAGAAACACCACTACTTGAGGGTGCAAAAAAACGTGGTAGTTGGCAAAAAACAAAGGAATTACTGGATTTAGGATCAGAAAAAATCATTGATGAAGTAAAGAAATCTGGCTTGAGAGGTCGAGGGGGTGCAGGATTTTCTACTGGCCTTAAGTGGAGCTTTATGCCTAAAAATCCTCCAAAAGCATATTTAGTAGTCAATGCAGATGAGTCAGAACCTGGTACATGTAAAGACAGGAACATATTACGATATGAGCCACACAAGCTACTTGAGGGAATTCTTCTGGCTGGCAGAGCGATCAGCGCATCAGCTGCGTATATTTATATCAGGGGTGAATTTTATAATGAACATTTAGTTCTAAAAAAAGCACTTGAGGAAGCCTATAAAGAAAACTTAATTGGAAAAAATGCCTGCAAGTCAGGTTATGATCTTGATGTGTTTATCCATAGGGGTGCAGGAGCTTACATATGTGGGGAAGAAACAGCTCAACTCGAATCCATTGAAGGAAAAAAGGGCTTTCCTCGCATGAAACCTCCATTTCCCGCAGGTGTTGGACTTTTTGGCTGCCCCACTACAATAAACAACGTTGAAACTATATCTATGGTTCCAGATATCCTAAATCGCGGAGGAGAGTGGTTTGCATCTCTTGGTAAACCAAATAATACTGGCACTAAGGTCTTTTGTATTTCAGGGCATGTAAATAATCCATGTAATGTTGAAGAAGAGCTAGGAATTTCACTACGTAAATTAATTGAAAAATATGCAGGTGGAGTGCGAGGAGGTTGGGATAACTTACTTGCTGTAATACCTGGTGGGTCTTCAGTACCATTAATTCCAAAATCTATATGCGATACTATTGAAATGGATTTTGATTCATTGAGAGCTGTACAATCAGGGCTTGGTACTGCTGCTGTGATAGTGATGGATAAATCAACTGACATAATAGCTGCAATAGAAAGATTATCACATTTCTATATGCATGAGTCCTGTGGGCAATGTACACCATGTCGTGAAGGTACTGGATGGATGTGGAGAATTATGAGAAGAATGGTAGCAGGAAATATTAAACCTGGTGAAGTAGATAAGCTACTTGACCTTACAACTCAAATAGAAGGACATACAATTTGTGCGCTTGGCGATGCTGCAGCTTGGCCAGTGCAAGGGCTAATCAGACATTTTCGTCATGTAATTGAAGATAGGGCAGTAACTTAACTTACACTTTTAAGTCGTTTTACTACTTAGCAACCAGAGTTAGAAAATATTGATTTCCTTCCCTTTTAGGCGCTAGCTCTACCTTTGCAATATCTTCAGTGTCTCGAATTAGCCGTTCTAATTTTTCCACTCCAACCTCAGTATTTATAAGCTCTCTACCTCTAAATTTCATTGTGCACTTGATTTTATGCCCAGATATAAGAAAATCTCTTGTTTGACGCAATTTTGTTTCATAGTCATGATTATCAATATTGGGGCCCAGCTTAATTTCCTTTATAGTTAATGCTCTTTGTTTCTTTTTTGCCTCGCTTGCCTTCTTTTTTGCATCATATTTTTGTTTACTGTAGTCGAGTATTTTACATACTGGAGGAGTTGAATCAGGTGCAATTTCTACCAAGTCTAAATTGACACCTTGTGCAACTTCCAAAGCTTGTCTTAATGGCACAATTCCAACCATTTCACCATTATGATCAACTAAGCGTACTTCCTTAGCTGTGATGAATTCATTAATTTTGTTTTTATTATTCTTTTGAACTTGCAAGTTTTTCTCCCTTAACTCAAATTAATACTTTTTAAAAGCAACTCAGTAGCCTTTTCCAAAGGAAAAGACTCTTGTTCTTCTGACCCTAAATTTCTCACTGACACAGTTCTATTGATGATCTCATTTTTACCTATAACCCATAATATAGGTACCTTATTTGAACTATGCAAGCGTATCTTATAACTAATTTTTTCATTGGTCAAATCGGTCTTAATTCTAACACCTTGTTCTTTTAAAATATTGCTGATTTCAGTAGCATAACCATCAGCTTCATTTATAATGGTCAGAATAGCAAGTTGCGTTGGAGCAAGCCAAATTGGAAATTTTCCTGCATAATTTTCTATCAAAAT
Source organism: Wolbachia endosymbiont (group B) of Parapoynx stratiotata (assembly GCF_947250635.1). Classification (NCBI taxonomy): domain Bacteria; kingdom Pseudomonadati; phylum Pseudomonadota; class Alphaproteobacteria; order Rickettsiales; family Anaplasmataceae; genus Wolbachia; species Wolbachia endosymbiont (group B) of Parapoynx stratiotata. The sequence continues at coordinate 1,517,641 of NZ_OX366335.1, read as the reverse complement.
CCCAATAAAACGTTCAAAAGTTCCAAGAATTGCTCTATGTAGCATAACAGGATGGTGCTTTTGTCCGTCTGCTCCTATATAAAAAGCTCCAAGCCGCTCCGGTAAAATAAAATCAACTTGCAACGTTCCACATTGCCAATTTCTACCTATTGCATCTTTCAAAACAAACTCTAACTTTGGACCATAAAATGCACCTTCACCAGGATTAAGTTCATAACTAAGCCCTGCTTCTTTAACTGCTTCAAGCAGTGCTCTTTCAGCTCTATCCCACACTTCATCATTACCTGATCTAGTATCTGGACGGTCTGAAAATTTCACAGAAATTTCATTGAACCCAAGTTCTGAATATACTTCTTTTAAAAGGTCACAAAACTTTACAGTTTCAGAATTCACTTGTTTTTCCATACAAAAAATATGTGCATCGTCTTGAGTAAAACCACGCACTCGCATCATTCCATGCAATGAGCCTGAGCTTTCATTTCTATGGCATGTGCCAAACTCTGCCATACGTATCGGTAAATCACGATAGCTTCTGGTGTGAGAATTAAAAATCTGCACATGACAAGGGCAATTCATGGGTTTTATTGCTAGCTTTTTACTTTCAGATTCATCAATAATGAACATATTTTCACGAAACTTATCCCAATGTCCCGATTTTTCCCACAGCTCTTTGCTTACTAAAATAGGTGTTTTTACCTCAAAGTAGCCATTGTTCATTAACTTTTTTCTGATGTAAGACTCAAGAACATTATATAAAGTATATCCCTGTTCATGCCAAAAAATCTGCCCAACAGCTTCCTCTTGAATATGAAATAAGTCCATATCCTTAGCAATTTTGCGGTGGTCGCGTTTTTCTGCTTCCTCCAGACGTTTAAGATAAGTATTTAATTCATCCTTATTTCTCCACGCGGTGCCATATATTCTTTGCAACATTGGGCCCTTAGAATCGCCACGCCAGTATGCACCTGCTACTTTCATAAGTTTAAACGCTTTAACTCTGCCAGTTGATGGTGAGTGCGGACCACGACATAGGTCTACAAAGTTGCCTTGTTTATAAACAGTTAGGTTTTCGTTTTCTGGTATTGATGAGACAATATCAACCTTGTATCTTTCACCTATATCACTAAAGAAATCAATTGCCTGCTTACGAGTCCAAACTTCTCGGACGAATCTGTGGTTACTTTTTATAATTTCCTTCATTTTTTTTTCTATTGCAGTAAGATCGTCCGTGGTAAAGGCACGATCTGTAGCAAAATCATAGTAGAAACCATCTTGAATTGTTGGCCCGATAGTAATCTGAGTATTAGGAAAGAGCTCTTTTACTGCCTGCGCCATTATATGAGCAGCATCATGCCTTATTATATCTAAACCCGCTTCGTCACTCAGTTGTATTACCTCTATCTCTGTATCAGATTCAATTTCATGTGAGAGGTCATATAGCTCACCATTGATCTTTAAAGCAACTGCTTCCTTTAAAACCTCTGGTTGTAGTATATTAAAATCGGTAACCTTACAGCTATATTTCTCTACTTTTTGTTCAGTTGAAAAAGTGACTTTTATCATTTGTCATACCTCCTGTATAATCAGTAAAAGCCAATATCTGGTGTTCATTCCAGTGCCCCCTATGATGTCATCCGAGTAGCTGACACTGGGATCTAAGTATAAAAATATTCGCAAGTTATGCAATGGACAACAGATTCTAGGAACATATGTTAAAATAATGTCCATGATGAAAATAAGATAGATCCCAGTGTCAAGCACTGGGATGACACCACCCCTGGTGGGCACTGCCCCTAAATCATAATAGATAACAGGGTTATAAGCTCTGAACATTAATAATAAGGTCTATTTTTTTTTAACCTGAGTGCAATTGCGTCTTCCCAAACTTCACCATTACGCAATAATTTTTCCTTATTGTACATTAGCTCTTCTCTTGTTTCAGTAGCAAATTCAAAGTTAGGACCCTCCACAATTGCATCAACAGGACATGCTTCCTGGCAAAGCCCACAATATATACATTTTGTCATATCAATATCATAACGTGTAGTGCGACGACTTCCGTCTTCTTTTTCCTCTGCTTCAATAACTATTGCTTGGGCAGGGCAGATAACTTCACATAATTTACAAGCTATGCAGCGCTCTTCACCGTTTGGATACCTACGCAACGCATGCTCACCACGAAACCTTGGACTTAACGGGCCCTTCTCCATAGGATATCTCAAAGTAACCTTTGGCTTAAACATATATTTTAATGTAATAACAAACCCTTTAATCAACTCTATAAATGACCAATACCAAGCTAATTTCTTGAGCATAAAATGTTTAAAACCCGTATTCATGATTATAAATCATATTATCAGTTTTCAAAATAAATATTTTTACCTGACGGGTTTTCTATACAATATATTTACTAATACTGCATTAACATAAATTAGCAAAATAAGTAAAAATTTTTTAGATTAAGTATTTTAAATTGCTAAGTAGTGTATATAAATTAATGACAAACAAAAATGAAACTATCTTTGCCTTATCAACTGTATTTGGTAAGTCAGGAGTTGCAGTAATTAGAATTTCAGGTAACGATGCACTTAAAGCTTTAAATCATTTTAACATTAAGAAAGAAGTTAAACCAAGGCTTGCTACTTTAGTTGACTTATATGATGGTTCCAATCAATTGATAGACAATGGAATAATTATTTATTTTCCTGCCCCAAACAGCTTCACTGGCGAGGATGTTATAGAGTTACAAATGCATGGAAGCAAGGCAATTATAAAAATAATCTTGGAGGAATTATCAAAAATTTTCGTTATGGCCAGGCCTGGGGAATTCTCACTTAGGGCTTTTCTAAATGGTAAATTTGACTTAACGCAAATAGAAGGGATTGCAGACTTAATTGATGCTGAGACAAAAATGCAAGCTAAACAAGCGATTAAGCAGATATCAGGAGAATTGGAGAGGCTATATAGCAGTTGGAAGCAGAAATTAATAACGATACAATCCAAAATCGAAGCATATATAGACTTTCCAGAAGATATTTTGGCAGAAAAAAATGAGTTGGAAAAAATTAATAATGAAGTGAAAACTCTTGTGCAATCAATACAAGAGCACCTAAATGATAATAGACGAGGCGAAAGGTTGCGTGAGGGTTTACACGTTGTAATAACTGGTAAACCAAATGTTGGTAAATCAACGCTGTTTAATTTTTTGGCCAAGCGTGATATTGCTATTATTTCTGAATATGCAGGTACAACAAGGGATATACTCGAGGCCCATATTGACGTTGCCGGATATCCAGTTATCCTTTCTGATACTGCTGGCATTCATGAAAGTTCAGATCCGGTAGAATCAGAAGGTATAAGTCGGGCAAGAAAAAGATCCCTTGAAGCTAATTTGAGAATAGAGCTATTTCCCTTCAAACAGCGTCATGCAATCGATTGCAGTGTTGAAAATAGTAACACCATTTACGTGCTGAGCAAAGCCGATGATATTATCAATGACCACAGCATAAAAATTAACAGTATAGATTTTTTACCTGTTTCTATTTTAAAAGGAATAGGTACAGAAAGACTAATCTCTGTAATTAAAGAGAAAGTAGAGGAAAAATTTGGGCATGATAGAGACACTCCTGTAATTACTCGGCAAAGACATAGGATTCACATGCAAAAAACACTGGAGCATTTACAACGTTTTAATATTGATAATCCAATTGAGTTAATATCTGAAGATTTGAGGCTTGCTGCATTTGAACTTGGTGCAGTAATTGGAATTATTAATGTTGAGGAAATATTGGATAGTGTGTTTAGTAGCTTTTGTGTAGGCAAGTAAGATTTTTATAGATTGCTTGAAATTAAATATTGTGGTAAAAAAGAGGTGGACGGATGGCCGAGCGGTTTAAGGCACCAGTCTTGAAAACTGACGTACGGAAACGTACCATGGGTTCGAATCCCATTCCGTCCGCACTTACTTCTCAGATTTAAAATGTTAGTTAATTTTTAGAGCTTATTTAGATGGTTCGTAACGCTGTAAATCTTATCTAATCTAGCTACATCTTTTAAAAATACATCCCTTTGTAAATTGACCTTGTTAGCAAAGAAAGCTAATATCTATAAATAGATCACCATCTGAATATGGAAACCGATATCGTAATAATAGGTGCAGGGCCTGTTGGAATATTCACTGCTTTTCAAGCGGGAATGCTTGATATGAGATGTCATGTAATAGATGTTTTGGATCAAGCAGGAGGACAATGCACATCTCTTTACTCAGAAAAGCCAATATATGATATACCTGGTTATCCTGTAATTACTGCCAAAAAATTAATTGAGCGACTAATGGAGCAAGCTTCACCGTTTGAGCCTGTTTACCATTTAAGTCAAAAAGTGGAAAAGATTTCAAATAACGAAGGTGAAAACTTTACTATCATAACGAACATAGGTACAGAGGTAAAATGCAAAGCCGTTATCATTGCTGCAGGTAACGGAATGTTTGAACCTAACCGTCCACCCTTAAGTGGTATATTAGAATATGAAAATAAATCTGTATTTTATAATGTAAATAAAATTTCTGATTTTCAGGACAAAACTATAGTCATTGCAGGGGGGGGGGATTCTGCGGCTGATTGGACTGTAGAACTTTCTAAAGTTGCAAAGAAAATTTATGTGATACATAGGAGAAAGGAATTTCGCTGCACTCCTGAAACTAGAAATAAATTAGAATCACTTGAAAATAATGGAAAGATAGAACTGGTAGTGCCATATCAATTACACGAACTAGCAGGAGGTAATGGGCAGTTGAGCGCAGTGATAGTAAAAAACATTGCCTCTAAGGAAGAAAAAGAAATATCCGCTGATTTTTTGCTGCCATTTTTTGGATTGTCAATGAATCTTGGGCCAATAAACAGTTGGGGTATAGAGTTAGAACATGGCCGCATAACTGTCGACCCAGCTACACTTAGAACCAGTAGAGATAGAATATATGCAATCGGAGATATAGCTACTTATCCAGGCAAACTAAAATTGATACTAAATGGCTTTGCTGAGAGCTCCATGGCTTGTTATCACATATACAAAGTAATTCACAATTCTCCAGTTAATTTTCAATATTCAACTTCAAAGGGAATTCATCGAAATTAAAGAGTAAAGAGATCCATGAACCTGCATGCAGTTATCTCAAGCATAAGGGAATACAAACGAAAAAGATTACTTTACAAATTCCCCCAGCTCCCTTGCCATGATAATAAGAGTATTTATCCTTATTTTTGACCTGCAGGCTCAATCACAAAATCAGTAAAAAACTCAAATATTTATTGGCAAATTACACAAAAATTATAGCGGCTGCATGTCTTTTTTATTTTTTCTATATTCAGCCAAAACGCGCTTATTTTAAGCGTTAGCACATTATTACAACGCCAATTTACATTATTATAGGGTCAAAACTCGTCACACGGGGAGGCTTTGTTGCATCACACTTTATGAGATGATGATTTATGTTAAATTCATGTAACTATCTCAAATTTAGCCATACCAATATCAGTGAATTTATTAAGCAAATAGCATTTAGTTCTTTTTCTCGATTTATCTCAGATTTATTCCTAAACAAATACTTGCTTCAACCTTGAGAAAAATCCTTCAATATAAGATCTTTTCCCATAATTTACTTCCTTTTTCCACTCTTTTACACCATCTTGTCCATATAATTTTATTAACCTAATAGCAGCATTTCTGTCAGACATATAATCTATTTTTGAATGTTCTGCTGCATCCTTTTTTGGTAGAACTTTTGTTTTTATATCGTATTTCTTACACAATTTATAAAGTTTTTGCCTATCGTATGCCCTATCTGCATATAATGCTTTTATTTTGTGCTGAAAATTAACTTCTTCAAGCAAATCGCAAGTGATCAGAGTAGACACCGTTACTGTATTTTACAGCTATGGCTTTTTTGTTGTTTATATTCAACATTACGTGCAATTTTCTCGTTTGCTCATAGCCACTCTGTCAGTGCTATTTTCCTTGCTGTGTGTTGTTGTATATACTAATTCCTGTACTGTCTATAGCAATTTCGATATCTTCTATATTATTTTCTGCAATCATTTATCTTAATATTAAGTTTTTTTTGATGCTTGTGAATAGCTGCAAATCTCTTCCTATTTGTTGCAAATACCCTTTTATAAACCCGACTGTTTGTCTTAAACCAATTCTAAAGAAACTGACGATTATATGCACTAAAATCACAACTTTATCACTATAAATATAGTTGCCGCCCTGCATTTTTGGACAATTCTCGTACCAATTTTCTATGGCGTCATTGATATAACAAAAAATGCTTCCTCTTTCTTGGAGAAATTTGTTATATTCATGGCAGTTACTGACTCTCATTTTTTGTGGCATATTTTTTCTTCAACAGTTAAATGGCTATTTATAATGAATTTTGTCAGTAACTGCCAGTTCTTTTCACTTGAGCGATTCAACAAAGCCATCCCAGTGTCAATCACTGAAATGACACCCTTCCGGTGGGGATTGCTCTCAGACTACAATGTTCGTACAGTTGTACTGGGATTCAAGTATAAAAATATTTGGAAATTATACAATGGACAATGGATTCTAGGAGTATATGTTAAAAGTAATGTCCATAATGAAATAAGCTGGATTCCAATGTCACGTACTGGAATGACAACATATAGGTATTGGAATAACAAAAGAGGAATATTATGATTTTATATCATTTTCCTCTTTGTCCGTTTTCACGAAAAGTTAGAGCTCTTCTCAAGGAAAAAAAGCTGAGTTGTGATTTGGTATATGAAAATCCATGGGAAAAGCGGAATGAATTCATGGAGATCAATCCAATCGGACAAGTACCAGTATTAATAGATAATAACTTTGTAATAGCGGCTGGCTTTGTTGCATGGCTCAAGTAAAAAAAACTGGAAGTTACTGACAGAAATCATTATAAAACAGGTATTTAACCACCAATATGCCAGTCAAAATGAAGGTCAGTAACTGCTACGAATATAACAAATTTCTTCAAAAAAGAGGAAATGTTTTTCATTTTGTTAATCAAGCCATAGAAAATTGGTATGAAAATAGTCCAAAAGTTGCAGGTGGCAATAACATTTATAGTGATAAAGTTGTAATTTTGATACATATAGTAGTCCATTTTTTTAGGATTGGCTTAAGACAAGCAGTTGGTTTCGTAAAAGGTTGTATAGAGCAAATGGGAAAAGACCTCAAAGTCATTAGCTATACTCAAGCTTCTAGAAGATTCAAAAAGCTTAACTTGAAAATTGATGATTGTAGAATTGATAAAAATGGTATGGAAAACATTGAAATAGCTATAAATAGCACCAGTATTTGTATCTATAACAACACCCATCAACGTAATAAAGAAAATGCAAAAGTAAGAAAATATAATGGATATGATCAAGTAAGAAAGTTACATATTATTTTAAGTATAAATAATAAAAAAGTTATAGATATGAAGTACACTAATGGTACTACACTTGATTATCATGCGATATGTTAAAGGGAACAGTAGATAAATATAATATTTCATCTGTTCGCGCAGATGCAGCTTATGATAAAGCTAGTATGTATAAAGTGTGTAAAGGACATAATATAAAACCAATCATTCGACCAATAAAAGGTGCGAAAATCTATGAGAAAATTGATTATCAATTAGAAAGAAATAGCAACATTAATGTGATTAAATTATGTGAAAACTATGAGAACGGTATAAAGAAATGGACACAAGAAACAAAATATGGACTAAGATCCTTTGTTGAATGTTTTTTCTATAGGTTGAAAAAAACGTTTGGGTTTAGTCTCAAGAATAAATCTGAAATAAATCGTGAAAAAGAACTACTAATTAAGTGCTATTTGCTTAATAAATTTACTGATATAGGTATGGCTAAGTTCGAATTAGCTGCATGAATTTACTGTACCTACCTGCCTTATCAGGAGCTATGCAACAAAGCCATCCGAAATCGATGTTTGTACAATTGAAAGATGGTTGCGGGAGTAGGATTTGAACCTACGACCTTCAGGTTATGAGCCTGACGAGCTACCGAGCTGCTCCATCCCGCGTCGTTGCTTATTTATTATTATATGCGTAATAATAATAAATAAAAGAATAAAATCACACTATTACATATATTTATATATCTATTAACCTTTCTTAACATGATAGTAAATTATATACATAACAATCTGTGCAATGAAAAATATAACTTGATATTGTGGTTCCCTGTTTTTCAGTGTGCAGGAATTTTAACCTATTTCTCATTAAATTTTGAACCAAGCTGTGCTTTCACTATATCTATTTTTCTCTTGCTTTCACCTATACTAATTCTGACTGCAATATTATACAGGAAATACGCAATATTATGCATTTCTTTAATTGCAGTGCTCATAGGATTTACAGCCAGCAAATTCAGAACAGATTCAGTTAATACTCACATTCTTGATAAGGAAAGGTATGTGAAAGATATTGTTGCTACAGTGAAGGATATTAATAACAAGGGCTCGTATGAGCAATTTTTGCTTTATGAAATAAAAAACACGAAGTTTAAGTTAGATAGCATCAGAATATCAGTTAGAACCAAAGCGGAAGAAGGCATTAAAATAGGGGATCAAGTAAAATTATCAGCAAAACTCTTTCCTCCAAAAATTGCGCCTTCGGAATATGCATATGATTTTGCAAGAATAGTATATTATCAGAAAATAAGTGCAACAGGCTTTGCAACAAGCAAAATAGTCCTGTACAAAAAGGCTGAAGCAAGAAAATTTCAAGAGTATATAGAATCTTTCCGTCAATATATCTATGAAAACCTACAGCAAAATACCAAAAAGCCACACGCGGACATAATCTCTGCATTATTAATTGGCAAAAAAGACGGGATAGATCAAAAAACTATGAATGCGATACGAGATTCAGGTATAGCACATTTATTCGCTATATCTGGTTTACATTTATCGTTTGTTGCTGGTCTATTTTTTATAGTATTCCGTAATTTATTTGCAATATCTGAAACTTTGACTCTTAAATATAACACTAAAAAAATATCTGCATTCTTTACTATCTTGCCAACTACCTTTTATTTGTTGATTACCGGTATGCAAATTTCTGCTCAGCGTGCCTACATCATGGTGATCTTGGTACTTGTTGCAATAATCATAGAAAGGAAATATCGAGGATTAATAGCAATTGCGTTTGCTGCTTCGGTGATACTCATAGTGGAGCCAGAAGCAATCTTAAAGCCAGGTTTTCAAATGTCATTTTCTGCTGTTTTGGCACTAGTTGCAAGCTATCAGATCAATGCTAATAAGTTATTCAAAATAAAAATAATAAAATATTTTGTGTCGATAATGATCAGCTCAATAATAGCAAGTTTAGCAACAGTTCCATATACAATATATAATTTTAACTATTTTTCAATCAGCAGCATTATCACAAATTTGATTGCTATACCAATAGTTACACTCATTATTATTCCACTTGGAATAATTTATGTTTTATTGATTCCTTTAGGTACTCAGTGGATTATAACGCCTCTCATGGAACGCCCAATTGACAGCGTTTTATATATAACAAACGCAATTGCCAGTCTTCAGTATTTGGTTGTTCCTATTCGCACTTTTCCTGCCTCATTAATTATTATAATAACGCTTGGGCTATTATGGTTATGCTTGTGGGAAAGGAATTGGCGTTTCTTTGGAATTTTCTTTATTGTGCTAGGTATTTTCTCTAGCGCTATGTATACAACTCCTGACATTCTAGTCAGTGCTGATAATCTTGCTGTAAAAGAAGATGACAATTTACTATATTCCCTTACTAGAAAAAACAGAAATTTTGTTGTCAAAACGTGGGCAAAGCAAAACGGGCAGAATCAAATTGTGAATCATACTAAATTCAGTAATTCAAACAAAAGGCTAAAATGTAATGATTATGGCTGTATATATAATAAAGGAAATAATAAATCAGTGTTGCTAGCTCACAAAAGAGAAGATATTTTAGAAAATTGTAACAATGTCGATCTAGTAATTCAGTTAAGCAAGTTTAACTATCCAGCTTGCAATACTAAAATCATCAAATACGCTGACTTAGAGGCATATGGCACACACTCTGTTTGGCTAACAGATAGTGGTATAAAGGTTAGTAAAGTGCGTTCTAATCGTCCTTGGCATAAGCCAAAAACTTGTTTTTAAAGTATCATTTATATATAATTACTTAATTAGGATGTGAGGAAATTTATGCCTTTAGATACAACAAATCCTTTCAATGTTAAAGTAGATCATAATTTTGCCAAAATAGATGATGCTATTGGTTTTTTTCCTAGGTTATGGCGTGCAACAAAGAAATATTCTGTAAGTAACACTCTACCCATAGCGACTGTAAATATTTGGCTTCAATTTTCTTTGGCTTATGTAGCTGCAATAATAATAACCCATAATGATCTAAGGTTTATTACAGATATTTTTAACCCAACATTCATGCCAATTTACACTTTGGTTTCTATTATTCTTTTAACAACTTTTGTAGCCTCTTCTGCTATGAGATATATGCATAAGCAGGAGATAAAAGAAGGAGAAAAGTTGATAGAGGAATTAATAAATAATAAAATTAGAGGTGGCAAAGACAACGAGATGAGTGAAATCGCTGAAAATGCTCTAAAAATAGAGATAAAACCAAATTTAAGTTTTACAAGTCACAAAAAAGCAAGCTTTTCAATAATTTTGCCAATCTCTGAAAATCAAAAAAAAATATTAGATGATCAAAGACAAGAGAATAAGAATAAGGCAATTTTTCTTACCATACCATATGTAATTAGTGCTGTAATTATAGTTGGTGCGTTAATACAAAATAGACTGAGCTTTGCCAATATTCAGGATTTGGAATGGGCCATAGTTGCACTGGCTAGTATCATTGCTATTGTTGGGATATGTATAACATTCAGCAAGCTAAAAAACAATGAGATAAACAATAATCATAATATTGTTAAAAAGTTTAACAATTTGGATATTCTCTTTCCATTCAGAAGAGGTGGGGTTGTATCAGTAATGGAAAAAAAGACAAAAGATGAAGAAGAAAATGATTCTACATCTCGATTGATAAAATTACTTGATAAGCACTTGACTGATTTTACAGATAAAATTGTTGACTCACTTGATAAGCAGTTAGATGAAGTTAAAGGTCTACTCGATAATAAGCTTCTAAAGCCTGCAAATGATGAAATTAAAGAAACACTTGTTCATCTACGAAGAGTCAGAGAAGACATCAAAGAAGATTTGGATGAGTTGCACAAGGAAATCTCGCCCATTTTAAGTGAAGCTAAAGGGCTGGTAAAAAGAGCAAGTTCACTAAACATTGAAAGTATTTTTTCTAGTTTAGATAATGCTATTAAAATCGCTGAAGATAAGGTTGAGCGATTTGAACCAAGCAGATTTGTTGGCTTTTTAAAATCTGGGGAAAGCACAGTTAGTGATGATCCTTTGTTTATAGATATGTTGGAAAAGCAAAAAAAAGAGGCGGAAAAGATAAGGAAGAAATTAGAGGAAGAGCTAAAAAAAGTAAAAGATGAACTAGAAGAATTAAAGAATAAACAAACTCAATCAACCGAACCTAATAGCAGTGAAGGCAGTATTACTGCTACTTCTCTTGAAAAACAGCGAGATGAAGAGAAAAAAGCAATAGAAAAAAATAGATTATTAAAATCAAAAAAAAGGATGAAAGAGCTGGAGCAAGAAAATGCAAAATTGGAAAAAGAATTATCTGAACAAGAAAAAATGGATGAATGGAGAAAAAAAGTTAACGGTAAAGCAAGTGGCTTTCTATATTATTTATTAGAGTCTATTAAGCTAGAAGAAAAAGATAAAAAAGAAGAAAAGAGGGAGTTAACGCTACGGAATTTTGATAATAAAATAATAATTTACTGGAAAGATGGCTCTCAAACAATTTGCCACATTAAAAAACAAGACGGCCTTCAAATTCAACCTAGTACAAAAGTTGATTTTGTGAATCCAGATGTTCATGCAGCATTTGAAGTAGCATGTTCAGGACTTTAAATATTAGTAGTGAAGAGAAAAAATTAAGATTAGATACTTATGTAGCTAAAAAATGCAACATATCTCGCAGTAAAGCGCAAAGATTGATACAGAATGAGCAGGTGAAATTACTTGGTATACCGATAATTAATAATGATCACATAGTAAAACCAGGTGAAGAGTATGTGGTGCATCTCATTCAACCTGACATATCCACATCAATTGAGCCTAATTATGACATAAAACTTGATATCGTCTATGAAGATGATGACATTATAGTTCTGAGTAAACAAAGTAGATTAACAGTACACCCAGGTGCTGGAACAAACAATGATACACTCCTGAATGCAGTGATCGCTCACCTTGGCAAAATTCCATATACAAATACAAGACCAGGAATTGTTCACAGGCTTGATAAAGATACTAGTGGACTCATGGTAATTGCAAAAAATGAACAATCCCACAGCTTCTTGTCTGAACTGCTATCAAATCGTAAAATAAAACGGGAATACTTAGCAGTAATTTGGGGAGCATTACCTAATCTGCAAGGAACAGTAAAAACCCATATTGCTCCAAAACGCAGTAATAAAGAAATGATGTGTGTCACAAAAACAGCAGGTAAATTAGCAATCACTCATTATTCAGTGAAGAAAATTATAGGGCAAGCAAGCCTGGTTAAATGTACTTTAGAGACAGGCAGAACACACCAAATTCGAGTACACATGAGCCACATAGGACATTCTGTAGTTGGTGATCAAGTTTACGGAAAAAATAGTAGTAAAAGTGAAAAACATGCTAAAAACTCTGACTTTATCCGTAATTTCAATAGACAGGCACTACATGCTCACACGCTAGGCTTATATCATCCAAAAAGTAAAGAATATATAGAATTTGTTTCTGATTTACCACAAGACATGCAAGTCTTAATCGGTGAATTTGAAAATATATCTTAACAACATTCATATCAATATTATCATCCATGTTATCAAGAAATTAATTAATGAGAGAAAAACTGCTGCACTACCTAGATCTTTCACTTTTTTTGAAAGTATATGTTGTTCACTGGAAATACGCTCAATTGTTGTTTCAAAAGCAGTGTTAATAATTTCTACAATTAACACCAAAAATAGGCTACTTACCATTACTGCACGTTCTAAATTACTTACATCTAAAACAAACAAAGTTGAAACACATATTATAAAAAGCAGTAACTCCTGTCTAAACGCAACTTCTGATACAAAAGCTGATTTTATTCCTTCACAGGAGTATTGAATTGCTTTTATTAGACGAGTAATGCTTTTCTTCATTATCAATTTTGGAAACTCAATGAACTACACTTATTGCACTCAGGTAAAAAATGCATGAAAATACCTTTCAGTCGTGATCACTTACAAAGATTTTTAAGTTAAAGTCTAGCATATTGTTTGAATCAAGAAAATTAGTACAAAGCCTTTCAACAAACGCTCAAGGCAGTTATATATTGATACTGACACAAAAATCCTTTAATTAAATTTCTCTCGCCTTAGCTTACACGATCCTCATTTTGAAATAAGTAATAATTTATTATAGTCTTGATATTTAAACATTTTGTATCTGCTGTAATGATTTCACTTCCAATTTGCTATTCTTTACATATTGAATTGCAAGCGCTAACGCTTTACTCCCAGAAGCTGTGGTGCTATAAGCTATATTTTGCAAAATAGCAGTTCTCCTGATACCCTTGCTATCTGAGACTGATTTCACACCTTTTGAAGTATTGATTACTAGATTTATTTTTCCATCTTTGAGCATATCAACTATGTGGGGTCTGCCTTCTCTCACTTTATTTACAGCTTTTGCAGCAATGCCGTTATTGTTCAGATGCAAAGCTGTGCCTTTGGTGGCATATATTTCAAAACTCAGTTCTTTCAACATTCGTACAACAGGCAATATATACTCTTTATCATCATCTTTTACTGAAACCAGAGCCGTTCCTTCTGTTGGTAACTTGTATCCTGCAGCCATGTGCACTTTTGCAAGTGCAGCTCCGAAAGATAAGTCAATTCCCATCACTTCTCCTGTTGATTTCATTTCAGGACCAAGTAAAGTGTCAATTCCCGAAAAACGCGTAAATGGAAAAACAGCAGCTTTAACTGCAAAATGATTGAAAGGCTTGTTTTCCTGATTCAATTTTTTACCCAAAATAACCTGAGTGGCAAGCTTTGCAATAGGAATATTGATTACCTTGGAAATAAAAGGAACTGTACGGCTAGCCCTTAAATTCACTTCAAGTATGTATACATCACTCTCTTGAACAGCAAACTGAATGTTTATCAGACCTTTCACTTCTAGTGCAAGAGCTATTCTTTCAGTTTGGAGCTCGATCTCTTTTATTACTTCGTCACTCAATGTATTTGTCGGTATTGAGCATGTTGAATCGCCAGAGTGGATACCAGCTTCTTCAATGTGCTCCATGACCGCTGCAATGAAAACTTTTTTCCCATCACATACAGCATCAACGTCAACCTCAACTGCATTGACTAAAAATTTATCAAGAAGCAGTGACCCGTGTTCAAAAATTTTGGTTTGATTCAAGACATACTCTTTAAAGCTCTGAGTATCGTGTCTAATCGACATAGACTGACCGCCGAGGACATATGATGGCCTAACTACTAGTGGAAACCCCACCTTTTCTGCGTTGGTTAACGCTTCTTTTACTGAATGGCAGATAGAACTTTCAGGTTGTTTTAAATTAAGTTGCAAAGCAAGGTTTTTAAATCTCATGCGATCTTCTGCAAGGTCAATAGAATCAAACGAAGTTCCCAGAATTTTGAAACCTCTCTCGTTAAGCACTTTGGCTAACTTTAAAGGTGTTTGACCACCTATTTGAACTATTACACCAACCAGTGTGCCATTTTCTTGCTCTTTGCCTAGTATTTCAAGCACATCCTCTGCAATCAGTGGGGCAAAATATAAACGATCAGCGGTATCATAATCAGTTGAAACGGTTTCCGGATTACAGTTAATCATTATTGTTTCATACCCCATTTCTTTGGCGGCAGAAGCTGCATGTACGCATGCATAATCAAACTCAATACCTTGACCAATTCGATTTGGACCACTTCCTAAAATGACAACTTTTTTTCGATCCGAAATATTCGCCTCACATTCCGTTTTATTTTCAACATCACCCTCATAGCAGCCATACATATAAGCAGTGCTCGATTCAAATTCAGCTGCACAAGTATCTACACGTTTATAAACTGGATTAACACCAAATTTTTTTCTCATTGCTTCAATCTGCTCTACTTTCTTATTGCTTAATTTTGCCAATCTTGCATCTGAAAACCCCATTTTTTTCAGCTCTAACATTTCATATGCAGTCTCAGGAAGGCCGTTTTCCTTGATTTTTTGTTCAGCTAATATAATTTGCTGTATATTCTGCAAAGACCATAAGTCATATCCTGTAATCGAATTTATTTCTTCTATGCTAATTCCGTGACGCATTGCGTCAGCAGCAATCAGTAATCTGTTTGGTAGCAATTTTGCTAATTGAGATTTTACGTGATCAATATCAATGTTCTCAGGAAATACTTCATCAAGTCCTGTAAGACCAGTTTCAAGTGAACGAAAAGCTTTCTGCAGTGACTCATTAAAAGTGCGGCCTATAGACATCACTTCCCCCACCGATTTCATGGAAGTTGATAGTTCACAATTCGTCCCCTTAAACTTCTCAAATTCAAAACGAGGAATTTTAGTGACGATATAATCAATCACTGGTTCAAATGCAGCAGGTATAACTGGAGCGCAATCATTACGTATCTCATCGAGTGAATAGCCGATAGCAAGTTTAGTTACAACTTTTGCAATAGGATAACCTGTTGCTTTTGAAGCAAGTGCAGAAGAGCGAGAAACCCTTGGATTCATTTCAATCACAACGAGGCTTCCATCTTCTTTAGGATTCACTGCAAACTGAACATTTGCACCACCGGCACTAACATCAATTTCTCTTAGCACTGCTATAGATGCATTTCTCATCTGTTGGTATTCTACGTCACGCAGAGTCAAAGCAGGAGCAACCGTGATACTATCTCCGGTGTGCACTCCCATTGGATCAATATTTTCTATCGAACAGACTATTATGCAGTTATCTTTACAATCACAGATAACTTCCATTTCATATTCTTTCCAGCCGATAATTGATTCATCTATCTGAACTTCATTTATTGGCGAAATTTTGAGAGCACTTTCTGCAATATTGAAAAACTCCTCTTTATTGTATGCTATGCCGCTACCTGCACCACCAAGGGTGAATGATGAGCGGATGATTGCTGGTAATCCAATGTAGTCCAAAGCCTCTTTTATTTGTTCTTGATTTTTTATAATGATACTTTTGGGGTATTTCAGTCCTATTCTATCCATGGACTTACGGAATAACTCTCTATCCTCTGCTTTTTTTATTGCTTCTCTATTTACTCCTATTAATTCTACGTTGTATTTGTCTAACACTCCATCATCTGCAAGTTTTATTGCACAATTAAGTGCTGTTTGCCCTCCCATTGTTGGTAATATTGCGTCTGGCCTCTCCTTAATTATAATTTTCTCTATGATTTCAGGTAGCACCGGCTCAATATAAGTTGCATCAGAGAATTCAGGATCTGTCATTATAGTTGCGGGGTTGGAGTTAACTAAAATAACTTTATAACCTTCACTTTTTAATACTTTACAGCTTTGCGTTCCAGAATAATCAAACTCGCATGCCTGACCTATAACTATTGGGCCTGCTCCTATTACTAATATAGATTCTATATCTGTGCGTTTTGGCATAATTACAATAATAGTCTCGACTCAAATAATGTTACCAATCTTTCCTGTGTATGTGAATTTTTATTAAACCTAACTACCTTTAGGCTTAACGGTATCTTTGCAGATACTATGGTAATTTACTCGGGAGATTTGCTAAGTGGCAAGATTTGTCCTGATATGCTACAATCTTCAGAAGCAAGTTCCACAAATTTGTCTGTCAGTTTATCAGGTGGCACCAATTCAGATATATCTTTTCCCGAAAATGCTTGCTTATACATTTCACTATCGATAGGCCCTTCCGAATACACGGCATTTATGCATAAGTTCGTATGTTTTGTCTCAGATGCATATATCTTCACCATTGCTTCTAGTGCAGCCTTACTTGCAGCATATGGTACCCAATATGGATAAGAGGAAGGAGAAAGTGTTATCTCTGAGGTCATGAATATCGCTCTTCCAGCATTAGACTTTTTTAGTATTGGACCCAAATTTTTTAGCAAGTACCAACTGGCAGTAAAATTTGTATTCATTACGTTCTGTAGATCTTCAAGCTCACAATCATGAACAGAGCTCAACTTACCTAAAATTTCAGTGCATGTAATCAGTATATCAAGTGTTCCAGATTCTGATAATTTTGGGCTTTCTATCATATTTGCCAGTTTTTCTACGTTTTCAAAGTCTAAAAGATCAAGCTGAATTAGTTTCACAGAGCCTTCTTTAAGCTCTTCAATTTCGTTATACAATGGCTTGAGATTATCAAGAGATCTGGAAATTAGAATCACACATGCACCTTCTTTTACAAATCTTTTTGCAACAGAAGAGCCTATTCCACCTGAAGCCCCGGTAATTAAAGCTATTTTACCTTCTAACTTACCCATTTCTTTCTCTTTAGCAAGATTCATTGAAATATTTTAGCTGAAAATTAAATTTTGCTCCATATATAAAAATCAAACTTAGCACATAAAAAAATAGCAACGACATCACCACACCGCCTAAACTTCCATATATCAAATTCAGTTGGTCAAAGGAAGCTTTTAAATATTGCTTGAAAGCTGAAGCAGAGATCGTCCAAAGAATAACAGCTACACAAGATCCGGGAAATACGTCTGATAAGTTTTGTTTTATGTTTGGCAATGTGAAATATAGCCAAGATACTATAGTAAAAAGCACAAACTCAATAAGTAAATATCTAGTATAACTTAGCCCTTGGTAAGAAAAATCAATTAACATTGGCACTAATGTAAAAAATACTATAGTCAGAGTTGTAACAAGCGTAATTACTAAAAATTGTAATATACTGAGCACCCTTCTCCATATATAAGGCGATGAAACCGGAACTTTATAGGCCTTATTCAATATCGTTCTAAATCCTTCAATTGTCGATGAGGCAGTCCAAACAGCGCCTACAATTGCCAAGGTTAATAAGCTTTGCGGAGGGCCTGATATTATCTCCCTAATACGTGGCATCAAAGATGATAAAATATCCTGTGGCATGTTATCAATAATAAATGCCCAGCCGACATTGTATTGATCTAAGAAATTTGCGAACGTTGATGCCATGGCTATTAAAACAATAAGAAAAGGAAATATTGATAACAGGATTAAAAATGATAGATACCCTGCATGCTCCACTCCATCATTATAAATTGTGTCAATTAAAGCACGATAAAGGCAATAAACGATACTATAAAATTTCTGTAGCACTTGTAATATAAATAAACTAAGAAAAGTATTCTAAATGAAATAAAGCATACTTTTAAGCAAAAAATCCTCACCGTTTACTTAAATTTAATCAAAATGATAGATAATCCAGCGTTAAATACGGAGGCATAATGAAAAATTTTCTTCTACTTGTAGCTTTAATTCTTTCCTTTGCATTTGATGCAAATGCTACAAATACTTTTGTTGATAAAAATGATACAACATCATCGGTGATATGCAAGATAATAGGCTATACTCACGGCATAGGTGGACCGATGATCACAATAGTGATAATTGGTGCAGCTTTGCTTGCGATATTCGGCAGAATGCCATGGCCAGCGCTTTTTGCACTTGGTGCGTTCACTGCTGTGTTTTTTGGCGCTCCTGTAGTCGTTTCAAAAATAACACCAGGAGGTGTGATTTGTAAAGACGGTGCAGTAGCGGATAAGTAATAGAAATTATTGGAGGCATAATGAAAAATTTTCTTCTACTTGTAGCTTTAATTCTTTCCTTTGCATTTGATAATGCTTTTGCTGCTGCTGTTACTGATGATGCAACAACCAATACAATATGCAAAATAGTAGGCTATACTCACGGTATAGGCGGACCTATGATTACAATAGTGATAATTGGTGCAGCTTTGCTGGCAATATTTGGCAGAATGCCATGGCCAGCGCTTTTTGCACTCGGTGCATTTACTGCTGTGTTTTTTGGTGCACCTGTAGTTGTTTCAAAAATAGTACCAGGTGGTGTGATTTGTAAAGATGGTGTAACTGCTTGCCCTGATGGTAAAACATGGGATACAACAAAAAATATATGCAAATAATAAGCATAAAGCTTCAAAACATTAGCAAATGGTGCTTCTTTAAGGAGCACCATCATTGCACGAACTTGTGACTTAAGCCACCATAAAGGTGTTATTCGAGTAGTCCCTCCCCTGTCATCCCAGTGCGTGACACTGGGATGGCTTTCTTGCATCACTCAAGTAAAAAGAGCTAGCAGTTACTGACAAAATTCACTATAAGACAAGCATTTAACCTACGAAAGAAAAATATGTCACAAAAAATGAGAGTCAGTAACTGCCATGAATATAACAAATTTCTCCAAGAGAGGGGAAATATTTTTCATTTTATTAATGAAGCAATTGAGAATTGGTACGAAAAAGGTCCAAAAATGGCTGGTGGCAACTATATTTATAGCGATAAAGTTGTGATTTTAGTGCATATAGTCGCTAATCTCTTTAGAATTGGCTTAAGACAAACGGTAGGGTTTATAGAAGGGTATTTGCAGCAAATAGGAAAAAATTTGCAGCTATTCACAAGCTTCAAAAAAAACTCAATATTAAGATCAGTGACTGTAGAGTTAACAAAAATGATACGGAAGGTATTGAAATTGCCATAGATAGTACAAGTATCAGTATTTATAATAATACCCCTGGTCACAGTAAGGAAAATAGCGAAAGTATCGCAGTTATAAACAGGTAAGAAAGCTGCATGTAATGCTGGAGATAGGTAGCAAAAAAGTCATAGCTGCAAAATATAGTAGAGGAGTTTATTCTGATCATTACGGAGCCTGTGATCTTATTGAAAGAGTTGAAGCTCAATATAATATAAGCACACTGTATGGAGATAGGGCATATAACCGAAAGAAATTATATAAATTGTGCAATGAACTTGGGATAAAGACAAAAATTCCTCTGCAAAATAATGCAGTAGAGCATCCAAAGTTAGACTATATGGCAGAGAGAAATGCTGCAATTAGACTAATAAAGTCATATGATAAAGATAATATAAAGATGTGGAAAAGGCAAATAAACTACGGAAAAAGATCTTATATAGAAAGTTTTTTCTCGCGACTGAAACAAATATTCGGATTTAATTTTCGTAACAAATCTGAGGTTAATCGTGAAAAGGAACTGCTACTCAAGTGTTATTTGCTTAACAAATTTACTGATTTTGGTATGGCTAAATTTGAAATAGTTACATGAATTTGTCGTAAACCACCACTACATGAAGTGTTATGCAACAAAGCCATAGCGGATAGTAATGCCATTTGTGAATATATAGAAGAGACTTACAATAGCGACGTCAAATTACTTGGTTCATCCACTATTATTAAGTCTAAAATACGCGCTTTAATCAATTGGTTCGATAGCAAATTTTACAATGAAGTTACTAAGTATATTATGAATGAAAAAGTAATTACTAACCGCAGCCCTGACTCTAGATTTCTTCATGCAGCTCAGAATAACCTGCCTTGCCATATGGAATACATCTAACACTTAATTAACAAGAACGTTTGGCTTGCAACCGATAAGTTCACTTTAGCCGATATTACTTTAGCATCACATATTTCTATAATAGACTACGTAAATAGTTTCCCATGGGAAAAAAGTAAGATTTTAAAAGAATGGTACTCCATTGTTAAATCAAGGCCTTGTTTTCGCGAAATATTATTAGAGAGAGTTTTTGGCTTAACTCCCCCTAGACATTACGCTGACCTTGATTTTTAACTTGCGTGAGTTTTAAAGCTACAGTCATTCCTTCGTCAGTAGGAATCAATATGGAGAAATATTTTTTTTCATCTGACAATCTATCGTTAAACTCTCTCATAGCATGCCATGACTTTTCTGATACTTCTTTTGGAGGAGATTCTAAAAATACTGTATCAAATAATAGAGTGTTATCTGCAACGATTAGCCCATCTTGTTTAATGTATGACTCTGCCCAATCTAAATACTTAGGATAACTACTTTTGTCAGCATCGATGAATATCATGTCAAATGGTGCCTTTGCTGATAATTCATTAATTTTTTCCAGTGCATCACCTTCTATTAGAGTAATTTTATCACTTAGATTAAAAGCACTAAAATTTTTTTTTGCTATTCTTGAGTGTTGAGGATTATTTTCTATTGTATATATATGACCATCTTTCGGTAAAGCTTTTACCATACAAATTGACGAATAACCATATAACGTGCCAATTTCAACTATGCTTTTAACTTTATGGATTTTGATAAATAAATTTAATAATTTTCCTTCTTCAGGAGTGATTTGAATACGTTGTTTCTTATCAAGAGTACAATGTTCTTCTATTTTTTTATACTCTTTTGCAAATAAGCTTCTTATGTACAAGGATTTTCTGCTAAAGTTATGACGCATTAAGTTTTATAATATAAACTAAGGAGGTTTAATCTATATAAGATTTATAAATATAACAATAGAGTTAAGAATAATAAAATTTTTTTATTTTAAGTTGTTATTTTATAAAGTAAAATTTTAAGTGACAAAGATTATTATATATTTTACTATGGTTAACTAGTATAATAACCAATTGTTATACTAGAATTAAGGGATCGTTTATTTACATCTCTCTTAAAATGTAATTTTTATAATCAATTAGAGGGGGTTATATGTCTTATAACATTGCTAACGAAGTTGAAACGTTAAGCAAGAAATCTAATAATAATGAAGGAGTGAAATTACTGCACAATCCAGCTTATCGCGAGAAGTACAAAGAACGCTTTAACGAAGCTCAGAAAAAAGTTATGGATATGGTCCAATTTTATGATGGAACGATAGTATTAATAGAGAATAAAATTGCTATGTATTATTATGCTTGGCACAGTAAAAAAAGAGAGTTTGAGCGTAAAAAGCAACAAACAGTATCAAAAAATAATGATTCAGCATAGGGTTTTTATATGGTAAGCTACAGTGTTATTACTTCACTATAGCTTTTCCATATAGCTCATCTATTACATTAGTGAAATATTCCAGCTCTCTATATCCTTCATGTTTGATTTTACCATTCTCTACATATGATTTATCATCGTTAAGCTTGATGATGAATACAGGAGTAGCTGTGATATCAAGTTTATTAATTGCAAGTGATTTATCATTTATAATTTTGTCCATCATCTTTTTATCATTAATGCATTGGTTAAATACATCTTGCTTCAAATTGCTTAGTGCAGCAATTTTTTGTAGTATAGTTAAATCACTAAAATTAGAGTAGTTCCACGAGTCTATTGCATTAAACACAGCTTTGTTAAAATTAAAATAGTCTTCTTCTTTTTCATAGCAATAACTTAGCATTGCAGCTTTTAATCCTCTATAATCTAGAGGAAAATGACGGAATATGTATAACATCTTACCTGTATCTATGTACTTCTCTTTGATTTTAGGAAAAACTTTCTTATGAAAAAGAGAACAGTGATAACAAGTGAGCGAGGCGTATTCTATCATTAAAATTGGTGCTTTTCGATCTCCTAATAATTTATCATCAGGCAATAGCGACAGTAGTTCTTTTGATGTTATTTCATCAGTTTTTTGAGTGTTGGGTAAGTTTTGTTCAATAGCTGCATCAGAACTAACACTTATAAAAATAAGTAAGAACAATAATCTAAAAATCATTACAATGGAAACACTTAACTTATTAAAGAATTTATGCATTTATATAAATGATGTCAAGATAACTTTTGTTTAGCAAGGCTTTCTACTCTGTCTTTAAATGCAGCAATTATTCTGCTTTGTGTGTATTTATACACTGAGTTTAATAAAGTGGAAAACAAATTGGATTTAAATTCAAACTTTATATAGAACTCTACCATAGTTTTACTTTCATCTATAGGAGTGAATTTCCATTCGTTGTATAAATGTTTAAATATTCCATTTGACGACACAGCTTTTATCCAACCTTCATTTGTTCCACTTGGAGAAAGGAAGGTCACTTCTGATGTGTAACTTCCTTTAATGCCATGAAAAGCTGCAAGGAGGTCCACAATCATTTGGCTATCAGTTTTTTCTTTTATATAAACAGCTTTGCACCAAGGAACAAAATCAGGATACTTCTCAACGTCAATTACAACTTGAAATATCTCATGAGATGAGCAGAAAAAAACACCTTGTTCTTTATATTGGTGTAACATAAACCTAAATAATGGAAAAGGGATCCATATCTACCGTCAGTCTTAGTAGATTCCTGAGACCTAAAGTTAAGGTGGGCATCACGTACTAATTTCAATGAAATTAACAGAGGCAATTCCCTTGATCAGAAATTATCGCTCGGGAAATTTAACTTAACTCATAACGCATAGCACAGACCCCTAAATTAATTATAGATTATTTATATAGAGTATGTCTATAGATATATTAAAACTAGCGATCATTATTTTGCCTTTGTTAAATTTTGCATTTTAAGTATCATAGCTAATAAATATATCTTATGAATCTTATTAAGTTCTTAACCATTTTTATTATAATCTCCTCAAGTGCTTACGCGAATTGTATAGGGCACAAAACTTTTGTGCTTGCCATGAAGCAGCAAGTAGACAACACGTCTATGAAAGGGAATAGAAAAAATCTAGAACATGTACAAGAAGAACTTCTGAAAATTATTCAGAATAATGTTGACCTCAAAGGAATATCTCGATTTGTCATAGGGAAATATTGGAATTTATCTACTCAGAAAGAAAAAGAAGAGTTTCTAAAAGAATATGAAGTATATCTCGCGCGCTTGTGCGCTAAAATTTTGTATAAATACATAAATAATAGTGAAATGATCATAATGAGTACAAAAGCAGTTGACGATGAAACTTGTCTGATAGGAACAAGATTTTCTTATGGTGATGAGGAATTTACAAACATTGACTTTAAAGTGACTAAAAGTGACAATTCTTTCTTAATAAACGATGTTGTAATGAGTGGGATAAGTATTGCTATTAATCAACGTTCTCAATTTAGTGAAAAAATCGACACGCACGGCATGGCAAGTGTAATAGATGAATTAAAATTTAACAATAATCTATGATATACATGCCTCATTGGCCTAAGCCGCTTGGCAGTAGACCAAAGGATTTTTCTCTTGATCGCATAAAAAGCTCTCTCAATAGATTAGGCAATCCTGAGAAAAAAATACCGCCAATAATTCACATAGCTGGCACTAATGGCAAAGGATCGACACTATCATTTCTAAGATATATAATGCAAGCAGCAGGGTATAAAGTTCATACCTACACTTCTCCACATTTAGTGAATTTTAATGAAAGAATAGTTATTGCAGGCAATGATATCGATGATAGTGAATTACATAACTCACTAGAAGAATGCCGTATAGCAGTCGCAGAACAACCCATCACTCTATTTGAAGCCGCAACGACTGCAGCCTTCTTAGCTTTTTCTCGTCATAAAGCTGATATTACTTTAGTTGAAGTGGGTCTGGGTGGAAGGCTTGATGCAACAAATGTTATAGATAATCCAATTCTAACGATCATCACTTCAATTGCCCTTGACCATACAGAATATCTTGGTCCTACCGTAGAAACCATAGCAGGTGAAAAGGCTGGAATAATGAAACCTAATGTTCCTTGCGTAATAGCACCACAAGAAAAATCTATAATGAACACGCTAGAGCATCATGCAATAAATAAGAAATCTCCTCTGTATAGAGGAGGACTTGAATGGAATTGCGAAAAACAGAATAACAGGATGGTCTTTCAATCGACTATTCAATCAATAGAATTTTCTTTGCCATCTTTAAAAGGAGATCATCAAATAATCAATGCAGGAAACGCAATTGCAGCATGTAGCATTTTAAGTGGAAAATATGGCTTTGATATTGGAAAAGAGGACATTGCTTCAGGTTTACAGGGCACTTATTGGCCTGCGCGGCTAGAGTCTATAAAAAAAGGTAATTTAATTTCTTTATTACCAAAAGATTGGCAATTATTTCTAGATGGCGCACACAACAATGATGGTGCCAGAGTGTTAGCTAAGTGGATAAAAGACAATTTTACTGAAGGTGTCTATATGATCTTTGGCGTTACTCGTAACAGAAACGTGGCAGAGTTCTTAGAGCACTTAAAGCCATATATCAAACTACTATGCGCCGTTTGTGTTAAATCTGAACCTAAAGCAACAAGTACAGGTTCAATTAGAGAAGGAGCTCGTAATATAGGAATAAATGCTATTGAATGTGAATCAATCGGCGATGCGATATCAAATCACATATTGAAAGCCTCTATTCAAAACGTCAAAACCATACTAATTTGTGGCTCGTTATTTTTAGCCAGAGATTTGAGTATGGAGAATAATCAACCTACTTGATGAGCCGAGACGTTAAAAGCACCATCAGGATTTACAATGCTGCTTGGCTTTTCGGTTGATGCTCCTATAGGTACATTTTGTTCATCACCTATTCCTTCAGTTTTTACAAGATTTACAACTTTTCTCTCGTAGATTTCACTTGCTAAGTGTAGTAATAAACTACAACCCAGTAATGCAGCAAATCCGATGAGTATTTTACTGTTTAAGCAACTAGATTGGTACTGTAACACCAAACCTGCTACTAATAAAATAGGAGGAAGATAATTTGAAATTTGGGAAGTAAGAATTAGATATTTAAATGCTTTACTTTTGGATATTTCATCTTCTAGCTCTTCTTGATCTAAATTTTCACCTTGTTCCCGTTGAGGATTTTGCAAATCCATAGCTTTTTTAAATAAAGAAGACATCAAATAAACAGATAAGAAAAAAGTTGTAACAGATGTTATTAGAGTCGCACTAAACAAAATGCCAGGTGCATCAGTAAAATTAGCAGCCTTATATAGCTTAAACCCCAAGTAAATATACGACACTAATGACGAGATGAGCAGTAGGATATTTACCCGAGTAAAAACAGCATAATACTCTGCACGCTTATCATTCTGACCTTGCTGAATTGATTGTAAATACCTTTTCAATTCCTCAGGAATGATTAATCCCCGATTCTTTCCACTTAGTGGTTTAATATATTGCAAAAGCGCTGCTTTATTTCTGTTAAGGGCCTGTATTTTTTCATCGCTACCTCCTGGTTTATCTGGGTGACACTTTATTGATAACCTTCTATAATTTTTTGCTATTATATTAGATATTTCTAAGAAGTTACGACCTTCTACTTCTTGCACTTGAATGCCTATCTCTTTAAATAAACTTTCATTATAATCATATTCTCTTTTTCTTAGCTTATAGCCCATGTCTCCACCTCATAAATTAACTAACTATTAATACTTTATAATATATAAATTTCCAAATCATGTCAATTCTTTCATTCATGCTTATTGTATGAATTATTTCTTTCACGACTACCATGACAAGTGTATGAAAGTTATCATTTAGTGCATAATAGTGCTTCAATGTTTAGGGTTACAGTTTTCATTGGTCATTTGAGTTACTCAAATCCAATTCATGCCAGTTCTATCTATCTTGTCATTTAAGTAGCCCTTTTTGTGTAATCCCAGTACCCTCTCTTTGATGTCATCCAAGTGGCTTACACTGGCTTTCCGTAATCTCAAAAAACGTTGTGTTTTAGCATAATTTTGTGCTCAATATGCTTGTTTATAGTAAAAATTTCTGGATTTCAGCATCAAATGCTGGAATATGGGTATCATTCAAGTAGCCCTTTGTTGTCATCCCAGTGCTCCGACACTGGGATCCAGGAACCAGCGTCACACGCTGGCTCTCTAAAATTACTTTAGCCACAAATATTAAGAAATTTACTGAGTAGAAAAAAAGGTAAAAAAATCCTTTAGTAGCGAGTTTTATAATGTAAATTGGTGTTGTAATAATGTGCTAACAAGCGCGATTTGGCTGAATGTAGAAAAAATAAAAAAAGCCGCTATAATTTTTATGTAATTTGCCAATAAATATCTGAGTTTTTTACTGAATTTTGTTATTAAATCCGCGGAGATTAAAAACAAGGATAAATACTCTTACTTTTATAGTAAGGGGGATGGCGTAATTTGTCAAGTTAAATAAGCTAATTTATTAACATGTGATAATTAGACAGCTATCGTGGATTGATCGTTCAAATGACTACTAGATTTGAGATTATTACTTTCATCTATTTGCGGCTGACTAATCATAGTACAAACGAAATTGGTTGCCATAAAGGTACAGCCTAGAATAAAAAAAGCAACGGAAATAAAGGGGATAATAGGAAATTCAAGAGGTAATATAGATGTAATTCCTCCTATTAAAAATGAAACGTTAGATGTAATGTCGAGGCAGATCTTCATTAATTTATCTTGCCAAGAGGTATCGAGTTGCTTATTAAGGCCACACTGCCTAAAATGATCAGTTAATGACCATATATTTAAAGCAAGCGAAAGTGCACTTAGCATAGTGCTGACAATAGTACAGTACAAGCTTAAGGAAGAAATATTTAGGTCTAATGCTGCTGTATACCCCATCAAAGAAGCAATAGATAGTGCAGTAACCAAGCGTTTTGAATAAGTTCTTATTTTCTTTCTGTAAACAAGCTTTTTTTCTTCATAACTCATAAACTTAGTAGTAAATACATTATATCATAGCATTAATTGACTCAAAAATCAATATAGAGTGCCCGAGAGAAGACTTGAACTTCCACAACTTAAAAAGTTACTAGCACCTGAAGCTAGCGCGTCTACCAATTCCGCCACCCGGGCTTTTTGTGATTTACTATGTTAAAATTAAATAATATACTTAAACAATTTTTAGCTCAAAGGTAATGCCAAATCTAGATCAAATATTTTTTGCTCAAAACAATGTTAATATTAATAATGTATATAAAATAGTCAACAACGCTTTGAGCGATAGTGATGGTGGTGAATTATTTTTAGAATTTTGCCAATCAGAGTCCCTGGTTTTTGATGATAACATATTGAAACACATGGATTTGAATATCAGAAGGGGATTTGGGTTAAGGTCCTTTTGTGAGGATAGTACGTCTTTTGTTTGCTCTTCTGAAATTAGCGAAAAGGAAATTAGTAACGCTGCTTCTATAGTGAAAAGTTCAGTATCTTTAAACAAAACAAATTCAATAAACTTAAATGAGGGAACAAGAGAGCTGTATTCAAAGATTAACCCCATAAATGAAATGGATCTGAACTCAAAGATTAAACTACTCAATGAGGTTAATGAGTATGTAAGGTCCAAGAATAACTACGTGAAGCAAGTAAAAATAATTCTAAGTGGAGAATGGCAAGTTATACAAATAATAAAAGATGATCACAGGTTAAGCGACATCAGACCTTTAGTACGTTTTAATGTACTAGTCATCGTAGAGAAAAATGGCCGAGCGGAGAAAGGTTCTGCAGGGCATGGTGGAAGAGACGCTTATAGTAAGTTTGTTTCTGAGAAGAAGTGGAAAGAAGTTGCAAACCAAGCGTTAGAGCAAGCGCTAGTAAATCTTGAGGCAATTCCAGCTCCGGCTGGAGAGATGACAGTTGTTTTAGGTTCAGGTTGGCCAGGAATATTATTGCATGAAGCTGTAGGTCATGGACTTGAAGGTGATTTTAACCGTAAAGGAATCTCGGCATTTTCAAATTCTATGGGTAAACAAGTGGCAGCTAGTAACATTACTGTAATTGATGATGGAACTCTACCTAATTTGCGTGGTTCTATTAGCATAGACGATGAGGGTACTTTACCTGGCTATAATGTGCTTATAGAAGATGGAATTCTAAAAGGATATATGCAAGATCATATGAACGCTAAACTCATGGGTGTAAGCCCAACTGGTAATGGTAGAAGAGAAAGTTACAAAGAAGTTACCATGCCACGCATGACAAACACCTATATGTTGCCAGGAAAATATACACCAGAAGAAATAATATCCAGTGTAAAGAGAGGCCTATATGCAGTAAATTTTGGTGGTGGACAAGTTGATATAACATCAGGAAAATTTGTTTTCTCATCTTCGGAAGCTTACCTAATAAAAAATGGTAAAATTACACAACCAGTCAAAGGAGCAACGCTAATTGGTGATGGGCCAACAGTGCTAAAAAAAGTATCAATGATTGGTAATGATCTAAAGTTAGATCCTGGTGTTGGTACGTGCTCAAAAGACGGACAAAATGTGCCTGTTGGAGTTGGTCAGCCAACACTCAAGGTCGATGCAATAACTGTTGGTGGAACTGAATATGTAGATAAGGGCTAAGCGAACTCAGCTCATGCTGTACAATTATATTGTAACCATTATTCAAGTAGCTCATATAGATGCAAAAACTACTTAACAAATCTCTCTGCCTTCCTTGCTATAACGTGTATAACAATCTCACAAAAAATAATATCATAGAATTCAATAGGTGATCTTTAAAAAATCCTTAAGGAAAGTAAAATACTGTTTAAATAGGCCGATATAGATGGTTTTACGATATAATAAAATTATTATAAACAAGAACTTATAAACTCTAGCAAATGAATTTGTGAGTTTAGTGGTGTTAGGAATACCTGGCTCTTTTATGTGGATTGACATTCTCAATAACCTGCTCTAGAGATAGATTATATAATTTTGACAAGGTTCTTGGCATGTGATATTTTTCTCAAATATAGGGAATGGTATAAATGACTTTATATCTATATCCAGCTCTAGGGGAAGATCTTCAATGTTTACGTCTATCCCTGATAAAGGATATTCTATGTCCATGTGCAGCTTTGGGGGATAGTTCTACTTTGAAGATTTCTTTCACTTTTACTATTGCGACTCCCGATTGGCTTTGTTGCATCACACTTTATGAGATGGTGATTTATGGTAAATTCATGTAACTATCTCAAATTTAGCCATACCAATATCAGCGAATTTATTAAGCAAATAGCATTTAGTTCTTTTTCTCGATTTATCTCAGATTTATTCCTAAAACTAAATCCGAATATTTGCTTTAATCTTGAGAAAAACCCTTCAATATAAGATCTTTTCCCATAATTTACTTCTTTTTCCATTCTTTCATGCCATCTTCACCGTATAATTTTATTAACCTAATAGCAGCATTCCTGTCAGACATATAATCTATTTCTGGATGTTCTGCCGCATTGTTTATTGGTGGAATTTTTGTCTTTATATCATATTCGTTACACAACTTATAAAACTTGTGCCTATCACATGCTCTATCTGCATATAGTGCTTTTATGGCATGCTGAAAATCAACTTCTTTTAGCAAATCACAAGTGATCAGAGTAGACACCGTTACTGTATTTTACAGCTATGGCTTTTTTGTTGTTTATATTCAACATTACGTGCAATTTTCTCGTTTGCTCATAGCCACTCTGTCAGTGCTATTTTCCTTGCTGTGTGTTGTTGTATATACTAATTCCTGTACTGTCTATAGCAATTTCGATATCTTCTATATTATTTTCTGCAATCATTTATCTTAATATTAAGTTTTTTTTGATGCTTGTGAATAGCTGCAAATCTCTTCCTATTTGTTGCAGATATCCTTATCACTATAAATATAGTTGCCGCCCTGCATTTTTGGACTATTTTCATACCAATTTTCGATAGCTTCATCGATGTAACGAAAAATATTCCCCCTTTTTTCAAGGAATTTGTTATATTCGTTTTGGTTACTGACTTTCATTTTCTGTGGCATATTTTTTCTTCAACAGTTAAATGGCTGTTTTATAATGAATTTTGTCAGTAACTTCCAGTTCTTTTCACTTGAGCGATGCAACAAAGCCATCCCAGACTGGGATGACAGGAGAAGGAAACGCAGGAATGGCAGGGGAAAGAAACACTGGGATGACAGTGAAAGATCTAATTCCTTATATCAATTAATTCTCATCCACCTTTTACATTACATAAACTCATCACTTTTATAGAACATCTCATTAAAATCATTCAAAATTCCAAAATCTTGATTTTTAATAAATAGATGCCCATCTGCAATATAGGACTCAGCAAGAGTAAATGGTTCATCATGATGCTGTGATGCTGGCCTAACAATTTCATTGTACAAAACCATTACTTGCTCATAATTGTATCCACTACCATCATGATATTTACCACGTATAGTGTCATAAAAATTTCTTACATCATCATACGTAACTTGCAGTTCTACCTTATATTTCCCTATTTCAACAGCCTCACCCACTTTGATTTTTAAAGGATGTTGTGATTCTTCTTTCACATTATCTATAACAATTGTTTCCTCTTGCTTCTCTTCGTCTCCTCTTATCGATCTTTTACTCCTTTCTTCAATTACAGGTTGATCTGCTGGCATTTGGTCTATATCGTTAGATTCTTCTTCTTGCATAGTAATTTTTTTGAGATAGCTAAGCATATCCTTTCCAGCTTTTTCCCAAGTTGCAGCTTCTTTTGAAAGCTCACGATAATAAGAATCATTATCGCCTTTGCTATCTATTACATCTCTTGCTAGTCCTTTCTCTTCTGCCCATAACTCAGCATGTTCAACAAGTGTCCTGCCATCTTTGCCTACAACGTCAACGTCAGCTTTGTTTTTTATTAGATATTCTATTGTATCTAACTTTCCATGCCTCACTGCATGAACTAAAGGTGTCCAACCATCATTATCCTGAACATTAATATTCGCACCTTTTTCAACTAACTGCTCTATCATCTTCTTATTCCCAAGATCAACAGCAAGATGCAAAGGTGTTAAGCCGTAGCTATCCTGAATATCAATATCCGCATTATGCTCTATGAGATATTTAACTACTTCCATATTTTTCATGTGCATGGCAAAATGTAGTGGAGATTTACCAGAGCTAATATCACGGGTATCAACATCTATACCACGATCTATTAAGTATTTAGCAATTTCCGTATGTTTTAGCTCAATTGCATAGTGCAGCAGTGTTTGAGCTGACGTGTTCTTGATACCAAGATCTGCGCCATACTCAATTAAACTCTTAACTATTTCCGCATTCCCTAGCTTAATAGCAGCAAGTAACGGAAAAGTATAATAACTTTTACTATTAGGATCTGCGTTATGATCTAATAGATACTTCACTATTTCTGTATTACCTGAATAAATAGCACTGTATAATGGTGTTTGGGAATAAGCATCTTGAATATTAGGATTTGCACCACGATCTATTAAGTATTTAGCTATCTCTATATTTCCAGACTCAATAGCATAGTGTAAAGGTGTCTTATAATACACATATTTAGTATTAGTTTTCTGATAATAATTGTCATGAACATTAAGATTTGCTCCATGATCAATAAGATATTTTGCTACTTCCGTATTTCCTGACTGAATGGCATAATGTAGTGGCGTTTGTCCATTATGGTCTCTTGTATCAATATATGAATTGTGTTTTAGTAGCGTTGCTACTTTGCTTAAATCTCCCAATGAAGCAGCAAAATGTAAACTAGTCGCACCTGTTACCTTATTTATCTCGTTTACTTTTCCTATAGTGTTTTCTACATTATTGTCATCAATATTCACCTTTAAGAAAGGCTGTTTATTATACTTCATAACTTTTATTGTAACAGCTTTTCCTTGTTCGTCTTCACTCGCTTTTTTAGCAGGTTGCATAGAATCTTCTCTACTGACACTTTCTATCTTGGTTTTATCACCACTTACATTATGTACTGGGCTATAACCATATAGACCCTTGCCTGCACTTTGTTGGCTTGTTGAACTTTCAACACTGTTAGATTCAACAACATTATATTCCATATGTTGTTCACCACTCAGCTCAGCCTTAACCCATTTTTTAAATTCTCGATCATAACCTTTTAGCTCAGTCAAAAAATCCTCAACTAATTTCTTACCTTGATCCCTATCATGATATCTCTTATAAGTGGAGAGGCTCTTTAGTAAATTATCAATTAAGTCCGGGTGTTTATTTTCAAGAAACTTTACTACTTGCTCTGCTTCTGAATAGTAGTGATTTCCTTGATAATCATTACGTAATATCTCATCTAGTTTAAGATTCTTATTTTTTATTGCAATTAAAGCTTCTTTATCTCCGTGATCATTAATGTGTTTGCCATTTTCTAAACCAGCAACATAGTTAGCAATAGCTTCGTGCATTGCTTTTGGCAAGATATAGCTTAGACCAAGATTTGCAAAGTGCATTGCATGCCCTATCTCGTGCTCTAACGTATGTTGATTTAAATTCCCTTTACTATCTAGGTAGACATAAACGTCAGCAGCATTTCCCTTATTTAGATCGATCATTCTTGTGTAGCCATTAACACCGTCGCCAGAATCGAATCCAACTTTTTTCAAGTACTCTTTAAACTCATTTTGAGTGTTGAATACATAAGTATTGATCCTTATATCATGGTCAGAGGTATTAAAAGCACCCTTAAAGTCTCGTACAGCATCTTTAATGCTTTTTTCTATTGTATCTAGCTTATTGGCAGCTAAGTCATACTTGATATTTATATTAGTGTTATCAAGGGATACAGTTTTGCTACGTGAAAGGTTTGACATTACACCATCCATGTAATTTACTATTTCCACTTGCCCTTGCTGTTTAGCATAAGTAAGAGGTGTACCATCGCATGCTCTTTTAATATAAAGATCAGCACCATTATCTATCAGACATTTCACCATATCTAAATTTCCACGTGTAATAGCTAGGTGTATCGGAGTGTAGTTATGAGTAAGATTTATATCTGCACCGTTTTTTATTAAATAATCTACTACTTCTGTATGACCTTTATTGACTTTTACATTTGCAGCAACATGAAGAGGAGTATCATTCCATTTATCTAAAACATCAAGCCTAGCACCTTTTTCTACTAAAAATTTCACTGCAGCTAAATTTCCATCTTCAGCAGCTTTATGCAGAAAGGTTCTGCCGATACTGTCTTGTCGGTTTATATCTGCACCTTTGTCTATCAAATATTCTGCTAATTCCATACGTCCAAGTGAAATAGCCATGCCAAGAGGATTATTATATTTACCCAGGTTAACATCGGCATTACCTATTTCGACTAGAAATTTTATCATTTTCTCATCATTATTCATAACAGCATAAAAAAGCGGAATGAGCTTATGTTTATCTTCCACGTCCACTCTAGCGCCTTTATCTATTAACAGTTTGACCTCATCGAAACGCCTACTAAAAACAGCTTTATGTAGAGCAGCATAGCCTGCAGAGTCTTTAGCATCTAAATCTAAATTTTTTGATTTATCATATTCAGAATTTGTTTTAAATTTCATATTCACCTCTTAAAAATTTTCACTATAAATAAGTCTTGAGAAAAATGCGTTAACTGTAGATTCAGCCTTTACCTTGTTTTTGCATAACTGCTTAGATAGTTGATCATCGCTAAAAAGCAGATTCTTAGTATCGAGATATTTAGCATAGTTGCCAGCAAGTATTGAGTAGAAACCGCTTTCAAGTTCAAGATAAGAGCTGCTATTCAGAACAAAAAATAAATCGCTCTGGTCAAGCAGTATGTCATAACCAGAGCTCGTGCAATGTAAGTATTCATTGCCTTCATACTCTGCTATGTAGTACTTACTTGCATCAAGATCACCATTAAGCTGTAAAATTGCTGCTGAATGTCCATTCCCAATACTATGGCCTTTTATTACTTTAAGTACTTTAATCTCATCATTTTCTATGAGTTCTCTTAACTTTTCATTCTTTTGATTTAATTCTTCCTCTGCTTTTCTTCTGTCTTCTTCTAATTTTGTTTCTTTTTCAACAAGCTCATTTTGTATTTGCAAAAACATATCTTGAATGGTTAAGCCATTTAGAAAGTAATCCAATACACTTGACACAAACGGCTGCAATTCACCATTATCTTCAAAGCTCTTTTCCTGCTTTTTGTCATATTGAGTGGGATTATAGATTGCATACAGAGGATAAAAGCCATAATTCACCTCGTCGAATGATAACTCTATCGAAAATCCGCTCTGATCAAGTGGAAGTTTAGTAGCTAAATATCTACCATTATCATCTCTGATATATAGCTCATTTATACCATAGTGACCACTATATTTGTTGTAATAAATATAAAAATTCTCAGGATTAAGATTAAAGTAATCATCTAAATTGTTAGGTTTACCGAGCTTTTC
Source organism: Wolbachia endosymbiont (group B) of Parapoynx stratiotata (assembly GCF_947250635.1). Classification (NCBI taxonomy): domain Bacteria; kingdom Pseudomonadati; phylum Pseudomonadota; class Alphaproteobacteria; order Rickettsiales; family Anaplasmataceae; genus Wolbachia; species Wolbachia endosymbiont (group B) of Parapoynx stratiotata. Next base: position 1,482,318 of record NZ_OX366335.1, on the reverse strand, counting down.
ACGTAGAAAACTCTTGCTCTTATCTGTAAGTTTGATGCGTGTAGAGAAGTAACACCGATCTATTCGGTCACCTTTTTCTATTTCAAAGTCTAGGACTATTTTATCGCTAAACATACAGAATTTCCTCACATTTCCAGTATTTATGATTATAAATTGTGTACTATGAAAAAAGCATTAAGGCTTCTCTATGTATCTAAAAACAGCGCTAACTTATGACAAAAACAGTTGACGTATTACTGCCACTTCCAATTGATCAGCTATTTTCATATGTAGTTGAGGAAGATACTGAAGTTTCAATTGGAGATTACGTAGTGGTGCCGTTTGGCAGAAAGCGTTTGATTGGAATAGTTTGGAGAGAAAGTAGCAAAAGCGATCGAGAATTAAAATTTATTGAACAAAAGGTCGATTTACCGAGCATCAGACCAAAACTGATCGAATTTGCAGAGTGGGTTGCGCAGTATAATGTAATACCTATTGGTATGCTTGCAAAAGTGATAATGGGAGGAGTGTTAAAGGTAAATCAAATAGATAAGTTAGTTTGCACTAAGCAAAAGCAAGAAATAAGTGAAATAGATTGCCAATTAAACCCTGAGCAGCAAGCAGCTCGCGATAAGATAATAAGTAATTTGAATGAGTATTCAGTGACTTTGCTTGACGGTGAAACCGGGTCTGGAAAAACGGAAGTTTATCTCTCTGTGATTGCAAGGTTAATTGAAATCGTAAACGATGCACAAGTCCTGATCCTTCTGCCAGAAATTGTCCTAACTTCACAATTAGTAAATCGTGTTCACAGTCAGATATCTGGCAATATAGCTGAGTGGCATTCAGGACTTACTCCCAAAGCTCGCCGAAATAATTGGCTTAATATAGCAAATGGAAGTGCGCAGATAATTATTGGGGCAAGGTCAGCACTTTTTTTACCTTATAAAAACCTAAAATTAATCATCGTCGATGAAGAGCATGACTCATCCTTTAAACAGGAACAAGGAATTATATATAATGCTCGAGATATGGCCATTATCTTAGCCAAGCTCGAAAATATTCCGATTATTTTATCATCCGCTACTCCGCTGCTTGAAACAATTTATCATGTTAAAAAAGGGAATTACAACCATGTAAAGCTAACCGAACGATTCGGTGGTGCAGAGTTGCCGCACATAAAAGTAGTGAATAATAAACAATGGATTTCAAATGAGCTTTTCGAAGGGATAAAACAAACCATAGAGAAAAAACAGCAAGTTATGCTCTTTCTAAACCGCAGGGGGTATGCGCAACTTGCAGTTTGTAAAAAATGTGGATATAAAATTTCCTGCTCAAATTGCACTGTATGGCTTACGTACCACAAGAAAAAGAATGTCCTTTTATGCCATCACTGTTCTTATCAATTAAAACTTCCAGAAAAATGCTCCAATTGTCAAAGTGAGCAGTCATTGCTCCTTTATGGTGTGGGAATTGAAAGGTTAGTTGAAGAAATAGTGAAATTAATACCAAATGCAAAAACTGCAATTATCAGCAGCGATCAGAAGTCGCTTGGTAACGTAATTGACTCAGTGCTCAAAGAAGAAGTGAATATTATAATCGGTACACAAGTGATTGCTAAAGGGCATAATTTCCCTAAGTTAACTTTGGTTGGAGTGATAAACGCAGATTTAGGCCTTGAAAATTCTGACCTCAGGGCAGCAGAAAAGACGTATCAATTATTGCATCAAGTTGCGGGTAGATCTGGGAGGTTCAACGAAAAAGGAACGGTAATAGTGCAAACTAATAATCCTGAAAGTTTGATAATAAAAGCATTGCAGCAGCAAAAAAGGGATTTGTTTTATGAAATTGAACTTGAGTCAAGACGCAAAGCTAAAATGCCCCCATTTAGTAGGCTAATAGCGCTTATAGTTTGTGGTAAGGATCAATTTGCAACGCAGAAAGCAGCAAATGAGATAACAAACTTTTTGCATAATCAATTTTCAACTACCTCTCAGCACTTGACATTGAAAGAATTTGAAATTTTTGGCCCATCACCAGCAGCAATAAATTTTTTAAACAATAAATATCGGTATAGAGTGTTACTAAAAATATACAATAACCATAGTCTATTCATAAAGAAAAAGCTGAAACATTGCTGTAACTTGAGTTCAAATATTGAAGTAACAATAGATGTTGACCCTGTGAGTTTTTTTTGATGTTATTTGAATTTATTTGACATTTGTAGGAATTGCTAATAAACTATATTAACTTTTTAATTAAAAATCTGACTTTTATTAGAATTTATTATATTATTGATATAATTAGAATAAGGAGATGGTATGACTACTTTACTTGAAATCTTCTGTAGGCAAAAGATAAAGTATCAAGAAAAAATTGGACAATTGAAGGCATTTCTTGATAAAAATATCGAAATACCTATTGACAAGGGGTTATTTAAATTAGCTTTATCTATAGAGGATCCTGTAGATATAAGAAAAGATATGGTGTATCTTATTTTGCACTACTGTATTAAACACGATAGTGCAATATCTGAGAAAAAAGAGAAATTATCATTTCAAGACGTGATGAAGATTTTAGATGAAGCTGTGAGTATACTTTCTAATCCTCAGTATTTCGACAGATTGATCAATTTTCGAGATCAAAGTAGAAATACATTATTACACCAAGCTGTTATAAGTAATAACACTAAAGCAATAGAAGCCCTTTTGACATATGGTGCAAGCCCTTTGATAAAGAATAAAGAAGAGAAAATCCCATTAGATTTAGCTCAAGGAGATATAAAAAAATTACTCATCGAATGTATGAAAGACCAAGCTCAATCGAAAAAAGAAAGTGCTAGATGTAATAGTTTGATTGGCATTATACCTGGCGTTTTTCTTGGCATTGGACTCGGTGTTGGTGGTGCTTTAGTCCCTTCAATGACTATTATATTATGCGCACTCGCAGTATCTGCTCTTGTTGCTGGAATAGCAGTTGGACTGTCTATATATTTCCTAAGTCAAGACTATAAACAGGCTAAATTGATAGAAGGAGTTGTTGCTATTGATTCTCAATTGAATTCCGTCAAACCTGAAAAGACTGCAGATAATAAAGCAGTACTAGGATAACTGTGAGTTTTTTAACATTAGATTTCTTGCATAATCAAGTGTGATCCCAGTGTCAGCTACTTGTATAACAAGAAAGAAAGCACTGGTCTCACATGCATCTAAACGGATACATAACCTTTCATTCACAATTCGTCCTCAAATAGTCTAATTTTCTTTAGCTATGAAATAGAGCAAATTGATTTTTTATTAGTTGATGTCTGCTTTTTTGCAGAACATTGGTCAGGCTGTGATATAGAAGGTTGGTTAAATGTTGTTTTGGGCTTATTAAGAGAAGATCGTGCTGAAGAAGGGCCAAAGCCACTATCTTTAGCCGAAGCATCATCCCCACCTTTACCTTCACCATAGTAGTCGGGCCTAAGGAATTTGCTCGAGTTTCCATTATGTGATTTACCTATAACTGAATTCTTAGGTGAATCACCAAAACCACTATCTGCACTTGGTCCATCTGTCCCTACTTTTTCTTCAGAAGGGGCAAGAGTTTGTGGTTTCATAGCTGGCACACGTGCAGGATCAATGGACAGTTTATAATCCTCATTGATTACAGAGCTCTCCATGATCTTATCCATCACACAGTAAGCAATGTCTGGGTTAGCAAAATCTATTGCATATATTTGTTCGGCACCATATGTTGGCAGACCTCTTTCTGCAATATCATCTTTTACATCACGCAATACTTTTGTACCACCAAACACCTTATTATTAATATGATCAACTTCTTTTTCATTTAAAAACTCTATGTAATTACCACAATCAAAAATAGGAGCCAAAATTGAATACTCATCTTTACTTTCTTTATGGGAAGTATGCCACATAGAATCAATTGGTAGGTGCGGTAGTGCCTTACAAATTAAATCAACAATTGCGCGCTTCAGAGTGTCATTCATTTCATCTTCGGTACTTGAAACTTCCAAATCACGACACTTCAAGGATACTTTATCCTTTGCTATGTCTTTAATGAGCTTAGGATTATCAAAAATGCTTTTCTTTAGATATACATAATTTCCTTTCTCTTCTAAAAAATCCTTAGTTTTTTTAGGACCATTTTCATAACCTTTTATTCCCGATGAAAGCAAATTTACAAAAGAACGTTGCAAATTTCTATCAACACACTCCGCACCATATAGATAAGATCCCTTATTAAAGACTTCATCAATTATATTATAATCTACATGATTTTCTATCTCCTCCTCTATATCATCTGATAGATTCTCACAACCTAGTTCCGATTTTTTGTCTTCTTTTTCTTGCTCTTTAATAAGATCTGTTGCAAATCGCGCGAGTTCATGGGCTAGCAAAAACTTTAGATTAGAAACCACCTCTTTCCTCATTGGCACCAAAAATTTATTATCTTCAGCCGATTTCCCTTGATCAAAGTTAAAAGGAAAAAACTTTGTATAAAAATTATCATCAAGAATACTTTCATCCGGACAAAATCTTTGTATTATTTTTTCTTTCATACTGCTCAGGTACTTTATGCGCCGATCACGAGTCATATTATTATCAAGCGAGATAACAATATGATCGTCCTTTACAGTAAAATTAGTAACAACAGCATTACTGAAACGAAGAATACTATTAAATGCTTTTACTAATTCTCGATTTATTTCACTTTTATTAGGCATAATACCACCTCTCTAATTAATTAACATAATTACTTACCACTCCTACTGGTGCCCTGACCACTCTTACTACTACTGGATTGATTTTGCTTCATTCGTTCTTGTTCACGCTTAATCATATCGCTGAAGTTATCTATTCTCTTTGGATCTAGGTATTTTTTATCAATCCTTGTTCTCCCTGAATCAGGTACTTTTTTATTTGGATCATTATTGCCATGCATATCAACCTCTAAATTAAATTATTATGTAATGAGTATATTAAGAATCAACTACTAGCACAAGCAGTTTTTTTACATAAATTTTATTCACCATTTTTATACTCCTGGATTCCAGACTGGGATGAAGAGAGAGAGCTACTTGTCCGCCATGTCATTCCAGCACTTGATGCTGGAATCCAGATGAAATACTAGTACTGGAATGACATCGAAGGAGCTACTTGCACGACATTGAAGGGGCTACTTGCATGGCGGCCTTTTAAAATTGGGATGACACCATTTACTACGCAAATTACCACAATGTTCGTACAGTTGTGTACCCAGACACTGTCATCCAGATACAATTTCATCATATAAATCTTATATGTTAAAAACAAGTCTTTATAAGTATTAAGAAGTAGTAATATAAAGATGTATAGAGAAGAGGAACCGTCATAGATCTTGGTCATAAGGGACCGTATTGGAGCAAGGTTCTCTTCTCTGTTTATATACTGAATAGTTCCGAACAACTGATTGAGTTTTTAGGCTCGTATATAAGGGTGGAAAATGCAGTATTATATTATTCTTACGGAGGAATTATGAATTCATCAAATATCATTGCTGGCATTGATGTTAGCAAAAATAAGCTAGATATCCACATTCATCCACTTGGACATTATAAAGTATTTGAAAATGACGTTCAAGCTATTGATCAAATACTCGACTTTTTACGTTTGCATAATGTAACCAAAGTTGGACTTGAAGCAACTGGTGGGTACGAAAAATTATGTGCTTATACTTTACTAAGCCATGGTTTCGAAGTATATGTTATTCAACCTAGATGGGTTAGAGATTATGCAAAAAGCCTTGGTATCGCTACTAAAACTGATAAAATAGACTGCAGCATCATCTCACGTTATATCAATAATACAGATATGCGTGTTACTCCTTTAAAGGTTAGTAATATTGACAGTTTGAAGCAAAAGTTATCTCGCAGAAATCAATTAGTGGAAATGGCAAAAATACAAAAAACTCAAGCTCATCAAGTAACTGATATATCCATAATCAAACAAATGGAAGAACTACTTGCCATTTTGCAAAGTCAAATTCAAGTTTTAGAAGACGAGATGATAACATTGATTGAGCAAAGTCAAGAGCTTAAAGAAAAATACATATCAATAACTAGTATGCCAGGAGCAGGTAGAATCTTAGCTATTACTATGATCTGTTATCTACCAGAATTAGGAACTCTCCGACATAAAGAAATATCTAGCCTTTCTGGAGTTGCACCTTTTAATCGAGATAGTGGTTTTAGTAAAGGAAAAAGATGTATTCAAGGTGGTAGATCACAGATTAGAACAGTTTTACATATGTGTGTTCTTAGTGCACAAAAGTACAATTCTTATATAAGAATCTTCTTTGATAGGCTATACGATCAATACAAAAAACCATATAAAGTTGCTTCTACTGCTGCCATGAGAAAATTACTTATCCTTGCTAACTCTTTAATCAGAGATGGCAGGGTTTTTACTGAGGAATATAGCCCTAAAGCTGCTTAGATTGAAAATTAGTGTAGTTGTGGATAAGTGCGCTTACACAGACTGAAAGCACTTATCCACATCCACACTTCTTAAAAGAATTCAAATCAAATACTACAACTTAAATTACGTAAAATGTGTTAAAAGCATCTTTGGCTTTATAGTCCACTAAGTAAAAATTTATTTTTAGTATTTTTCTATTGACTTTTAACACAACTGCTCCTATGATTATTGTCCAGTAGAAATTTCAAATTTTGTAAAATCTTTAAAAACCCAGTTATTTTTAAGAGTGTAGAAAATAGTTATAAGAAATTTTCTAGCAGTAGCAGTTATAGCCTTAGCAGAATCACGCTTCTTTTTTATATGTTCATAAAAGCTTTTCAAGTAAGGACTGTAACGTACAGCAATCCAAGTACATTGAACTAAAGAAGTACGCGCTATTTTTGACCCTCGTTTGGTAATTCTTCCAATTGTACATTGCTGATTAGATTGAGAAACTCTTGGTACAACTCCAAAATATGCAGTAAGTTTCTCAGGTCTACGGAAATCATTAATGTCTCCGATTGTTACAATAAAAACAGCTGCAGAAATTGGACCTATTCCCTTTATGCTGATAAGATTGCTGAACCCAGGAAGTTGTTTAGCGAAAGCTATAATTTCCTTTTCAAGCTTTTTAAGGCTTTCTCGGATAGCTTCTAAATGATAGCTAATCACTTCAATTTCAACTTTTTCTAAAGGATCCCAATTATGCTTTTGAGTAGCACGTTCAAATCCTACTTTAGTTGTAAGTACTTCTTTTTTAATTTTTATTCCATGGTAATTAAAAAGACCATGAACTTTATTGATTAAAGATACCCGTGACTTTACTAACTGATCTCTCATTTGAAGAAGAGAAGCTAACTGCTGGCATTGTTTGTTTTTGCACCTTGCCTCAGGCAACATATCTTTGCTGAGAAAGAAAGCAATAGCTCGTGCATCATGCTTATCTGTTTTGTTCACAGAGCGACGAACAACTTCAAACTGCCCAGGAGCAATTATTACTATGCGTTTAACGTAAGGTGAAACTGCATCATAAAAGAAACAGCTGTTACCTGTTGCCTCTATGGCTACTTCATCTGTTTCTTGAAGCAGTTGTGTTAAAAGTCAATAGAAAAATACTAAAAATAAATTTTTACTTAGTGGACTATAAAGCCAAAGATGCTTTTAACACATTTTACGTAATTTAAGTTGTAGTATTTGATTTGAATTCTTTTAAGAAGTGTGGATGTGGATAAGTGCTTTCAGTCTGTGTAAGCGCACTTATCCACAACTACACTAATTTTCAATCTAAGCAGCTTTAGGGCTATATTCCTCAGTAAAAACCCTGCCATCTCTGATTAAAGAGTTAGCAAGGATAAGTAATTTTCTCATGGCAGCAGTAGAAGCAACTTTATATGGTTTTTTGTATTGATCGTATAGCCTATCAAAGAAGATTCTTATATAAGAATTGTACTTTTGTGCACTAAGAACACACATATGTAAAACTGTTCTAATCTGTGATCTACCACCTTGAATACATCTTTTTCCTTTACTAAAACCACTATCTCGATTAAAAGGTGCAACTCCAGAAAGGCTAGATATTTCTTTATGTCGGAGAGTTCCTAATTCTGGTAGATAACAGATCATAGTAATAGCTAAGATTCTACCTGCTCCTGGCATACTAGTTATTGATATGTATTTTTCTTTAAGCTCTTGACTTTGCTCAATCAATGTTATCATCTCGTCTTCTAAAACTTGAATTTGACTTTGCAAAATGGCAAGTAGTTCTTCCATTTGTTTGATTATGGATATATCAGTTACTTGATGAGCTTGAGTTTTTTGTATTTTTGCCATTTCCACTAATTGATTTCTGCGAGATAACTTTTGCTTCAAACTGTCAATATTACTAACCTTTAAAGGAGTAACACGCATATCTGTATTATTGATATAACGTGAGATGATGCTGCAGTCTATTTTATCAGTTTTAGTAGCGATACCAAGGCTTTTTGCATAATCTCTAACCCATCTAGGTTGAATAACATATACTTCGAAACCATGGCTTAGTAAAGTATAAGCACATAATTTTTCGTACCCACCAGTTGCTTCAAGTCCAACTTTGGTTACATTATGCAAACGTAAAAAGTCGAGTATTTGATCAATAGCTTGAACGTCATTTTCAAATACTTTATAATGTCCAAGTGGATGAATGTGGATATCTAGCTTATTTTTGCTAACATCAATGCCAGCAATGATATTTGATGAATTCATAATTCCTCCGTAAGAATAATATAATACTGCATTTTCCACCCTTATATACGAGCCTAAAAACTCAATCAGTTGTTCGGAACTATTCAGTATATAAACAGAGAAGAGAACCTTGCTCCAATACGGTCCCTTATGACCAAGATCTATGACGGTTCCTCTTCTCTATACATCTTTATATTACTACTTCTTAATACTTATAAAGACTTGTTTTTAACATATAAGATCTTTGGTGAAATTATCCAAGTCTTTTAAGCGAAACGTTTGAATATGCTCAGGTTTCCCTTCTTGTAAGTAACAAACAGTAAAACTATTGGTATGTAAATCGACTCCAATGTGACGCATATTTTTTCCTCCAATTGCATATTTCAATATATCAGAGTAGAATATTGCCGGTTGTTCCAAACTCCTATACGAGGTCATCACATTTTGTGAGCCTCACGATGATTTTCGGTGGCAGGGGCAGTTAATCTCCCCCACGAAGTCTTCTTTCTACTCCCTGGGCAGAAAGTGCTTCAGAAAAACATCCAACCTGCCACCTATCCACTCTGAGAAGTCATTATCTTCTCTTGCTTCCAACCAAGCAATACTTATTCATACCATCTCCCTATTTTTCCTCCAGTTCAAGTAAATAATTCTCGGCAATTTCTCTACTTGATATGTTTTTTTCAAATCATTCATGAAAACTTTTGCTCGATACATATTTCAGTGAATTTCTTATCTGATGTACTATACATTTCTGCTTTAGGAAATACACTGTTTATTGCTTTAGGAAAGCTTTTTAACACATACAATCAGGATATCTTCTACTCCTTTCTCTTTTAAGTCATTTAACATCCCTAGCCAAAAGTTAGCTCCCTCACTTTCTGCTATATAAAAGCCTAAAACTTCTTTTCTGCCATTTTGCTAATATGTTATACATACATTTGCTTACACAATGCCCGTCCTCCTTGACCTTAAAAAACCATGAACACTATTGGATATACAGATTGCAGCGGACGACTGCGCCATTCGTTGATTACCAGTAACAATTTGTCAGTAATACTTGATATCTCTGCTGCAGATATTTTATATTTCTTCTACATGCGATGCTATATCCCATGCCACTGGCATATGTACTTAAAACCTTTGCTTCAAGTTCGGTTGTTTGCCTTTTTCTGACTACTTGTGGCTCGAAACTTCCTTCTCTATCTCCTGGTGTCAATAGTTCAAATACTTGTCCGTAAAGTCTTTGAATTTCTTCGGTTGTTTTCTTCGCTTTCAGCCGACAAATGGTTTTCTATCTCGCCTTCCCTCTAGCAGTTTTTTTATAAATGGTGTTAATGCTCCATCTCTTTCCGTCAATGGTCTTCCTTCTCGTATAGATGATAAGATATTTGTTTCTAATTCTTTATAGTCTACCAAACCGGTAGTTCTGTTTGCTTGACTCATTGTCAAACCTCCATTTTTTTATCAATTTATTACTTTACTTCTCGGTTTGACACAGTTTATTTAACACTTCCCTAAGTACGTAAGAAAAAACACTCCTATACTGAAAGTACAAGCATTTGTTGAGATTATTAGGAATGTAAAACCTAGCAGAAATCTTGATAATTCAAACGCTGAACAACTTCAAGCTATTGATAGAAAAATCCCTTAATTGTACATAGGCCAAGTTGGCTTATGTGTTCTTATTCTCACTTTGTAAACATGCCAATAATTTTATCCACTATTCCACCCATATTTGCTCCAGCTTGAGTATGCGCTATTTTACCACCGTGTGAAATTAATTTAGGATCTGCACCAGGTGATATATTAACAAATTTACTACCAACAACCCCACTGCTAGCGATTAGAGCTGAGCTATCAATTGGCAACTTTATGTCTCTGCTTATGCACATATCGATTCGTGCTATGTAGGTAGCTTTGTCAAGCGATACACCAGTTATGCTTCCGATTTCTACACCAGAGATCTTGACACTATCACCAACCCCTACACCGTTAGCATCAGTAAAAAGGCCATGTATTTTATAGCAATCCTTATAGTTTTTCTTGATGTAAGATAGCTTATTAATAGCGAAGAAGACAAGAAAAATAGTGAAAATTAATACAAATGACCCAGCAGTTATTTCAAGTATATTTGACCTTCGCATCTTCAGTTATTAGGATTCCAGCTTTCATAGTAGTTTTTCACCTTTTGGTTTGGGTAGTATGCATCTTTTATACCCGTTAAATTAGGAGTTTTTCTTTTGTTATTATTAACTGGTACTGCATTATCAGTATAATGCATCCATATATGCCATTCTGGAGGAATTGTTGTAGGCTCAGAAACATTGCCATATATTACCCATCTTTTTCCTTCACTTGATTCATAGTAAGAATTTCCGTTTTCGTCCCTTCCTATAAGTTCACCTTCTCTCCGTAATAGGCTCGTTACTGCATTATAAATTTTAGACAACATAAAGGTGTTAAAACAAAAAGTATTATATATACTAATACTTTAACGATGTATTAACAACAGTTTAATGCAATTACCAATTCTACAAGTTATTATACCGATAATTGCATCAATGTTTTGCTTTCTTACCAAGAAACATAGGGTGTCCTGGTTTATCTCTTTTTTTGCAACGGCAGCTACTTTCTTTATTTCATTAACGTTGCTAATGAAAACATACAATGGTGAAATTATAACTTATTATCTTGGAGATTGGTCTCCTCCGTACGGAATAGAGTTGAGAATCGACATATTGAACTCCTTGATTCTAACTTTGGTGAATTTTATAGCGCTGATTAGTGTGCTTTATAGCTTTGATATTAATGAAAAAGAGATTAGCAAAAACAAAATCACAGGTTTTTATTCTCTATTTTTACTGTGCTTAAGTGGACTACTTGGGATTTTAGTCACAAATGACATATTCAACCTTTATGTCTTTTTAGAAATTTCATCTCTTTCTTCTTATGTTTTAGTTTCAATGGGAAGGGATAAGAAAGCTTTAGTTGCAGCATTTGAATACCTCATTAGTGGTACTGTAGGAGCAACATTTTACTTGTTTGGCATCGGCCTTTTATACTCTATGACCGGAACGCTCAACATGTCTGACATGGCTGAAAGAATAGTACCATTATACGATAATAACATCATAAGACTTGGTACATTATTCATTTTTGTTGGTCTCTCAATCAAAATGGCACTATTTCCACTCAGCAGATGGCTGGTTAACGCATATAGCGAAGCACCTAGTTTCATTAGCATATTCTTTTCAGGCACAGTGACAAAAGTGATGATATATGTTTTTATCAGAATCTTTTACACTGTTTTTCAGCAAAATTTTTTCTTACCACTGCATAATGTGATAATTATCCTCGCACTTTGCGCTATTGTATTTGGATCAATATCTGCAATAATCGAAAAAGATATAAAAAGACTGTTTGCTCACTCCAGTATCAGTCAGATTGGCTATATACTTTTAATGCTGGGTTTAAATTCAAAATCAGGTTTGTTTTCAGCAGTTCTTCACATAGTAAATCATAGCATGATAAAAACGTCTTTATTCATGGTTGCAGGGTGTATTTCTTATAAGGTTGGTATGACAAAAATAGAAAATTTATCAGGACTAAAAAAGTCAATGCCCTATACAACACTTGCATTTACTCTATTTAGTTTAGCATTAATCGGTGTACCCTTGACAAATGGCTTTGTAAGTAAGTGGTATATGATGCAAGCAATTCTTGAATCTCGTGCATGGGTCTCTCTGATGGTTTTTGCTGTTAGCTCTTTTTTTGCATTAGTATACATTTGGAAAATGGTTGAGAAAATGTATTTTGAAAACAGTACAGCATCAAACGCTGGAATGACACTTAATGAGGTACCATTGCTTATGCTCTTTTGTCTATTATTTATGGCAATTTTAACGGTAATAACTGGGATATATAGTAATCCAATTCGGTTGGTAATTAATAAATTTGCTTTTTGATTTTCTTATGTTTTATTGTATCTAAAAGTCTGTAAAGTTTTCGCTGTGGATAAGCTGAAGAAGATTCACTTATTATTAGTCATGAACGTAATAGCTCTGTTTTGCGTTGGCATTGTTGTTCAATATTCTTCTGCTGGAGGAAAGTGGGCTCCATTTGCAATTCACCAATTGGTCATATTCTCTTTCTTCCTTTTGCTTGCTATAGCTATGTCATTTATAGAGCTAGATTTTTATTTGAAGCACGCTTATTTTTTTTACATAGCAGCAGTAATTGCGCTGTTAGCAGTAAATTTTTTTGGCTCGCATATAATGGGTGCAACGAGATGGATAAGAATTGGGTCAATTAGTTTACAACCATCAGAATTTGTAAAAGTGGGCTTAATACTTGCACTTGCTTGTTATTTTAATAAACAAAGTGTGTATAAAATGATGAAATTTCAAAGCTTATTTAAGCCACTTATAATTATTTTCTTACCTGTATTCCTTGTATTGAAGCAACCTAATTTAGGAACAGCTGTAATAATATTGTTTATAGGAGCATCAATCATATTCACAGCAATAATGGAGAGACCTCATTTAATAATTTTTGGAACTCTTGGCATTTTCGCAATACCAGCTATTTGGCCTTTTTTGCGCCCTTATCACAAGCAAAGGATATTATCATTTTTGGATTCATCAGTAGATCCACTTGGAATAGGTTATAATGCACAGCAATCTCAAATAGCTATTGGTTCAGGAGGTTTGTTTGGTAAGGGATTTATTAATGGAAGTCAAACTCAACTTGGATTTTTGCCAGAGAAACGAACAGATTTTGCTTTTGCGGTACTGAGTGAGGAATGGGGTTTTTTAGGCAGCATGACTTTGGTTTTACTCTATACCACATTGCTTGCTATAATATTCTCCATTGCTTACAGGTCAAAAAATTACTTTTCTAAGTTAATATCTATCGGGGTTTTTGCCTTTTTTAGTGCTCATTTCTTTATAAACATTGGAATGACAATAGGCTTCTTACCTATAATAGGTGACCCACTTCCATTTCTATCCTATGGCGGAAGCACAACTGCTGCGAGCTTAATATGTATAGGATTGCTACTTAGTTCCGTGGCATCTACAAAGGACTTAAAGCTAAGTTTCCGATTTCACCCATAGAAAGAGCTTAGACAACCATCACTCTGCTAATGGTTAACGTCTTATTCTTCAATGAGAATCCCATTTTACGGTGCTTAAATCTATTCCCTCTTGTACCATTTCCAAAAGTGGGCTCATCTCTCTTAGCCGTCCAACATTTTTAGTAACAAGATCTGCTGCATATAGAACTTCATCTTTAGTTGTAAATCGGCCAAGGCCAAATCTAATTGATGAATGCTCAAGATCGTGGCCATTGTTTAGTGATCTTATGACATAAGAAGGCTCAAGGGATGCAGATGTGCATGCAGAACCAGAGCTTACTGCTAAATCCTTGATTGCCATGATAAGAGACTCACCCTCAACATAAGGAAAACTTAAGTTAAGGTTACCTGGAATCCTATTTTCGTAGTCACCATTTAAAACAACATCAGGAAATGCCTCTTTTATTTTGTTGTACAAAATATCTCTCAACTCTTCTAATTTGCTTGCTTCTATTTCCATTTCTTCTTTAGCGATACGTGCCGCTTCACCAAAACCAACTGCAAGGGGAGTAGGAACTGTTCCAGAGCGTATGCCTCTCTCCTGTCCACCACCACTAATTAGTGGCGTCAACCTAACACGAGGATTTTTTCTACGGACATATAATGAACCTATTCCCATAGGTCCATAAATTTTATGGCTAGAAAGGCTCATAAGATCAATGTTCATTTCATTTACGTCTATTGGAACTTTTCCAAAGCTTTGGGCAGCGTCTGTATGAAAAAATATATTATGCTTTCTACACATTGCACCAATTTCTTTGACAGGTTGCATTACTCCGATTTCATTATTTGCCATCATCACTGAAATCAGAATTGTTTTATCAGTGATTGCCTCCTCAAGTTTCAACAAATCTATAATTCCGTTTTGCTTAACGGACAAATATGTAACTTTAAAGCCTTCATTTTCCAGATGTCGACAAGAATCTAAAACGCACTTATGCTCTGTGCAGACAGTTATTATATGATTTCCCTTATTCTTATAAAAATGAGCAACACCTTTGATAGCCATGTTATTTGATTCGGTTGCACCCGAGGTAAAGACGATTTCTTTGCTGTCTGCATTCACTAAATCAGCAATGTGCTTCCTTGCTTTTTCTACTGCTTCCTCAGCTGTCCAACCAAATGAATGGCTACGAGAGTGTGCATTACTAAACTCACCAAAATAAGGTATCATCACCTCCAAAACACGAGGATCTACTTTAGTAGTAGATTGATAATCGAGAAATATTGGTAATTTTATTTTAGCATTGCGTATTTTTTCCATATTCATAGTCAGGTTTCAGCATAGAAGTTACAATATTTAGTAGCACTAAAGCTTAATTTTTTCAAGATATTGATCTTACCCAGAAAAAGTAGACAGGTAGTTAAGACGTTTTTTTCATGAAAATGATGAATCAAATTTTTCAGGAATGCAATAGTTAATAGTAGAATGTCTACGTTGTTTGTTATAAAAAATTTCTATGTATTCAAATATTGCGGTTCTAGCTTGTTGTGCGGAGTGTTGTGAGGTATCAATGAGTAATTCCCTCTTTAGTGAACTAAAAAAGCTCTCCGAAACAGCATTATCGTAACTTTGTGACTCATGCTAGAAATAATACTTTTTGTATTCAGTAAAAATTGATAATTTTTAGAGGTGTACTGTGATCCTTGATCGCTATGAAATAGTAGATTTTTAACGGGTTTGCGCCTATCAACAGCCATCAATAAAGCATCTATAACTAATTGCTTATTTATTGAATTACTCATTGACCAACCAACTACCATGCGTGAATATAAATCTATTATTGCTGCCAAATATAGCCATCCTTCGTTGGTGTTTATGTATGTAATCCCATATCTTGTTTGGCTGATCAGTGGTGAAATTCTGATCCAATATGTTAGGAGTTATAACTCTATTGTCTGTTTGAAGTTTCTTAGTCTTAAACCTTCGTCTAAGTTGGGCTTGAATGCCATTTTCCTGCATAACATTTTGCACTGTTTTGATGTTATAATTTTTATCTAAAACCTTTAATTCAGCGTGGAGCTCCGTATCTGCATTGTGACGCTTGATATATCTTTTGAATATCTTTTATGAGCTCTTCTCTTGTTGATTTTTTATTACTTTTTTCCTTAGAAATCCATTTATAATAACCACAAGCAGATACGTTCAAAAACCTGCATAGCTCTTATATGTTAAAAACAAGTCTTTATAAGTATTAAGAAGTAGTAATATAAAGATGTATAGAGAAGAGGAACCGTCATAGATCTTGGTCATAAGGGACCGTATTGGAGCAAGGTTCTCTTCTCTGTTTATATACTGAATAGTTCCGAACAACTGATTGAGTTTTTAGGCTCGTATATAAGGGTGGAAAATGCAGTATTATATTATTCTTACGGAGGAATTATGAATTCATCAAATATCATTGCTGGCATTGATGTTAGCAAAAATAAGCTAGATATCCACATTCATCCACTTGGACATTATAAAGTATTTGAAAATGACGTTCAAGCTATTGATCAAATACTCGACTTTTTACGTTTGCATAATGTAACCAAAGTTGGACTTGAAGCAACTGGTGGGTACGAAAAATTATGTGCTTATACTTTACTAAGCCATGGTTTCGAAGTATATGTTATTCAACCTAGATGGGTTAGAGATTATGCAAAAAGCCTTGGTATCGCTACTAAAACTGATAAAATAGACTGCAGCATCATCTCACGTTATATCAATAATACAGATATGCGTGTTACTCCTTTAAAGGTTAGTAATATTGACAGTTTGAAGCAAAAGTTATCTCGCAGAAATCAATTAGTGGAAATGGCAAAAATACAAAAAACTCAAGCTCATCAAGTAACTGATATATCCATAATCAAACAAATGGAAGAACTACTTGCCATTTTGCAAAGTCAAATTCAAGTTTTAGAAGACGAGATGATAACATTGATTGAGCAAAGTCAAGAGCTTAAAGAAAAATACATATCAATAACTAGTATGCCAGGAGCAGGTAGAATCTTAGCTATTACTATGATCTGTTATCTACCAGAATTAGGAACTCTCCGACATAAAGAAATATCTAGCCTTTCTGGAGTTGCACCTTTTAATCGAGATAGTGGTTTTAGTAAAGGAAAAAGATGTATTCAAGGTGGTAGATCACAGATTAGAACAGTTTTACATATGTGTGTTCTTAGTGCACAAAAGTACAATTCTTATATAAGAATCTTCTTTGATAGGCTATACGATCAATACAAAAAACCATATAAAGTTGCTTCTACTGCTGCCATGAGAAAATTACTTATCCTTGCTAACTCTTTAATCAGAGATGGCAGGGTTTTTACTGAGGAATATAGCCCTAAAGCTGCTTAGATTGAAAATTAGTGTAGTTGTGGATAAGTGCGCTTACACAGACTGAAAGCACTTATCCACATCCACACTTCTTAAAAGAATTCAAATCAAATACTACAACTTAAATTACGTA
Organism: Wolbachia endosymbiont (group B) of Parapoynx stratiotata; assembly: GCF_947250635.1. Classification (NCBI taxonomy): domain Bacteria; kingdom Pseudomonadati; phylum Pseudomonadota; class Alphaproteobacteria; order Rickettsiales; family Anaplasmataceae; genus Wolbachia; species Wolbachia endosymbiont (group B) of Parapoynx stratiotata. The sequence goes on along the minus strand of NZ_OX366335.1, from coordinate 1,465,021 downwards.
AAATGTGTTAAAAGCATCTTTGGCTTTATAGTCCACTAAGTAAAAATTTATTTTTAGTATTTTTCTATTGACTTTTAACACAACTGCTTATTTTACAGCAGTTTTCATGCTCTTTTATAAAAGAATATTTCACTCTTTTTGGTTTGCAAAATATCCCAGGGCTTTTTTTTAAATATCTCTTTCTCTAGTTACTCTTGCCAGTTCTTTCTTTAAATCAAACCGTTCTTTGTCATAAGGAGACAACTTTCCTTTTCCTGGAAACGCGTCTGTCCCAGACATTTTATCATTGTATTTTTTTACCCACCTGCTTAATGAATCGCCGTTAATACCCAGATCTCTTGCTATTTTTGCTGATGATTGACCTGTTTCTTTAAATTTTAAAAAGTTCATGTTAGTCTCCTATAGTGTTAGTGGAATTTACTTTATGGTGGTGTCAGCCTCTTTGGTGTCATCTCAGCGTCCTTTTTCTTGTCATCTAAGTAGCCCTTTCCTTGTCATTCCAGTGCTTGACACTGGAATCTAGTTTCACCTTATGATGGTGTTATTCAAGTAGCCTCTATCCAAGTGCCCCTTTGGTGTCATCCGAGTAGCTGACACTGGGATGGCTTTATTGCATCACACTTTATGAGATGGTGATTTATGTTAAATTCATGTAACTATCTCAAATTTAGCCATACCAATATCAGTGAATTTATTAAGCAAATAGCATTTAGTTCTTTTTCTCGATTTATCTCAGATTTATTCCTAAAACTAAATCCGAATATTTGCTTTAATCTTGAGAAAAACCCTTCAATATAAGATCTTTTCCCATAATTTACTTCTTTTTCCATTCTTTCATGCCATCTTCACCGTATAATTTTATTAACCTAATAGCAGCATTCCTGTCAGACATATAATCTATTTCTGGATGTTCTGCCGCATTGTTTATTGGTGGAATTTTTGTCTTTATATCATATTCGTTACACAACTTATAAAACTTGTGCCTATCACATGCTCTATCTGCATATAGTGCTTTTATGGCATGCTGAAAATCAACTTCTTTTAGCAAATCACAAGTGATCAGAGTAGACACCGTTACTGTATTTTACAGCTATGGCTTTTTTGTTGTTTATATTCAACATTACGTGCAATTTTCTCGTTTGCTCATAGCCACTCTGTCAGTGCTATTTTCCTTGCTGTGTGTTGTTGTATATACTAATTCCTGTACTGTCTATAGCAATTTCGATATCTTCTATATTATTTTCTGCAATCATTTATCTTAATATTAAGTTTTTTTTGATGCTTGTGAATAGCTGCAAATTTTTTCCTATTTGTTGCAGATATCCTTTTACAAACCCTACCGTTTGTCTTAAGCCAATTCTAAAAAGATTAACGATTATATGCACTAAAATCACAACTTTATCACTATAAATATAGTTGCCGCCCTGCATTTTTGGACTATTTTCATACCAATTTTCGATAGCTTCATCGATGTAACGAAAAATATTCCCCCTTTTTTCAAGGAATTTGTTATATTCGTTTTGGTTACTGACTTTCATTTTTTGTGGCATATTTTTTCTTCAACAGTTAAATGGCTATTTATAATGAATTTTGTCAGTAACTGCCAGTTCTTTTCACTTGAGCGATTCAACAAAGCCATCACGATTCCACTGAAATCACTCTTTCCCTTAATTCATATTAATATGGTGACTCCATTTATTCCCTCACTTTCAGCTTTTTCTTGCTTTACCATATCTCTTCCCCTCTTGTCTCTATCTTTATGTATTAAGCTGTATAACTCAAAATCTTGATAAAATGCAGAAAAGTTTTTTTAATTTCAGCTCCATCCTCGAAGAGTTAGAAAATAACTTTAAGCAAGTTAGTCAGAATTTTTCTGACGCAAAGGAACAAGTTTTAAATTTAGCTGTCAACTCTGAAGATTTGGCAGGCAAGTTTCTTAATTATCACCCGAATATGTGCATAGTATAAAATTAGCTTGATAGACTTCAAGAGCTTTGCCTATGAAGTCAGTGTGCTTCTTGAAATGCAATATACTTTTATTACTTTAATTATGAAAATCCGTTAAGCCTTCTTGCCAATTACTACAATATTTTCACTTGGAAAAAAGTAGTCAGGTATAGCCATATTTTTTGGTGCAGGACCGCCAATTACTCGGCCTGATGTGTCATAATATGAACCGTGACAAGGGCAGAACCAACCGTTGCCGTCTTTTGTAGCGTGATCAACTGGTACACATCCAAGATGGGTGCATATTCCAATCATAATTAACCATTCATCTTTTCCTTTGTATACTCTTTTTTCATCTGATTCAGGATCTCTCAAATTTTCTGCATTTATGGCTCTTGCAGCCTCAATCTCTTGTTTTGTGCGCTTGCGGATAAATACTGGCTTACCTTGCCATTTTACCTTTTTTCCTTGTCCTTCTTGAATATCAGATAGATTAACCTCAACCGTAGACATCGCTAAAACCTCAGCAGAAGGATTCATAGACTTAACCAATGGCCAAAGACTGCTTGCAGCTCCTATACCTGCCATGGCACACGTAGTTAATGTGATAAAATCTCTTCTACTCTTATTTTTGGCAAAATCTTTAACAAGAGATGTTTTTTTATTCTTCTCATTCGTCAATGATTTTTTATTTTTAGTTAACTTCTTATCCATCAATCTCTACTTGAACATAGACATATATTTTAATTTAAATATTATAGATTAATCAATAGAAATTTGCACTATTTGCTTAACCTTTGCTATACAGTTAAGAAGAAACAGAGTTTTCAATTTCGGAAATACTATCTTCAGTGGAATCGGGATCCTCAATTTTCGCTACTGACACCACCTTTTCTCTACTCTCTGTTTTAAACAGAGTGACTCCTTGAGTGCTACGTCCTGCAATTCTGATATCATTTACTGAAATACGAATTAACTTTCCTTTATCTGTAATAAGCATGATATTATCACCCTGTTCAACTGGAAAGCTAGCAACAACATTACCGTTTCTGTCGGTAGTAAGGATATTTGTAATACCAACACCACCTCTATTTGTTACCCTATACTCGTACGCAGAAGTTCTTTTACCAAAGCCATTTTCAGTAATAGTTAATATGAACTCCTCATTCATTGCAAGTTTTAAGAACAGTTTGTTATCTATTCCTAAATCATTCAAAGTCTTTTCCAATTTAGAATCAATGGAGTTATTAATTGCAGTTCCCAGTCTTTTTGCAAGTGGAACTTTTAAGTAAAGTTCTTTTGTTTCTGTTGCTACACCTATCCCATTTAATATGGTCATAGATATCACGCTGTCATTCTTTGCAAGTTTGATACCTCTTACGCCATCTGAATTGCGACTTTTAAATTGACGCACATCACTTACAACAAATCTGATACTTTTGCCGAATCTTGTTGAAAGAAAAACATGATCAATTTCATTGCATACTTTAACTGATATTAACTTATCTCCTTCATCGAGCTTGATTGCTATTTTTCCATTGCTTGGAATATAGTGAAAATCTGCTAAAGAGTTGCGCCTTATGTTCCCATGAGCAGTAGCAAAAACTATGTTTTGATTTTCGTCATTTTCACTTGGTAATGGCATTATATTAGTTATAGTTTCACCATCGCTAAGCGGGAATATATTAACAAGTGCTCTTCCACGTGCAGTTGGCTCTGCAATAGGTAACTTATAAACTTTTAATCTATAAACTCGGCCAATATTAGAAAAGAATAAAAGGCTAGTGTGGGTATTCCCAACAAATAATTTTGTGGTTACATCCTCTTCTTTTAATCCTTGTCCTAGCTTTCCTTTTCCACCACGACGCTGAGTTCTATAATGAGAAAGCTTCACACGCTTGATATAACCATTCATAGTTACGGTTATCACCATATCCTCTTGTGGAATTAGATCTTCAGCTTCAATGTCCGTATCTGATTCCTCTATTGAAGTTTTTCGCGGCACAGTAAATCTGTTCTTTATTTCTTGTAGATTGTTTTTTATTTCTTTCATCAACTTCTCTCCTGAGCCAAGAAAAGCGATATATTCTTTTATCAGGTTGATCATTGAACTTAGCTCAGCTTCTAATTTGTCTTTTTCAAGGCCTGTTAAACGTTGCAATTTCATGTCAAGAATAGCTTTCGTTTGCAGCTCAGTTAATCTATACACTCCGTCTTTCAAAAAGCTTGTGCTGTCTGAGATTAATCCAATAATTGTGTTTATCTCAGCTGAAGTTTTCCATTCTTTATTTAAAAGTTCTCTACTTGCTTCCGCAGGATCTTTTGCACCACGGATGATTTTTATCACTTCATCTATGCTCAAGACCGCAATGTAGAGCCCTATATATATATGAGCTTTTTCCCTCGTTTTTCTTAGACGAAACTCTGTTCTCCTGATTAATACTTCTTTTCTAAAATCAATAAAAGCAGCTATAATTTCTTTCAACGACATCAAAGCAGGCCTGTTGTTGTTGAGGACTAAAGTGTTAACACTAAAACTACTTCTTAGTGGAGTTAGTCCCAATATTTGATTAAGTATAAAACTTGCTTCAGCATTTCTTCTGAGGTCAATTACTACCCTAATACCAGACTTATCAGATTCATCCCTAATTTCTGTTATGCCATCAATTCTTTTTTCTTTTACAAGCTCACCTATCTTCTCAATTAATTTTACTTTATTTACCTGGTAAGGTATTTCATCAATCACTATTGCTTGCCTATCTTGTGACAGGTCTTCCATGTGAGTCTTGCCTTGCACAACAATTGATCCACGACCCGTTGCAAATGCTGATCTTATTCCAGACCTTCCAAGAATCGTTCCCCCAGTTGGGAAATCCGGTCCTGGCATCACTTCAAGTAACTCATCCAAAGTAACTTCAGGATTATCTATATATAACATACAAGCATCTATTATTTCTCCAAGGTTGTGAGAAGGAATATTGGTTGCCATACCAACTGCAACACCGCTTGCACCATTTACCAATAGATTCGGAAATTCTGCAGGCAGTACAACAGGCTCTGTTTCATTTCCATCATAGTTTGGCCTAAGATCAACTGTATCTTCGTCAATATCATTTAGTAAAAAATGCGACACTCTGTGGAGCCTTGCTTCTGTATATCGCATTGAAGCTGGCGGATCTCCATCTATCGAACCAAAGTTACCTTGCCCATCAATAAGTGGTAAAAGAAGAGAAAAATCTTGAGCCATCCTGACCAAGGAGTCATAGATAGCCATGTCACCATGTGGGTGATATTTTCCCATTACATCTCCGACTATACGAGCTGCTTTTTTATACGGTTTACCGGCATCGAACCCAGCCCTCGACATTGCGTATAATATGCGCCTATGAACAGGTTTAAATCCATCTCGCACATCAGGTATAGCTCGACTTATGATCACACTCATTGCGTAGGAGAGATAAGAATCCTCTAGCTCTTTCACTATTGAAACTGGTACTATGTTGTCTTGCATTTTCTATACTTTGATTGAAATAATTGTAATATTAATATTCAACTAGGCTAATGGGCAATGACAGACTTGAACTGCCGACCTCCTCGGTGTAAACGAGATGCTCTACCAGCTGAGCTAATTGCCCCTCTAGATATAATTCTATAGTTCAATGTTGTTGTTGTAAACAAAAATAGCGATACAAGCAACTCTTATGGAATCGCTGAGTGCGCACTATGGAGTTGTATAAATTTTAGCCTTGCTGCTACCTTGTATAAAGGTATTCTTTCACTTGCATTTTTTGACATGTTCAACAACTTTGAATAACATGCTGTGGCATTTTTAAAATCTGAGAGCTTATCTAGAATAACAGCTAAATTATAGGTATAAAAAATATTGTTTTGATCTAAAGAAATTGCTGCTTTCATATATTCTTTAGCTTTTACGTAATCCCCTTTTTTCATATAGATCAAACCTAAATTTGCTGATAAAGGGGCGCTATTTCTGAGTGTATCATACAATTTCAACATTTCACTCAATGCTAAATTAGGATCATATTGTGAGATTATCGTCAGAAAATTCTTTAATACATAAGGGTTGCTAGGATATTCTTTTAACAGTCTTGTGTAAATCTCTACAGCTTTTTTAAATTCTTTGTTAGCGTAATAGATGTTCCCTAGTCCAATTAAAGCACTTTCATGATAAGGAAATTTTGCGATAATCTGATTGAGGAGAGAAGTAGCTGTTTCACTATCTCCTAACTCAAAGGAATCTTTTGCTTTTTTTAAAATAGAGTATATGTCAAAATTCTTGCCAGAATTCTGCGAAATTTTGATATTAAATTTGTCACTTTTTCTCTCGATAACATCAAGATCTTTATATTTTTTATCAGCTTTTATATGCTTGACAACACTATCAAAGACCTTCTGTATCTCCAAATTTTCACTAGCATAGGTAACAGAAGACCTCCATAAAATCACAACGCAAATTAACATGCAGACAAACATAGATCCTAGTGTTGTGGCATTGGCTGAAGCGCGTAACCAGTAAATCTTATTTCTTTGAACTATACGCAACACATTACAAATTCATAAATGCTAAATTACTTATCTAATATAACAATAAAGATATTATTAATTGGCAGATACTATTTAGAATGAGTTAAAAGAGCACTTCTACACATCCCATATGGTTGCCAATTACACTCCTCACATGCGTAGTCAAATTTCTCTAAAGACATTTTCTTTCTAATTCTTTTTACTGCTTTACTCCAGGTCAAAATCTCGCCAATTTTTATTCCTAAAATTTCCATATGCCTTCTATCTAGCTCTAAAACTTTAGCTTGTGTGGTACATTTACCTTGTTTAGTCTGGTTTGGGCAAACACTACAAATAGTGTCAAGATTATCAACTACTTCGATTTTAGTATTAGGATCACTAATTACTTTACTTGCTATCTTTTTGTAATTTTCTACAAAGCTCTGAGAATATCCATACCCTTGAAATGCAAGAGTGCACATAAAATGATGAGGACGAAACCTTATCACTTTTTCAAATACTGCAAAGCTGCTACAAGTAGAAAAATTTTTACCAAACCAGGAAGGATGAATGGTAAAACACCTACCATTATTGCTTGTTTCAGACCCACGTAAATAGTAAGCCAACTAATACCACAAATAAAGATTACGAATGTACCCGCCAGACAACTTAAAGAATTACACATAAATGATTTATATTTAGAGTTCAGTAATTCATTTACTCTGCTCATTACTACAACAGCAACTAAACAGCCAATCAAATATCCACCTGTTGGCCCGAGAAAAATGTGATAACCACTAGAAAAATTCGCAAAAACAGTCAATCCTGCTGCACCAAGTGATAGATATGTAAGCACAGAATAGAATGCTGTTCTGTGGTTAAATTTAAGCCCAATAAGCATTACTCCTAAAGTTTGCAATGTGATAGGCACAGGCTGCAATGGTATGCTTATTTGAGCCATCAAGAATAAAAGTAAAACGCAAGACAATATTTCAGCCAGTGTTGATCTGCTGCTAGATTGTGTTATAAACATACTTTCCCAATAAAAATAACTTATTAAATGTCATATATGTGTATGAGAGGTTTTGCAATTTAAATTTTGCTCATATTGTGCTACAATGAATTATTTATGCACTATTAAACTAAAAATGATGAGTAAACAAGATCTATTATCGTTGATGAAAGCAAGACACAGCGGACGTTCATACGATCCTACAAGAGCAATATCTCAGGAAGACATGGATATTTTAATGGAAGCTGTAAGGCTGACTCCCTCATGTTTTGGTGATGAACCCTGGAGATACGTAATATGCAACAAACAGAACAATCAAAGCGCATGGGAAAAGCTGCTAAATTGCCTTGATGAATCTAATCAAAAGTGGGCAAAAGATGCACAAATACTAATTATATCTCTAAGCGCTAAGAATTTCCGTAAATCTGACAAAGGTGAAAATTTTTGGGCTAATCACGATACTGGTGCAGCAAATTATGCACTTATGCTACAGGCTGCAGCTATGAACTTAATGGCTCATCAAATGGGTGGATTTGATAGAGATAAAATAGTAGAAAAATTCAACATATCCGATGATTTTAATTTAATGTCAGTGATAGCGGTTGGTTACGAAGAAGATGGCGCTGAAACAAGTAAGAAAAAAAGAAGACCAATAGAAGAAATATTTTTTTATGATGAGTGGCCAAAAACTAGTTAACTTACTTTGACCACCCCTCTCTCAATACCTTAAAAATAGGATTATCTGGTAAGTAATTTTTTTTCATTGTACCTTTTTCAATTGCTTGCCAGTCTTTCCATGAAAGCTTCTCGTTTCCAAGTTCATAGTCCATACCGTCCCACACGTCTTCACGAAAACCATAAACAGCAAAGTGCCAATTATATTCATTAAAAATAGAAGTAAGATCTCGAAAATAGTTCTCTAATCCTTTTGAACAGCGATGCCCGCCAAACTCTCCAACAAAGATCTTATAATTTGGTATATTATATTTCTCTTGGAAAACTTTGACTGGTTCTATATATGATCTGAGTGTATTTCTATTCCAGTACTCTGTTTTATTTGTGTCAGCAGAACAAATATATCCTGGATAGAAAAATTTCCCCTGGTTTAGTTTTAAATTTGTATAAACAAAAGGCTCGTATATGTGAAATGAATAAAGAACATTGTGATCATTAAGTGGTTTTAATTTATCGAAAGCCTGAGGATCGCCATAATTACTGCTGTCCAGTATGATAGGGGTTTTTAGGTCAATGCTTTGTTCTACGTTATAAATAGCCGAATCTGCAGTATTATAAAGCCTTTCTGGATGTGGTTCATTTAAGATATTATATCCAACAATAGCAGGATGATCTTTAAGCTCTTTCGCAAGATCTTGCCAAAATTTTGCTGCTTGTTTTTGAAAAGCTTGATCTGACCATAAACGTAAATCATCTTTATCGTTATTATTTTGCTTCCATCTAGATCCAGGTAAGCTAAGCATCGTTAATACTACTGGTATTTTTTATTGATGAAAAGCATCTAAAACATCTTTCAGAACTTTCAGATCTTTGGAAATCAGGCCAGGATAATTGTCTGCATTGCCTAAGAGGAAGTCACGTTGCGTAGTTTCAAATTTGTCAGGAGCAAGACGAATAAAACCAATTTTGTATTCCTTTGCTGATTTGATTAAGTCACTATCAACTTTTCTATTGAAAACATTTGCTCCCTTTCTAACTCCAGTTTGCCAAAAGAGCATTTTGCTGTTCTCCGGTATTGACTTAGCACTTACATTACAGAAAACTATAGAATACAAAACAGCTGTAATTAGAAGAAAAATTTTCACTTATGTAATTTTGCTATAATGGTAAGTAACCTAACAGACAAGATCCCGTTTGTAAAGATGCACGGTACTGGCAATAGTTTTGTTATCATAGACTCACGTTCAGCAAATAATTTAGACTGGAATTATAGACAAATTGCTGATCAAGGCAGTTGTGATCAAGTGATAATTATAACAATGTCTAATGCTGCAAACTGCTTTATGCATATCTACAATGCTGACGGTAGTCGAGCTGAAATGTGTGGAAACGCAGCACGCTGTGTTGGATATTTGATAATGTTAGAAAAAGGTACTGAATATATCACTATTGAGCTGATAAATAATCGTATCTTAGAATGTTTTAAAGTAGGTGATAAATCAATAAAGGTCAATATGGGTAAACCACTGCTTAAATGGAATGAAATTCCTCTTTCTTGTGAATGCGATCCCCTTTATCTACCTATAGAGCTTGAAATGCTGAAAGAGCCAGTTGCAGTAAATATTGGTAACCCTCATATAGTTTTTTTTGTTGATAACATAAGCGAAATACCATTGCAGAATTTAGGACCAAAGCTAGAAAATCACGAATTATTTCCTCAGAAAACAAATGTTAGTATTGCACAAATAGAAAAATCTGGAGAAATAAACTTAAGAGTTTGGGAAAGAGGAACAGGTATTACTGCTTCATGTGGTAGTGCGGCTTGTGCAGCATTTGTTGCATCTATACTTCGTAAGTGTTTGGCTACTAAACAAACTTCAGTGCATTTACCAGGAGGTCAGTTACTGATTGAGTGGTCAAAAAATATACTGATGACTGGGGATATAGGGTTTTTATGACCTAGGCTAGGCACTGACACTCATTACTTCTAACACCTTTTTACCAATCACAGCAGGGGTTTCTGCAATCGCAATCCCAGCACTGCGCATAACCTCTAACTTTGCACCAGCACTTCCACCGCTGGAAGAGATGATTGCTCCAGCGTGTCCCATACGTCTTCCTGGAGGTGCCGTTTGGCCTGCTACAAAACCAACGATTGGCTTTTTAGTTTTTTCTGTTTTCACAAAATGTGATACATCTTCTTCTTCGTTTCCACCTATTTCACCAATAACTACAATACCATGAGTATCGTCATCTTTTAAAAAGAGCTCCATACAGTCAACAAATGTCATACCATGAACTGGATCCCCTCCAATTCCTATACATGTTGACTGACCAAGACCAACAGCGGTTGTTTGTGCTACCGCTTCATAAGTTAAAGTTCCGGAGCGAGACATAATTCCTATGTGTCCACGCTTATGGATATGGCCAGGCATAATTCCTATTTTGCATTCTTCAGGTGTAATAATTCCCGGGCAGTTGGGACCAATCAATTGACTTTTTGAGCCGATAAGCGCACGCTTAACTTTCACCATATCAAGTATAGGAATGCCCTCTGTAATACAAATTATCAATTCTATTTTTGCATCTATTGCTTCAAGTATTGCAGCAGCAGCAAATTTAGCAGGTACATATATAACTGTGGCATTTGCACCGTTTTTTTCTTTGGCTTCTGCTACAGTATTAAAAACCGGTAAATTAAGGTGAGTGCTACCACCCTTTCCAGGAGTTACACCTCCCACCATTTTCGTTCCGTAATCAATTGCTTGCTCTGAATGAAATGTGCCTTGTGCACCAGTAAAACCCTGGCATATTAATCTTGTATCTTTGTTTACTAAAACGGACATGCTTTATTTTACCTCTTTTACTATCTTTTGCGCAGCATCACCCAGTTCATCTGCAGCAATAATATTTAATCCTGACTCTTCTAAGATTTTTTTTCCTTCTTCAAAATTAGTACCTGATAATCTAACCACTAGAGGAACTTTAATGCTCATTTCTTTTGCAGCCGCAACAATTCCACTTGCGATAATATCGCAACGCATTATACCACCAAATATGTTAACCAGAATTCCTTTTACGTTGCTATCAGACAATATGATTTTAAATGCTTCAGTTACAGTTTCTTTACTCGCTCCACCACCAACATCCAAAAAGTTAGCAGGCTCTGCTCCGTAGTATTTTATTATATCCATTGTTGCCATCGCAAGACCTGCACCGTTTACCATGCAACCAATACTGCCATCCATTTTGATGTAACTGAGCCCATACTTTGAAGCCTCTATCTCTTCTTTCACTTCTTCATCATAATCACGAAGTTCCATAATTTCTGGGTGACGATATAAAGCATTGTCATCGAAATTAATTTTCGCATCGAGCGCAATAAAATCTCCAGAATTTGTTTCAACCAGTGGATTAATTTCAATTTGGCTCGCGTCAGTTGCAATAAACGCATCATATATTTTTTTTGCAATGTTCGATATCTTTTCTATTTGTTCTGGACTCAAATGAAAACTGCTGCTTAACTTGCTGCTATCAAAACTTGTAGCAGAATCAATATCAAATTTCACAATTTTTGCAGGAGAATTTTTTGCCACTTCTTCGATGTCCATTCCACCTTCTGAGGAAAATATGAATATTGGCCTACTGAGCTTCGGGTCGATTACCAGGCTTAAATAATACTCTTTCTTAATGCTTGAGCCTTCTTCAACGTACACTTTTCTTACTTGCTGCCCGCTTGGCCCTGTTTGATGAGTAACTAAAGTCATACCAATCATGTTCTTTACAAACTGTTGAGCTTCTTCAACTGACTTTGCTAGCTTTACACCACCAGCCTTACCCCTACCACCTGCATGAATCTGAGCTTTAACCACAAACACGTCAGATTTTAGTTGATTTATTTGAGTTTCTACTCCTTCTGCAGATGTAGCAACAAAACCCTTTGGTACCGGGACATTAAACTTGTGTAAAATTTCCTTTGCTTGATATTCATGAATATTCATAAGATAACTAATTATTAACCTTAGTAAAAACTACCAACCATAACGCTGTCTTCTGCATTCTTGCTGATACCTCTTTTTCCTTGCTTCAGCTTTTTTTTTAGCTGTTTTCTCTGATTTCTTTTCGTGATATTTTTTTTTCATTTTGAGCCCTCTTCCTTCCTTTTGAATTATTTTTCTCAACACTGGAAGAGCTCTATCTACATCACCATAATGGACTGATACTTCAATCAAACTCTATACCTCCTTCGGTAATCACTTCAAAATCCATTTATAAATTAGAAAATTAACATTGTCAATTATTTTATAAACTTGAGCGATAGAATATGATATGCAGTGATTTATATGAAAAAAGCTTCATTCTGCTGTCAATCATTTACTTGCTGATAAAAATTGCTCTTAGGTTACAGTGCTCTTGTAATTTTTCTAATCTCGGGGCGGAGAGATTTGAACTCCCGACCCTTTGGTCCCAAACCAAATGCGCTACCAGGCTGCGCTACGCCCCGACTTCTTTACTAAGAGTATCGATAGTTCGGAAAAATGCAAGTTTCATTTATTTCTTTTAGGAAAAATATAATGCAGATTTCTTTATATAGAGTGTCAAGTTGCACTAGCCATATTAAAAAATCTAGCTATACCAATTGGTGAAGGTTAATGCAGCAACTACAGCAGTATCAACTCTCAAAATTCTTTTTCCTAGACTCAGTTTCTGACAAAATTTATTGGCAGAATCAAGTTCGTAAGATGAAAAACCACCTTCGGGGCCAACAATAATAGCAACGTTTTTCTTGCCTTTTAGAACTTTATTAGGAGGTTGTCCTTCACCTGTTTCATCACACAAAACAAAATTTTTATTCTGGGAATCGGATAATTCACAGAAATTAATAGGAAGAAAAATCTGTGGTATACTTGTCCTACCGGATTGTTCCGCAGCTTCAATTGCCTGTAATTTCGCTCTACTTAGGTTAATGTTTTTTACTACTGTACGTTCTGTTGAAATAAATTGAATGCAGGTTACTCCCATTTCAGTTGCTTGTCTTACTATGTTGCTTAAGGCGCCGCTTTTTACCAGAGCACAATACAAATATAGATTTTTTTCATGTTGTTGTTGTTTAGTGCGTTCTTTTATTATAATTTTTGTCGATTTACTTGATATATTCACTACTTCTCCTAACCATTCTCCATCCTTTCCATTAAAAAGATAGATGTTATCATGCTTCTTAAGCCGCATTACATTGTAAATATAGTGACTTTGTCGTGGATGAAGCGCCAAACTTACATTTTGTGATAAAGCTTCTTCAACATAAAGCCTAATTTTTTTCATTCAAAACTTTAGTTATTTGCATTCTGTTTGAGTGACTCTTACGGGATTTGAACCCGTGTTACCACCGTGAAAGGGTGGTGTCCTAACCACTAGACGAAAGAGTCGACTTGAATCTAACTGAGTTATATCGATTATACATATAAAGTCAATTCAATTATTTTGAATCACACAGTTAGAGTGATATATCAGTGATTTTATATCGACAGCCTCCTATTACCCCATGTTCAATGCTTACTGAACCTATCTCAGATTTAGGAGCTTTAGATCCTAAATCTAATTTTTGTTCAACTTTTGTATCTGAATCATAGCCAGAATCATATCCAGAATCTCTACGCTCAAAATTTTGCCTTATTTCTTTTACGTTAAAGCCAGCCTTGGTCTTGATTTGCTGACTCGCTGGCTTATTAGTACTTTGCTCATTTAGTTTTACTTGCAAATTATTCACTTTATCCTTCACTAATCCATGATAAGTCCCAGAATTATCTTTTATATGTTTTGCTTGTCTTTCTGATCTCTTTTTCGATAAATCTACTTTAGCATAAATAGGCTCTGGTTGCTCTTTATGATTTAAGCTAGTGGGCTTTTTTTGCTCTGAGAAATCATCTACATCTTCATAAATAGGTTCTCCTGATATACTAGAATAACCACTATCTTTCAATGATAAATTTTCGGTAGATCTTTTATGCAAATCATATACTTCAGCATAAATGGATTCTTCCGATACGCTCAACTCTTCTAATGAGTTACTAACCTTAGCGTCATATACCTCATCATAAATGGGCTCTTTTAAAAGTAAAATATCATCATGTTCAAAAATTCTAGGAGGTTTTTTAGGTGAGTTGGCCTTAAATTTTAGCTCTACTTCCTCTTTAAGCTTGTCACAACTTTCCGTTTGTTTCAAAATCTCCAATATTTCTTTTCTTTCTTTTTTTATTAGCTCACCAAGCACTAAACAACATTTTTCTTTACGATCTTTGAGACTGTCCTTATCTCCGTACTGCATAGCTTCTGATGCTATTTTGTATTGAAGGATTACATTTCCTATACTATTATTTATTTCATTAATATTTGCTCCAGCACTAATAAGTAACGTCATTACATTATGATCAAGATTTGTTACTGCATACTCTAAAGCTCGATTTAAAGTTTGATCATTATTCAAGTCAAATGACCCCTTGTTCCTAAAAGGATTAATTCTAGAAAAGAGTTTTTCAAAGCTGTTTACTATATTATGAAGACTTAAAGCTAGCCTCACGCCTCTTATATTGCTATTTCTAGCGGATTTAATTAAAAAACTATCTACTATACCCATGATTGTACCCCTCTATATAAAAGCTCACCATTGTGGTACAATTTTAAACTATAACGATTTATTTTATATTAATAACCGCTTTTCACACCCACTTAACAAGAGGCGGCATCGACATCATAATTGCATCGGGGTTACCATTAGTCATTAAACCAAACCTTGTACCACGATCATAAAGAAGATTGAACTCCACATATCTGCCACGTTTTATCAATTGTTCTTCTCGTTGTTCTTTTGTCCAAGATTTGTGCATATATTTGTGTATGATGTGCAAGTAAATTTCTAAAAAAGCTTCACCTACTGCTTTTGTGAACTCAAAATCATTTTTCCAGTTGCCAGAAGTTAGATTGTCATAAAAAATTCCACCAATACCACGTGGCTCTTTTCTATGTTGTAAAAAAAAGTAATCATCACATTGCTTTTTAAATTTCGGATAATATTCGATGTTGAACTCATCGCAAGTTGCTTTAATTGATTCGTGAATGTACTTATAATCTTCCTCATCTTTATAAATTGGAGTAAAGTCCATTCCTCCACCAAACCATTGTTTTGAGGTATATATCAGCCTTGTGTTCATATGTGCTGCAGGGATAAGGGGAGATTGCATGTGAGACACTAAAGATATACCGCTTGCCCAAAATTCTCCATTGCTTTCACTTGCACCAGAAATTTCATTAATGGCTGAGTCTGCGAGCTTTCCGTATACTCTTGAAACGTTTACTCCAACTTTTTCAAAAATATTACCAAAGATAATTGTAGATTCACCACTTCCTCCACCTGGTCGGTTCCACTTTCTTTTTTCGATTTTTGGTTCTGTGAATGACTGTACCTCAATTGATAAGAAAGATTCGGTGATCTTGTTTCTCAGTGCGCAAAACCATTCAAATGCTTGTGTCTTTTGTTTTTCCATAATGCCTTCTGTTGGCTTATTAATATTATTGTACTCTATATTTACAGGACTCAATTAGATTGGGATAGTAACTACTCATCAAGGATGTTAATAAATCTATAATAATTAAATCAATATAGTAGAATATTTTTATATGTGCAAGGATGCCAAGCAACAATAATGAGTAAAAGATACATAGATAACAAAAAAGAGAACAGAGTTGACTTCATACTAAGAAATTATGGGATGTCAATTATTGTGATGGCAGTCATTATGTTCTTACCTCCAATAGCAATATCAGTACTCTATTTTTCTAATGTATATAGTCAGCATGTTAATATAGAGATTAATTTATTAATTAGTACTCTAATGACTCTCTTTGTGGTATATAATATAAAACGTTACAAGTATCTACTTAATATCATAGAGTTTCAAAATGCAATATTTGCAAATGCACTGAATCATAATACAGAGTTTTGTCTCATTTTACATAAAGATGAGGGTATTATTTATGCTGATGCGAGGTTCTACGAAAGGTTTAAAGATCACATAAACGATGATGTTACGCTAGATAAAATTCTTGAAGCAGGAGATGTTTCAGAAAAAGACAGAAAATCACTCTATCATGCGTTAAGAAATAACACTTCTGTAAAAGTATGCATTTCCTTAAGCAAGAAGAGTAGAATATCTAACTTTCTTTTGCTCTCTGAACCAATACCGGATAATCCACAAATTGCTATAAATAGTAATAAGACTTTAAATTTATCATTAGCCCCAATAGCAAGACCGAATGGGTATTTTGTACTGAAGGCAACACAGGTAAACAAAGAGCAGGTATATGAAGAGTTGATAGAGAAACACAATATAGCAACTTACGTTGCAAATACAAAAGGAGGTATCTTATCTGTAAATAAAAGATTTTTAGACATGTTTGAACTAAAAAAATTGGAAAAAGGTAGCTCAATCAATGATTTTATATCTCAATCTAAGTATGACGATACAATAACCAAAAATGAAATTATGTTTTTTACTATAAGCGGTGCTCCATTTAAGGCTTATATGAGTACTGCTATATTTTGTGATAAATACAATCATAGCTATATACACGGCTTTATAACACCAACTGAATCAAATATTGTTGATTATCAACTACACCCTTGTTTTACAAATTCGTCAATTGCTATTGCACAATGCGACATAAATGGCAATTTTATAAAGAAAAATATAGCATTAGTAAGACTTGCGGGGTCAAATAATGGTTCTATCTTTGCATTGATATCAGATGGTTATCATATGAAAGTGCGTGAATATTTTTCAAGTAATAGGATAAATAATGCGTCCTTTGATGTGCAGCTCAATGGCGGTAATAACATGAAAATATATTTTAATAAGTTTCTTCATAATAAAGTGATGTTCATACTTTGTTATTTTATTGATAATACTGAACGTAAAAAACTAGAGATAAAACTTGAGCATTATCAAAAGGTGCAAGCTATAGGGCAGTTAGCAGGTGGTATTGCACATGATTTCAATAATATATTAACCGGAATAATAGGATTTTGTGATTTGCTTTTACTCCAGCACTCAGCTAGCGATCCATCTTTTGGAGATATAATACAGATACAGCAAAATGCAAAACGTGGGTCAAATTTAGTAAGACAACTGCTTGCTTTTTCAAGAAGACAGACTTTGCAGCCAAAGATTATTAATGTAAATGGTACGATAGCTAATCTTTATGAAATGATCAAAAGATTAATAGGTGAAAATATAAAATTTAATATTTATTATGGTAGCGATTTGGGTGCTGTTAGGGCTGACCAAGGACAATTAGAGCAAGTTATGCTTAACTTAGCAGTTAATGCTGGTGCTGCTATGGAAAAGGGGGGAGAGTTAACTATACGAACCTTTAATCAAAAGGTTGATTCATTAAATTCTACACCTCAGGATATGTTTTCTCCAGATAAGGAAACGATTGAACATGGGAATTATGTTGTGATTGAAGTGATTGATACTGGATGTGGAATGACGAGTGATATAATTGAAAAGGCATTTGATCCATTTTTTTCTACCAAAGATATTACTTCTGGTACAGGTCTTGGCCTCTCTACTGTATATGGCATTATTAAACAAACCGAAGGATACATCTATGTTGCTAGCAAAGTGAATCGTGGAACTAAATTTAGCATATTTTTGCCGATAGTTTACATATCGGATGAAAATGATAAAGAGGAAGATAGTAAAGAAATAGAGAAACCGGTAGAGATTAAAGGTAATGGTATAATTTTATTAATTGAAGATGAAGATTCAGTAAGGGAATTTACTGCTAAGGCTCTTACAAGAAAAGGATTTAATGTAATAGAAGCGAGTATAGGCAGC
This sequence comes from Wolbachia endosymbiont (group B) of Parapoynx stratiotata, assembly GCF_947250635.1. Lineage (NCBI taxonomy): Bacteria > Pseudomonadati > Pseudomonadota > Alphaproteobacteria > Rickettsiales > Anaplasmataceae > Wolbachia > Wolbachia endosymbiont (group B) of Parapoynx stratiotata. The sequence goes on along the minus strand of NZ_OX366335.1, from coordinate 1,446,967 downwards.
GAGGCACTAGAGATCATTAGAAAAAAAAATCAACACATAGATCTAATAATCACTGATGTAATCATGCCAGAGGTGAGTGGTCCAGAAATAGTTAAAGAAACATTGATACATAGGCCAAACATCAAAGTTATTTTTATTTCTGGGTATGCAGAGGATGCTTTTTTAAAGAGCGATGAAATCAATATAGAAGACTTCCATTTTTTACCCAAACCATTTACTCTGAATGAGTTAGGAAATAAGGTTCAAAGTGTGTTACACAAGACAAAAAAAGGCAGTTTACTTTGAGCATGACTGGCAACAAAAAAATTTTTCTAATGCAAAAATTTCTTGCATATATACAATAGAGTTATTTTATACATAAGATAAAAGGCGTGAGCAAGATCATTGCAATAGTAAATCAAAAGGGTGGAGTTGGTAAAACTACAACTAGTATAAATTTATCAACAGCCTTTGCTGCTGTGGGAAAAAGTACTTTACTGGTAGATCTTGACCCTCAAGGAAATGCTAGTACAGGACTTGGGATTTCTTATCGTAGCAGGGAAGAAAAAAATATATATAAAATACTGCTGAGCAGCGAAAGTGAATTGGTGGAATCGGCAATTTTCAATATAAAGGAAATTCCAAATCTATCGCTGATTTCATCAGTGGTTGACTTATCAGCTGCAGAAATTGAGCTATCACAACTTGAGCAGGGAAAATTCGTACTAAAAGATACGCTAGAGAAAGTACGTAATAATTATGAGTACATAATTATCGATTGTCCTCCATCACTTGGTCTGCTTACTATCAATGCTCTGACCGCTGCTGACTCGATTATTGTTCCTCTTCAGTGTGAATTTTTCGCTCTGGAAGGATTGAGCCATTTAGTTAAGACTGTAGAGCTGATAAAAAGAAATAACCTAAACCCTTTCCTGCTAATAGAAGGAATATTGCTCACAATGTATGACAGACGCAACAAACTTAGTGAGCAGATAAAAAATGATATTTGCCAGTATTTAAATGATAAAGTATATAAAACTATCATCCCATTGTATGAGACCATTATTCCACGTAACGTACGGTTATCAGAAGCGCCTTCTCATGGGAAACCCGCTATTGTATATGATTTTAAGTGTCCTGGTGCGCAAGCATATATAAGTTTGGCAAAAGAAATTTTAAAGAAACACATGAGCATCTGTAAAGAGAAAAAGCTGATAAGTGAGGGTGCGGCGTGAAGGATAATAGGCGCTTAGGTAGAGGTCTTGCCGGCCTCATAGGCGATAATTATGATAATAAGGAAGATCGATTACCCGTTTCATTACTGCATCCGAGCAAATTTCAGCCGAGAAAATATTTTGATGAAGAGTCATTGAAAGGACTTGCAAGTTCGATAGAGAAAAATGGCATTATACAGCCTATTGTGGTGCGCAAAGATCCAAATGATGACGATTATGAAATAGTAGCAGGGGAACGTCGTTGGCGGGCAAGTAAAATTGCAAATCTTGATAGTGTGCCAGTCATCATAAAAGATTTAAATGACAAGGAATGCTTAGAAGTATCGATAATTGAGAACATACAGAGGCAAGACATTAATCCAATAGAAGAAGGTGAAGCGTATAGGAAACTAATAGATGAATTCTCCTATACACACGAAGAACTAGCTTCAACTTTAGGCAAAAGCCGCAGTCACATAACCAATATGACTCGAATGTTATCACTCCCTGATGGAGTGATAACAATGATCAACGAGAAAAAATTGTCTATGGGCCATGCAAGGGCATTGATTAATGTTGAAAATGCGGAAAGTCTTGCAGAAAGAATAGTTTCTCAGGGCCTGAGCGTTAGACAAACTGAAAAATTGATAAAAGACTTACAACAAAATAACGACCGAAAAGAGCATAAGTGTACTAAAAATCAAGATATGGCAGCATTAGAAGGAGCTATATCTTCTCAGCTTGGTTTAAAGATCAAAATTAATGACAGTAATTCTAAGGGTAAAGTCATGATACGTTATAACAACTCAAATGAATTGGATTTTATATTGAAAATTTTGAATAGAAGACTTGAATCAGCTATTAATGTCGAAAGTAGCTCATAGAAATTTCTTGACAAACCTTCCCATTTTCCTTGCAATGGAAGTGAAATGGTGGAGTTTGTCAAGTAAGTTATTTCGTTTCTACCTTCAATAAAAATTTGCACGCAATAGCACAGAAGCATACGTTGCTATTCCCTCATTTCTTCCAATAGAACCTAATTTTTCCGCTGTGGTTGCTTTGATATTTACGAATTCACCATTAATTTCTAATATTTTTGATATGAATTCCTTCATTCCTGCTTTGTAAGGCGATATTTTAGGCTCTTCACAAACTATAGTAATATCTAAATTAGACACGCTATATCCTTTTTTCTGTGCTTTTTTAGCAGCAAAGTCAAGAAAATGAGATGAATTGCAATCCTTCCATTTAGAGGAATTAGGAGGAAAATGTTCTCCTATATCGCCACATCCTAGTGCTCCGAGTATTGCATCAACGATTGCATGTATTGCAACATCACCATCGGAATGTGCCTCTATTGCCATATCATGCTCAATTTCCACACCGCAAATTTTTATAAAGCTCTTAGCATCATTTTGAATTTTAACAAATTTATGTATATCATAACCGGTTCCGACACGCAATTTTGGCTCTCCAAAGAGAAGTTTTGCCATATTGATATCCTCTTTTGTAGTTAACTTAAAATTCTTTTTCTTACCTTCAATAATCGCAACATGTTTTTTATGCTCCACCATTAGTGATGAATCATCAGTAAATTCTTTGACTGACTGATGGCACGATAATAATTCTCTGAAATTAAAAATTTGAGGGGTTTGTATGGCTCTAAGTTTTTCTCTTGAAATCGTAGATTCAACGAAATTATTACTCACCAACGATATAGTATCCTCGACTTCTATTGCTGGAACTACTCCTGTATATTGACCATTAATCATAGATTCAATCAAGTTGTTTATTAGAATATTTGATACAAAAGGCCTACAAGCGTCATGTATAATAACAAAATCTGGATTGATCTTTTGCAAACTCTCCAGTCCAAGTTTAACTGAACTCTGCCTGCTTTTTTCTCCACATACTGGACTCAGCAATTTAGTATCTATAGTTGATGACGTAACTTCTTTATAGAAATCTTTTTGACTTTCATTTACTACCACTCTTATGTAACTTATGTACTGATTAGCTAAGAATTTTCTAATTGTGTGAAATAAAACAGACTTACCTGCCAGTTTTATATACTGTTTAGGGATTTTGGCATTGCATCTACTGCCTACTCCTGCTGCAACTATTAATGCTGCTATCTTGTATTCCTCAAGTCTGTTAGTGTACATGCTTATCATTTTCGTTGTTAATACAAGTTATCTAGCATTTTAAAAAAGTTTGATCCAATTCTCAAAAAAGAATATTCTTTTACTAGGTGTAATATATGTTAGAGGGAAATAATGCACGTTGCTAAGTATAATAAAGAAAATGAGATACATCTTATATTTTTTCATGGAATAGGTGATAATTATAAAAATGCGTCCAGGTATATACAAGATAGATCTACATATCTCCATAGGTCTAATTTCTACACTCATGCACATAAATACCCAATTGCATTTCAAAACTATATAACTTACGCAATAGCTAGTTTCTTATTTTTAGGAATATCCATATTATCACCCGCTCTGATATTATTTACCAACCCAATGACGTCTAGGACAGCGAATTCAGCAATATTATCAGCTTTGATTTGCACTTTTTTGTCTATATCAATACTCATGATTCCATTTATAAATAAGAATAAAAGCTTATCTCAGTCTGCGATAAAAAAAATCAATGAATTAATGGACAAGGGTGTAAAACCTGAAAACATCATACTTTTCGGCCATTCCTTTGGAGGAGCAGTTGCATCAGAAGTATTAAAATATTTTACAGACAAAAATATTAAACTTGGAGGCGTTATTTTTACTAGCACTTTCAGCTCTTTTCATAATGCAATAAAGCATTTTCCAATTCCTCAAGCAAAAATTTTAAGTGTACTGCCCTCATGCTTATTGAAAAAGATGCTTAAGGTCCTAAATTTAGATTTTGATATAGTAAGCAATATACAAAAGCTACAAAATGATAATATACCAATAGTAGTCATTAATCATGAAAGAGACACCTTAATACCATATCCTGCACAATTGGCAAAGGCAGTAGATGATCTATTGTTAAATAGAAATTCGATTAAGATCGTTAATCTGAGAGGCTTTACAGATAACCCGCATAACGGGGTTTTATCTAGTTGGCAATTGAGTGAAAATTTGGTTGATCTCATGCCTAATAAAATAATGAATAGATAGTACTTACAAAAAACTGTATATTTTTCGGTAAATTAACTATTCTAAACACATGCAAAAACGTCATATAACTATTTGTTGTGTACTGCTTTTCATAATAGGGGCATTATTTTTGATGCGTCCTATGATTGTTCCGTGTCTAATATCTGTTTTTGTTGCACATCTATTTAACCCGCTAGTAACCAAGTTTGAAAAATATAGAATACCACGTTCATGTTCTGTAGTTTTTATAATACTTACCTTATTGATAGCTTTTATATTAGTTATCACATTTGTTTTACCTATTATATATTTTCAAATTACTTTAATATTAAATTTCTTAGTGAATAAGATACCTTCATTAAAGCTTAAAGTGATTCCTTCTGTGCTAGAATTTCTTAATATAAAAACTGAAGATAGTTTATTTGATCACTTGTCTAAAAATCTAGTAGAAAATTACAGTGATTATATATCTTATTTTATAAATGCTCTTAGTATGGGCAGTAATCTTATAATTCAAGTGCTAAATTCAAGCTTTAATTTGATTTACATGGTATCATTAATAGCTATTACGCTTGTGGTGTTTTTTTATGTATTACGTGATTGGCCTGCAATTGTAGAAAAGGCTAATAAACTAATTCCCATTCTTTACAGAGAAAAAGCTGCAGGTTATTTTTCCAAAGTAGATTTCATTATATCTAATTACCTAAAGGGACAGTTAAACGTATGTATAGTCATGATGATCTTTTACTCCGTGGGCCTTAGCATAATTGGGCTGAAGCATTCTGTAGCTATTGGAATTTTATCAGGAACATTAACATTTATACCCTATATAGGGCCATTATTATACACTATTATCGGATTTTTGAGCGCCATTACTCAATTTAGTGGATGGTTTGAAAGTACTGCTGTCTTGCTATTATTTAGTGTTGGTCAATTAATAGACTCAAGCATATTAGTGCCTTTATTAATAGGAAAAAAAGTTCATATACATCCAACTATCATTATTTTAGGAGTTGTCATATGCACCTCATATTTTGGGTTTATAGGTATATTATTTTTTATTCCAATAATAGGAATGTTCAGTGTATTAGTAGAATATGCAGTCAATAAATATTTTGAAAGTGAGCTTTATAAAAATGGCTAATTAGTTCACGATAAAAAGAAAAAGGACCTCTGATACATTTGGGAGATGCAAGTAAATTTTTATGCAAAAATTATTATCAAAAAGTAGTAATGTAAGAGGCTTTACGTGCAATTAAATTTATTTAGCAATAATCAAGTTGATTATTGCTGGCAAAACTATATCACCTTAGACGAAAATAAGCACGTATATAACTCAATAGTTAACGATTTATCTTGGAAATGCCTGATTCTTTTTGGACCTAACAGCTCTGGAAAAACTCACCTTGCTCATATTTGGCAATCAATAAACAATGCAATTTTTATCAATGTGAATAATTTTGTAAGCGAAATTAGGTATAGCGATGCGTTTATTTTAGAGGATGTACAAAACATTAAAGATGAGGAAATGTTGTTACATTGTTATAATTATATGAAAGAAAATGATAAGAGACTGCTAATCACTTCTTCAATTTCACCAAAAAAGCTTAACTTCAAACTAAGAGATTTAAGCTCCCGAATATTGTCAACTACCAGCGTAAAAATTTTGCCTGCAAGCGAGGAATTATTAAGAATTATGCTAATAAAACGGTTTTCAGATAAACAGTTAAAAATTGATTTAAAAGTGATTAATTATATTCTAGCAAGAATAGAACGTTCTTTCCACAGCATTAATAAAATTATAGAAAAAATAGATAGTGAATCCATAGGATCAAATGTAACCATTCCTTTTATTAACACTTTATTAAAAAAAAGTCCCAAGTGATTCCTTCTGCTGCAAGACATTTGTTATATATATTAAAGATTTATTAATACCCATACAATAATGAAGTTGAAATCACTATCTCTTTATGTTAAAATTATAATAAATACTATGATGTAATAAGCATAAACAGACATAGCTAAGGAATATTTTATATGATAGTAAAACTTACTTTACAGGATGTTTTTTATAGATTTGATGTTATAATTGAAATATGGTAAAAATAAGATCAAATTTAAAAAAAAGGTTAAAACAAAGGTTTGTAGTACTTACTTTATTGATAAATGTTTTATTTATCTCATATTTTCTTATAAAAAATACAAAAAATACTTTTAATCAAATTATAGTCAAAGAAATAAATATAGGAGCTGATAATGAAAAATAAACAACCACAAAATAAAAAAGAGGATCTTTACATAACGTATTACATAGATACTTTGGTTTCCGAAAAATCCTCTACACAAAATACTTTGGAAAGTTATCGTTCAGATTTACACCAACTTGAAAAATTTTTATTAGAAGGAGGCACGACCTTAGTTGGTGCAAGTAAAGCTAATATTAAAGATTATGTAAACTTTTTACGTACACAAAAGAAATATAAAACTAGCTCTATATCAAGAAAAATATCTGCTATCAAAAATTTCTATAAGTGCCTATTTAATGATGGAATAATAGATTTTAATCCAGCACCGGCTAATGATAATGAATTAAGAAATCCAAAGGTTTCCCGTCCTTTGCCTAAGTATTTAAGTGTTCAAGAAATATTTTTGCTCATGGAAACAGTAAAAAAATCAGCAAGCGGATCGAATAAAGAGATAAGCAGTAAAAGGCTATGTGCAATTTTAGATATTCTTTACTCTTCCGGGATGCGTGTTTCTGAACTAATCAATATGAAGTTATGTGAAGTATCACATTTAGTAAACAGTAATGGTAAGGAAGGCTACATAATAATAAAGGGAAAAAGTGGCAGAGAAAGGCAAATCTTTTTTAATCAACAAGCATTGCAAAGCCTTAAAGATTATTTATCAATTCGTGACAATCTGCTCCCTAACAACAAAAAATCTGATTGGCTATTCCCAGGTGATAAACCTAATAAACCAATTACAAGGCAAAGAGTTGGTCAATTAATAAAGGAATTAGCAAGAAAGTGCGATATTGATGAAAATAAAATCTCTCCACATGTGATTAGGCATTCTCTTGCTACCCATCTACTGAATAGCGGAGCAAATATTGTGCTGATACAAAAAATTCTTGGCCATACTAATCTTTCTACAACACAAATATATACTCATATTGCTAACGAAAAGTTAAAGGACAAATTAGCTGATTCTCATCCTATTACTCAGATGATCAATAATTAAACTTATTGCTTTTAGTTTTGTAGTAAAGTTAAATTCAAATAAGTTTACGTGTGTTTGTGATTGCAAGTTTATTATTTAATTTACTCCTTATATTATGGGAAGTATTCTATACTTTAATTACTCTCCCTGTAATTTTCTTTCCTGAGTGTGTAATAACCATTTTCCTTGTTTGCTCGGTGAGAGTTGTATTATTCATGTTGCGTTTATTATGTGGCATTAAATATGAAGTGAGGGGAATGGAAAACATTCCTAAGCAACCTTTTATAATTGCATCTAAACACCAATCTCCATTTGAAACATTTATTTTTATACTACTCTTTAGAAAAGCAGTTTTTATTTTAAAACGTGAATTGAAATGGATTCCATTCATTGGTTTGCATCTCATGGCATTAAAAATGATTTTTATTAACCGCTCAGATGGTATTAGTTCTGTGCGTCATATCATGAAATTAGCAAAAGTGTGTATAAAAGAAAATAGAGGCATAATAATATTTCCTGAAGGTACAAGAACAACTATAAACCAAAATATAAAATATCAATCGGGTATTGCTGCTTTATATAGCGTATTATCTGTTCCTGTGTTACCGATTGCTTTAAACACTGGTTTGTTTTGGCCAAAAAGCATACTTTCTCTGAGAAAGAATCCCGGAAAGGCGGTAATAGAAATATTACCTCCCATATATCCTGGGTTAAACAAAAATGAATTCTTGCAAAGTTTAGAAAAAATCATTGAAGAAAGAAGTAGTAGATTAATTGCAGAAAAAACTGATATTGCAAATTAACAAAAAAACTTTATAATTAAAAGAAAAGTACAGGTATTAATATATGGCAAATCATAAGAGTGCTAAAAAAATGATGAAGGTAATAGCAAAGCGTACTTTAGTAAATAAGATGCGAAAAAGCAAAACTCGTACTGCTATTAGAAGATTAGTTGATATAATCAAGTCTGGTGATAAAGAGAATGTTGTCTTGGCATTTCGGAATGCTGAATCCAATTTACACAAATGTGTAAATAAAGGTGTCATTCATAGGAATACCGCTGCGCGTAAAATAAGTCGCTTAAATGCAAAAGTAAAAGCATTGATGACCGCTTAATACTGTTAATGTAAAGTTAGCTGTATTAATATATACTCTTCAGTTCGTATATTCTGTATAAAATTAAGTAGCTCAAGTGATGGATAAAAAAGCATTATTGGAACTAAGTAATGGGTCAAAAATTGATCTGCCCGTATTAAGTGGAACAGTAGGTCCTGATGTGTTAAATATTAAGGACTTATATAAGACAACAGGATTATTAACTTACGATCCAGGGTTTGTTTCTACAGCTTCATGCTCTTCTACAATTACATTCATTGATGGAGATGAAGGAGTTCTTAAATATAGGGGACATAATATAGCTGATTTGGCAGAGAATAATAATTTTACTGCTGTGATTTATTTATTGCTCTATGGTGAATTACCCAGTTCAGAGCAACACAAAAAATTTCTTCTCAAAATACAAGAATCATCCAAAGTATCAGAGCAAGTTACAAATGTAATCAAAGCATTTCCAAAAACTGCTCACCCTATGTCGATTTTAGTTGCATGTTTTGCAAATTTGTCAGCGTCTTACCATGAAATGCATGGCAACAATGTCAATGGTGAAGATTTAGATTTTGGAATTTCTGCAATAGCAAAAGTTCCTGCAATTGTTGCAATGATTTATAGACATATCAACAATCAGGAATTCATAAATGCTAATAATAAATTAAGTTATAGTGAGAATTTCTTAAATATGATATTTGGCAGTGCTGTTAATAATACCCTTTTTGTAAAAGCTCTGGATAAAATATTTACTCTTCATGCTGATCACGAACAGAATGCTTCTACAGCAGCTGTCAGATTGGTAGGGTCAGCTGGTTCTAATCTATTTGTAAGCCTGTCTGCAGGAGTTGCTACACTTTGGGGTCCAGCACACGGTGGAGCTAATGAGGCAGTTATAAATATGCTAAAAGAGATAGAGCAAAGTGGAGATGTAGATAGATTCATTGAGAAAGCTAAAGATGATAAAGATCCATTTAAGCTAATGGGATTTGGACATCGTGTTTATAAAAACTATGATCCGCGCGCGCTTATATTAAAGGATGCTTGTCATGAGATTTTAAGCAAACTAGAGCAAAACAATGAATTACTTGAAATTGCAAAAAAACTTGAAGAAATAGCTTTAAAGGATGAGTATTTTATTACACGTAAGTTGTATCCAAATGTTGATTTTTACTCAGGTATAATAATGAATGCTATCGGTATCCCTTCAAGTATGTTTACATCCATTTTTGCACTTGCAAGAACCACTGGTTGGGTTGCCCAGTGGTATGAAATGGTAAACGATGAAGAAACCAAGATTTGTAGGCCAAGGCAGCTATACCTTGGCAAATAACCTTTCATTCACAATTCGTCCTCAAATAGTCTAATTTTCTTGAGCTATAAAATACAGCAATCTGATTTTTTACTAGTTGATGTCTGCTTTTTTGCAGAATGCTGGTCAGGCTGTGATACAGACGGTTGGTTAAATGTTGTTTTGGGCTTATTAAAAGAAGATCGTGCTGAAGAAGCGCCAAAGCCACTATCTTTAGCCGAAGCATCATCCCCACCTTTACCTTCACCATAGTAGTCGGGCCTAAGGAATTTGCTTGAGTTTCCATTATGTGATTTACCTATAACTGAATTCTTAGGTGAACCACCAAACACCTTATTATTAATATGATCAACTTCTTTTTCATTTAAAAACTCTATGTAATTATCATAATCAATAACAGGAGCCAAAATTGAATACTCATCTTCATTTTCTTTATGGGAAGTATGCCACATAGAATCAATTGGTAGGTGCGGTAGTGCCTTACAAATTAAATCAACAACTGCGAACTTCAGAGTTTTATTCATTTCATCCTCGGTAATTGGATTATCATCCTCGGTATTTGGAGTATCAAAACAACGGCATGTCAGAGATACTATATGCTTTACTATGTCTTTAACAAGCTTAGGATTATCAAAAATGCTTTTCTTTAGATATACATAATTTCCTTTCTCTTCTAAAAAATCCTTAGTTTTTTTAGGACCATTTTCATAACCTGTTATCCTCGATGAGAGCAAATCTACAAAAGAACGTTGCAAATTTCTATCAACACACTCCGCACCATATAGATAAGATCCCTTATCAAAGACTTCATCAATTATATTATAATCTGTATACTTTTCTATCTCCTTCTCTATATCATTTGGTAGCTCCTCAAAACCTAGTTCCGATTTTTTGTCTTCTTTTTTTTTGCTCTTTAATAAGATCTGTTGCAAATCGCGCGATTTCATTGGCTAGTAAAAACTTTAGATTAGAAACCACCTCTTTCCTCATTGGCACCAAAAATTTATTACCTTCAGGCAATTTCTTTTGGTAAGAGTTAAAAGGAAAAAACTCTGTATAAAAACAATCATCACTAATAGTGTCATCAGAATGCCTTTTTTTCCTGTCATCCCAGTCGGCTTTGTTGCGTAGCTCCTGATAAGGCAGGTAGGTACAGTAAATTCATGCAGCTAATTCGAACTTAGCCATACCTATATCAGTAAATTTATTAAGCAAATAGCACTTAATTAGTAGTTCTTTTTCACGATTTATTTCAGATTTATTCTTGAGACTAAACCCAAACGTTTTTTTCAACCTATAGAAAAAACATTCAACAAAGGATCTTAGTCCATATTTTGTTTCTTGTGTCCATTTCTTTATACCGTTCTCATAGTTTTCACATAATTTAATCACATTAATGTTGCTATTTCTTTCTAATTGATAATCAATTTTCTCATAGATTTTCGCACCTTTTATTGGTCGAATGATTGGTTTTATATTATGTCCTTTACACACTTTATACATACTAGCTTTATCATAAGCTGCATCTGCGCGAACAGATGAAATATTATATTTATCTACTGTTCCCTTTAACATATCGCATGATAATCAAGTGTAGTACCATTAGTGTACTTCATATCTATAACTTTTTTATTATTTATACTTAAAATAATATGTAACTTTCTTACTTGATCATATCCATTATATTTTCTTACTTTTGCATTTTCTTTATTACGTTGATGGGTGTTGTTATAGATACAAATACTGGTGCTATTTATAGCTATTTCAATGTTTTCCATACCATTTTTATCAATTCTACAATCATCAATTTTCAAGTTAAGCTTTTTGAATCTTCTAGAAGCTTGAGTATAGCTAATGACTTTGAGGTCTTTTCCCATTTGCTCTATACAACCTTTTACGAAACCAACTGCTTGTCTTAAGCCAATCCTAAAAAAATGGACTACTATATGTATCAAAATTACAACTTTATCACTATAAATGTTATTGCCACCTGCAACTTTTGGACTATTTTCATACCAATTTTCTATGGCTTGATTAACAAAATGAAAAACATTTCCTCTTTTTTGAAGAAATTTGTTATATTCGTAGCAGTTACTGACCTTCATTTTGACTGGCATATTGGTGGTTAAATACCTGTTTTATAATGATTTCTGTCAGTAACTTCCAGTTTTTTTTACTTGAGCCATGCAACAAAGCCCTTTCGGATAGAAGAATCACTTGACAAACTTCACCAGCCTCTTATCTTACCAATAAGAGTATTTATCCTTGTTTTTGACCTGCAGCTCAATCACAAAATTCAGTAAAAAAACTCAGATATTTATTGGCAAATTACACAAAAATTATAGCGGCTGCATGTCTTTTAAACTTTTTCTACATTCAGCCAAATCGCGCTTGTTAGCACATTATCAATTTAAATTATTAAAACTTGCTATTCGGGACTTCTTTTGCCTTTTTTCTATTTGGTTGGATGATTTTATAAATTAGTTAAAATATTCATAATATTGATTTCTTATCACAACAATGCTATTATTAAGCTAATATTACTTTTAGTGAGGTATGAGCAATGGTTGATGTGGCTTTTATTGGCGTAAATACGGTTATTGATAACGGATACAGAAGAAAAATAAAACTCGTTATGTCAGGGTTATTTTTAGCTGTATCAGCAGCAACTGCTATCTGGTTTATCTTTCCTGGATCGCAAAATGTACTTGCTCCATTCTTGCTTCCAGCTATATTCCTTCTCTTGACTCTGTCTATGGGATATTATACGTTTCTTTTTGGTTGTGAGAAAAAATCTGTAGTAGAAAATGTTCTAGGTATCTGCTGAGTCAGTTAAGAGAATGCGTTGCCAAGACGAGATCGAATCTTTGCTAGCAAAAACAAGAGATACCACAAAAAATAAGTTTTGTAACATACTTTTGTTTTGAGGATCGTATCAAAGCGCACAAACTTGCTTTATACGTAAAAGACATTGATGATATTGCATCTTTAATAAAGAATGAGGATCTTTTAAGTCACTTTGATCAATTTTTTACCATAACTGAAGTAAGCAATAAGAATAGTAGAAATGAGCTAATTAATCGCGCAAGAATATATAGAACAATAAGTGAAAAACCTAAAAATGAAATACAAAGTTTTTTAGCTAATCAAAAAGAGAGTCTTTCGTATGAAATAACGTCACCTAAAATTGATAATTTTTTACCACAGGTTAATGCAGTAACTGTTTAGGTTAGCAAAAGTTCAATACGTATAGCTAAGTCTTTGCAATATCAATAATTTCATTGTGTACATGATTATCACTTTTTTTTTCAATTCCAGTAATAACATTACATCTATTAGATTCTTTTATAGCTATTTCTTGAAATCCTTTTCGAATTTTATGATAGAAATCAATGCTCATTTCTTCATACTTATTTTTATCCTTTGCTCTGCTGAGTCCAACTTGAACATCAATATCTAAAATAAATGTGATATCTGGATATTTAATTTCCACTAATTTGTGTAAGTCTCTTATTAGACTCAAGTCAACACCTAGTCCATACCCTTGATACGCAATAGTTGAATCGATAAATCGATCACAAATAACTGTCTTTCCCTCTTTAAGAGCTGGCAATATTAATTTTTTCATATGTTCGTGCCTCATCGAGATAAGCAGCAAGAGTTCAGAAATAGGATCAATATTATCCTTAAGTAGTAATCCTCTTATTTTTTCTGCAAAATCAGTACCACCTGGTTCTCTAGTCAATACGACATTATTTTCACCGTGAATTTGCTTGAAATAATTTGCAAGTAACTCAGACTGTGTTGTTTTACCAGAACCATCTATTCCTTCGAAGGTTATGAACATAAATTTTATAATTACAATGCTAAATGCAAACAGTGTACATAGAAACCATTTGACATTTAAGCAATAAGATCATAAATTATACACGGTATATAATTCTCTATGAGCTATGGTTGCGCTAGACACTCCTAAGATAGATTTAGACTTTACTGCAAAGAATTTCAATCTCTTGGGAGTGGATAACAAATATTATACATTAAGTGACTGCTATGGGGAAAATGGTCTTATTGTAATGTTTATATGCAATCACTGTCCTTACGTTCAATCAATTATTAGCAATCTAGTAAGCGATGTTAATTTGTTGAAAAAAGATTATCAGGTAAACACCGTTGCAATCATGCCAAATGATGTGAATAAGTACCCAGAAGACTCCTTTGAAAACATGATTAATTTTGCCGAGAAAAATAAGTTTACATTTCCATATTTAATTGACAGTAACCAAGAAGTAGCTAAAGAGTATGGTGCTGTTTGTACCCCTGATCTCTTTGGGTTTAACGCTGATTTAAAACTTCGTTATCGTGGACGTTTTAACAATGCAAAAAAAGAGAAAGTTCAAAATTATGAAATAGGAAGTAGTGATTTATTTCAAGCGATGAAATTTATTGCAAAAACTAGCAATCCTCCAATTGACCAAAAATCAAGTATTGGTTGCTCAATCAAGTGGTCTAATTCTACAGGGTAAATATCATGCACAGTGGCTCTCAGCATTTGTTTGATATTATAATCTTACTTTCCGCTGCTGTGTTTATAGTAATAGCGTTTTGGAAAATGAATATTAGTCCAGTGCTTGGTTACTTTGTTGCAGGTGCATTGATTGGTTCTCATGGATTTAATCTGATACATTCAGCTGAAGTAATGGATAACTTCGCAGAATTTGGAGTAGTTTTCCTGTTGTTTATTATAGGTCTTGAATTGACATTTGAACGCCTCATCGCCATGCGTAGGCATGTGTTTGGGTTTGGTTCTCTCCAAGTTATAGTTACTATGATAGCAATATGGTGCATTGCTCTCGCCTTTGGAGTGAGCATAAACATGGCAGCAGTTATTGGTGGTGGGCTTGCACTATCTTCAACAGCAATAGTGTTGCAGGTTCTGCAAGAAAAGGGTTCTCAAGCAAGCCAAGTTGGTAGATTGTCGATAGCAGTGCTACTAATGCAGGACTTTGCAGTGGTACCTCTAATAGTACTAGTGCCCCTGCTTACTGGCAATTCTGAACACAGCTTAATAAGCTCGTTGGCAGGCTCATTAGTACAAGCAGCTATTGCATTGGTGTTGATATTTGTAACTGGTAGGTTATTACTGAGGCCATTGTTTTCGGTTATTGCCAAAATGGAGAGTAATGAAATCTTTATATCAACAACACTTCTGATAATATTAGGATCAGCATTTATTACTGAACAATTTCATTTATCAATGGCATTAGGTGCATTTGTTGCTGGGTTACTAGTTGCAGAAACAGAACACAGGAATTCGGTAGAACATGCAGTATTGCCATTTAAAGACTTATTTCTTGGTTTATTCTTTATGACTGTTGGCATGTCTATTGATATTGACCTTTTACTCAATAAGTTACCACTCGTTACTTTATTATCAATTATCCTTATCGTTTTAAAGACGTCCATTATATATACATTGTGTAGATTTTTTGGATTTAGAAGTGCACCTGCAATACAAGCTGGATTACTGCTTGCACAAGGTGGTGAATTTGCATTTATTTTATTCCGTTTAGCAGATGAATTAGATGTACTATCAAGTGAAATCGCTCAAGTGCTTATGATGGTAACTACAGTAACTATGGCTTTTACTCCTCTTTTATCGGGAATTGGAGACTGGATAGCAAATTCATTTAGCACTGAAAAAATAATACTAGACGATGAAGCAATCGAAACAGACACACAAGATCTTTATAACCACGTAATAGTTGCCGGGTTTGGTAGAGTGGGATATATGGTAACGAAAATGCTTACTGCAGAGCATTTAAGTTATGTTGTTGTAGATATTCAATCAAAAATAGTGAAAGAAGGAAAAAATGACAGTTTCCCTATATATCTTGGAGATGCTACAAGATATGAAATTTTAAAATCAGTAGGAATAGAAAGAGCTCAAGCTCTTGTGGTTTCAATAAAGAACGAAGTCACTATAAAGAAAATAGTTTCTCTAGTTGCAACAAACTTCCCGCATGTAAATATTATAATACGTTTACCAGATTTGAATAATGTGGAGGTTTATAAAGATCTAGGGGCTAGTAAAATTATTCCCGAGACGTCTGAGATTGGATTGCAGCTAGGTGGAGCAGCATTAAGCTTAAGTGGAATTAGCGAAAGCGGAGTTACATCTTTAAAAGGTAAATTTAGAAAAGGCAACTACAGTATGTTAAAAGACCTTGGTAGTGATAAAGATGAATGATCCTCTATCACTTTAATTAGTGACCAGAAAAACACATTTAATTAAGCAACTATACTCTCTAGAAAGGTGAAATTGACCTTATTGTAACTATGAACAAAATAATAATAAAAAAATTTGGTGGTACTTCGCTAACTGACTTAAATCGAGTTGCAAATCTAATAAAAAACGATATTGAAAAAGGTTATAATGTAATTGCTGTTGTATCTGCTGCTGCAGGATTCACTGACCAAATGGCTTTTCAAGCCAGGCAAATTTCAAATTTAAATTGTAGACAAGAGTTATCAGAGTATGATGTCCTGCTTTCAGCAGGAGAACAAATCTCTTGCGGGTTATTAGCTATCACTCTTCTGTCTGTTGGAGTTAATGCTAAATCATGGCTCGCCTGGCAGTTACCAATTGTAACGGATAATTTTTATTCTGAGTCTAAAATAAAAAAGATAAAAATTGACCATGTAAAAAGATCTTTTGCTGAGGGTTATACTGCTGCAATCATTGCTGGTTTTCAGGGTATACACGATGATAGAATCACTACTTTTGGTAGAGGAGGATCTGATATCTCAGCAATTGCCTTTGCTGTAGTCTTTGGTATTAGGACTTGTGAAATTTTTACTGATATTGATGGAATATATACAGCAGACCCAAAAATTGTTCCAAGGGCACGCAAGCTTAAATCTATCTCTTACAATGAAATATTGGAGATGTCGTCATCTGGTGCTAAAATATTGCATAATCGTTCAGTACAACTTGCAATGAAGCATAATATTAAGGTGCAAGTGTTATCCACTTTTGAGGAAGTAGAAGGCACTTCAGTACTACACGAAAAAGATGTACTGGAAAGATACTTAATTACCGGAATAACTTATAGCACTAACGAAGCTCTTGTAACTTTCACTAACCTTGCAGATATGTTGTGTATTCTAAAAGATATTGCAGGGGCAAATATTAAAATTAACATGATACATGGATCAAGCTTTGTGATTTCCGAGTTTGATGTTGACTCAATGAGAAAGCTGCTGAACAAAAATGAAAATTATGTCGTAAACAATAATATAGCTAAAATTTCAATAATTGGTATTGGTGTTATGTCTGTGATGCACTGCACACTCAAGGTTTTAAGCGAAAAAAAGATAGAAATACTTGCTGTCACAATGTCCGAAATCAAGATCAGTATAGTTGTTCAAAAAAAACACGCTGAGGCTTTAATTAGAGATTTACATACCGAATATGAGCTTGATGTATGACAGCACGCTTGAAATTTATTTACTTGATAATTCAAAAAACTTGAAAGAGCAAAGATAGTTATTGAAATTATCTTGATTTACATCGGTTATCCAAGTTTGACATTGAATACTTAACACCTCCTCCATTAACACCTTTCTGTAATCTTTATCCAGATGCGACATTATATCGTCAAGCAGAAGAAGAGGTGCTTTATTGTAATGAATACACCTTGCTTTTACACTAGATAAGATGATAGAAAGCAGTAATAGCTTTTGCTCTCCAGTAGAACAAAGATTTATTGGCATGTCCCCTTTTTGGCAAAAAACCCAAAAATTATCATTATGTACAGAAAAGGTTACTCTACCAGTTAATGAGTCTTTTTCTCTGTTTTCCTTTAGACGATTCTGAAAATATTCTGCAGTATCGTCCAAAGTTAGCTGGCTGCTGAATTTCAAACTTGCCTTCGGAAAAAGCTTACAGGAATGGTTATCAATTGTGTCTTGTAATATCTTTAAAACAGATGATCGCATACGTAAAATATCAATTGCATTGGTAGCCATGACGTTTTCAAGACTAGAGAGCCAACTTTCGTCCAAAATATTCTCTCTAAGCAATTTACTTCGCTCATGCTTAGCTTTTCTATATTTCATGTAGCAATAGGTGTAATTTTCTTCAAATAGTGAAACTATACGGTCTAAAAATTTTAACCTGTCGCTTGGAGAATTAAGAAGAATATAGTCCATTTGTGGAATTAGCCATATTACATTAGATATTCTATACAAAGATGAGTAGCTTGACTGCGTTTTCCCATCAATTTGTATTAATTTCTTATTAAGATTCTTTCCTATACCAATTGAGTTAAGCTCTGCTCCATTGAAAAAATCATAATACACTACCCAACTTTCATTACTGCGCCTATTTTGCATCTCATTGATTTTTGCTTTTTTCATTCCGTTGCTTTTAGCAAGCAATGAGATTGCTTCAAGTATATTAGTTTTTCCAATACCATTTTTGCCAGTTACTACAACTGGTCTATCATCTAAATCCAGTTCAAAGTTTGAATGACTACGAAAGTTATATAATTTCAGTTTTTTTATATAGCAATGGGTAGTCATTCTTTAATTTATATTCTCCTTACTTCTTCTAGAACCTCATCAACATGTCCACTAACTTTTACGTTTTTCCAGATCTTCACTACTTTACCTTTTTTATCTATTAAAAAAGTAGTGCGCTCTATTCCCATATACTTTTTGCCAAACATACTTTTCTCTACCCAAACACCATACTTTTCCAACATTTCAGCATTTTCATCAGAAACTAAAGAAAATGGCAGAGAATATTTTGCTTTGAAGTTAGCGTGGCACTTAACGCTATCTTTTGATACACCAATTATCACTGTGTCAAGAGAAGAGAAATTTTCTATTTTGTCTCTAAAGCCTTTTGCCTCCATTGTACAGCCCGGAGTATCGTCTTTAGGATAAAAATAAAGGACTACATTTTTTTTATCAAAAAATTCACTCAGCGATAAAATTTCGCCAGAATCTGTTGGCAAACTAAAATCAGGTGCATTATTTCCTACTGTTAATTCCATACTTTGCTCCATTATTAACACTTTTATGGTACTATAGTATATTGTAATAGGAAGGGAGGATAAATGAAAGTAGCTTTTCAAATGGATGAAAATATAAATTTTGAAACTGATACTACATTTGCATTAATAAAAGAAGCGCAGAGGAAAAAGTACGAAATTTTTGTTTATGTACCTAATAATTTAGCACTCAAGTTAAATCAGCCAATTGCCCTTGCTCAGAAAGTCAGCGTTGATGATTGTAGCTTCATTTCAAAAGAGGATGTAGTAATCAACCTAAATGAAATGGATATCATATTTATCAGACAGAATCCACCATTTGATATGCGGTACATTACAACAACCTATATCTTAGAAAAGACTACTGCGTTAGTAATAAATAATCCAACAGAAATAAGAAACTGTCCTGAAAAATTAATTACTTCACTATTTCCAGAGCTAATTCCTCCAACTTTGATCACTGAAAATATATCGATGATTAGAAATTTTTGTCACGACTATCAGGATATCATCTTGAAACCACTATATAGCTATGGAGGAAATGACGTAATAAGAATACAAGACCAAAATAGCATTCAAGTGGTAGTCGATCTCATGATTGCAAAATATGAATGTCCTGTAATTGCACAAGCATTTTGTAAAAAGATAAATACAGATAAAAGAATACTGCTACTGGATGGAAAGCCAATAGGAGTAATGAAGCGAGTTCCAAAGTCTAGCGGAGAAATCAGAACAAATATGCGGCTTGGAGCAAGTTTTGAATCTATTGAAATGAATGATAGAGACACTGAAATATGTAATAAAATTGGTCCTGAGCTAAAGAAAAGAGGGCTAATATTTGTTGGCATTGATATTATAGATGACTTCCTTCTTGAAATTAACACAACTTCGCCTACGGGAGTAGTTTATATCAATAAGTTGTATAGTAAATCACTAGAAAAAGAACTATGGGATGCATTTAAAGAAAAAGCAATTCGTCAACTAAGTTCTTGAGCTATTGCCTTAATAAATTTAGTAACTCCATTCCTTATTCTTGTTTTCTTAGTATTATTAGCCATATCACGCAATTTTTGACAATTTTGCAATAAATCAACTAGCAACTCTCCTAGATTCTTTTTCGCGTTACTATTTTGCTCAACCATTACAGCTGCTCCCGAATCTTCAATATGTTTTGCATTATAAAATTGATGGTTATCTTTTGAGTGAGGATAAGGAATATATACAGCAGGACGCTCAGCAAGAGTAATCTCTGCTATTGAAGTTGCCCCCGCTCTGCTAATTACCAAATGAGCATTGGCCAGTTTATTTTCCATATCATCGAGAAACTCACTTAACTCACAATTAATTCCTTCACTTTTGTATAGACTCTTGACCTTGTTTATATTTTTCTTTGTACATTGCTGCGTTACTCTAATCCTTTCTTTTACTTCAACAGGTAGATCACAAATTACGCTGCTCACTACATCATCAAAAAAATTTGCACCCTGACTGCCTGCTATTATTAACACGTTTAAAACTGTTTCAGCTCTAGAATAGCCTTGTGCTTCTATATCGACAAAATTTCCTGTAAAAACGCATTTACTACCTTCTGCATACTTAGTCTCTGGAAAGCTAGTTGCAATTAATTTTGCACTCTTGAAAAAGAATCTATTTACTCTCCCTAAAACTATATTTTGTTCATGTAAAATTATAGGTATAGAAAAAATCTTTGCTGCAAAAAGAGTTGGAAAAGAAGCGTAGCTACCAAAACCAATGATTAGCCTTGGTTTTAATTTCCTGATTCTATATATTGCTAGTGCACAACTATACATTAACAAAAAGAGAAATTTCAATTTGTTGCCGCTTGGCTTGCACAATGGTAAAATATAACTTTCTACATTGATGGTTTTTTGATCCGTAAATAATATACAATTGTATCCTTGTACCTTTAGTGCCCTTGCTAAGGTTATAGCTGGAAAAATGTGTCCACCTGTACCGCCTGTTGCTAGAATAATAGTCATCTGTAAGTAGTAATTTGATAATATATTGTTAATTATTTTTTAATACTTTGCATGTAAAATTTTATCAAGCTTTATGATAGTTGAGTTAAAAATGCCTAAAAGTAGTGACAGTAAAAAAGAATCTAACGTAAAAAATAAGCCTCAAGAGCAAAGCAGAAGCGGAGGTTTACTAAAAAACATAATAAAAGCTCTTTTTAACTCAGTTGTTGATCTACCTCAGCAAGAACAACTCAATAAAAATATTGATAGACAACAAGGTTTAGACAGTAAAAGAAAAAGCCCAGAGGATCTTAATCAGGAAAAAAAGCTTGAAGTGAAAGAAGCAGCTGAAGGGTTAAAAGAAAAGTTAGAAAAATCTGATATTGGTAATCAATCTATTAGAATTGAATCGCCTAATCAGGATAATTGTAGCTCTAAAACAATGGATCGTTAGCTTAACTATTTAACGATTCATCATCTGCAGCAAGTACTGATTCGTGTATAATTTCCGAAATAGTTGGATGAGGAAAAATCGTAGATTTTATGTCGCAGTCTGTTCCCTCTAGTTGCTTTGCAAGAGCGAAATTGCTAATTAACTCTGTTACTTCCGCTCCTATCATGTGGCTACCCAGAAGTTCGCCTGTTTTTTTGTCTATAATTGTTTTCACTAAACCTTCAGTTTCACTTAGTGCAATAGATTTACCATTAAAGTTGGAGTGAAATTTTCCTACTTTTATATCGTATCCACTTTTTATTGCCTGTTCCTCAGTAAGGCCAACGCTTGCTACTTGCGGATGAGAGTAAGTGCAATTTGGTATGCACTCTTTTTTTAACTTATGAGCATTTTTACCGGCAATTTTCTCAACACAGATTACAGCTTCATGACTTGCTTTATGCGCTAAACATGGGGGACCAGCTACATCACCTATTGCATACACACTTGATTCACTTGTTTCATACCACTCATTCGTTTCAATGAAACCAGAAGGACTCAACTTAATTTTTGTATTTTCTAAACCTATATTTTCAGTGTTTGCTTGCACGCCAACTGCAACAATTACTCTATCGAATTCTTTATTATCACCACTACTTAGCTGCACTTGAACAGAGTCTTTATTTTTAGTGAAAGTTTTTACACTATTGCTCGTATATATTTTTATTCCTTGTTTTGTAAATATCTCTTGTACTAAATTTGAAATGTCTTTATCTTCCAGCGGCAAAATAGTGTCTTTTACTTCTATAATTGTTACATCAACCCCCAAAGTACTATAAAAACTTGCAAATTCTATTCCTATCGCACCAGAACCTATGATTAGTAGCGATTTTGGTAACTTCTTTGGAGTCATAGCGTGCTGCGCATTCCATATTAAATCTCCATCCGCCTCTATTCCAGGTAGATTTCGCGCTCTAACACCTGTTGCTAAAATGATATGATTGGAAGAAATCTCCTCCTCCTTTTTGTCATTAAGAATTTTTACAGTACGATTACCTGCAAGTTTACCAAAGCCTTGATGAACTTTGATGTTATTTTTTTTCATCAAATACTCAACACCACTTGATAGCTTATCAACAACGTTCCTTGAATATTTCACTATTGATTGTATATCAAAACTTGTATCCTTTACTTTTATGCCAAATTCTTCTGATCTTCTTATTAATCTATAAACTTCAGACGCTCTAAGTAGCGATTTTGTTGGTATACATCCCCAATTTAAGCATATACCACCCAAATTTTCCTCCTTTTCAACAATTGCAGTTTTAAGTCCAAGCTGCGCCGCTCTAATTGCTGCTATATAACCACCAGGACCGCTGCCTATAACTGTAATATCATACTCATTCATCAGCTTTCTTCGTATTCAAAAAGATTATATATAACAGATGGAAACCGTATAATCAATGCTAAGGTACATAGAAGCGACTTGACAAACCTTCCCACTTTTCTTCTTATATCAATAAGAGTATTTATCCTTATTTTTAATCTCCGCGGGTTTAAAAACAAAACTCAGATATTTATTGGCAGATTACATAAAAATTATAGCGGCTGCATGTTTTTTAAATTTTTTCTACTTCAGCCAAAACACGCTTGTTAGCACATTATCAATTTACATTATTAAAACTCGCTATATAGGGATTCTTTTGCCTTTTTTTACTTAGTAAATTTATTATATTTATAGCTAAAGCTTCAGGCCAGCACTTGATGCTGAAATCTTTACTACAAATAAGCATATTGAGCACAAAATTATTCTAAAATACAACGTTTTGGTGAGACTATGGACAAACTGAATCCCAGTATCTGGGCACTGGGATGACAAGAAATAGGCTGCTTTCATAACAATGAAAGGTTATTTGGATGATAGCTGCACTTCCAGTTTCAGCTACTCGGATGACAAGAAAGATGACACTGGCATGCTGAACCATAATGTTCGTACAGGTGTGCAAGAATCAGTGGGTGTGACTTGCCAAATTTTTAAATTACGGACAGCACCAAGTAACGCACAAGTACAGCGTCTATACCAGTTACTGTTGTACCTTATTTCTTTCTCCACAATACATTTTACCTGATAAGAATAGAGCTACTATAAGGTAAATAAGATTCCATGTTGCTAAGGAAATACCAAAAATATAATGAGGCCTGTCACAAGATGGAGAGTAATTAGGGTTTAATAGATTATTTCTTAGCTCTTCTATGCTAGCGTTGCCACTTGCTTGCTCTGTACAGCCTAAAACATCATGAAATAAGTGAAGTTCAAGACCTATATGATAAAAAGATATTATTGCACCAATGAGATAGCTGCAAAACATTGCATAGATTAGAATTTTGTTGTCTTTGAACATGTACGCAACTGCAAGTAACCCTGCAACATAGTAAACTACTCGCTCGTATATACATAACTTACACGGTATCATATTGAAAAAATACTCTAGCACATATGCAAAAATTAAAGCGACAGCGCTTGATAAGAGAAAAATTATAGAACTGTTATTTACATCTGACATAGTTAATGAATTACTACAATATCTGTGAAGAGTCAACTCTTGTTTGACAACGTTTCATGTAACGATAGAACACTAAGTACTATGTTACTACTTTTACACCTCTATACATATGCTCGCCGTTGTATATTGGTTCAGTAATCAGCCCTTTCATATCAGTTGCAACTCTAGTATCACTATCTATTTTTGCAATTTCTTCTTTGGTATACAATTCATCCTTGTTTTTCGTCTAGCTATTGTCATATTGAATATCAACTTCTCCTCCATTGGTTTTAAACCCAAATGTTTCTTGCATAAGCAATCTTGCTTCTTCCAAACGTCTATTGTAACGTTTGTTAGAATCTTGATAGCTAGATATAAGAAGAAGAACGTCATTAGAAAGAGTGAAATATACTATCTCTTCCATGATTTTGTAAATCTCATGTTCTGATAACTTAAACAAAGGATAATCTTTTTGAAACTTATTCTTTACTTCATTGTAAATTTCCATAATTTTTACTCTACCAGCATCGCTTAGAGCAATGATAGCATTTTCAATACTTGCTATACCATCATAGTCATAACCTTTTCTGTCATTTTCAGCAACCAAAAAGCCCTGCCTAGCATGAATCTCACCGACTTTCTTGTCTTCTTTAGGTGAGATATCAAAATCAAAATAGATCATAGGAGATTTCAATATCAACAACATAAATATACGCATGCTGTCTATCTCAACACCAAAATTTTACTTTCTGGAATAGAGTATAGATCTCTAAAATATTGAGATACAGTGTATAAAGGACATTTAGATAGTTCTGTTTTCTTATTTGGTTGCAAGTGAAAGCTAAATCCATACTCTCCTAAATCCAGCTCATTAAAGTCTATAAGCTCTATATTTTTGTCTAGATTAAAAGGAAGCAAGATTACCTACTTTACATAGGGATTTTTGTTCTTTTTCAAAAGTAATCTGACTGGTACGCCTTCAACAAAGAAGTTTTTTCTAAGACCATTAGTCAAATAACGTTTATAACTCTCATCAACACTTTCCGGGACGTTGCATACCAAAGAAAAAGCTGGAGGTTTGGTGCCAATTTGAGCAATATACTTCATTTTAATTGCTCTACCTTTTATAAGTGGGTGAGAATGTTTTTCCACAGCATCTATTAGCCAATTATTCAGTTTTGCAGTGCTGATCTTCTTGTTTAAGGATTCACTCACTTCAAGACACTTATCTATCACATCACCACAGCGCATACCTTTCAATGCAGAAATTGTTACAGTTGGCACTTCCAAAAATAACCGAGTCACTTCCTGTTGTTTGACAAATTTTATTAACTTACTTCTGTCATCCTTACCTATTAAATCCCACTTATTTAAAACAATGATAATTCCCTTCCCCCCTTTAATTGCAGCTTCAGCAATTGATAAATCCTGCTGCTCAACGCCAAGCAAGGAATCTAGCATTAAAATCACTACATGAGAGCGCTTTATTGACTCTATACTTTTTTCAACAAATCTTGATTCTAAGTTATCAACAACATTTGCCTTTCTGCGGATTCCCGCAGTATCGATGAGAGTGATTAATTTCCCATTATGGTCGTATGAAATATCCACAGAGTCACGCGTGGTACCGGGTTCTGAGCTTACTATTAGTCTATTTTCTGCAAGTAAACTGTTTAAAAAAGTTGATTTTCCAACGTTTGGGCGACCGATGATTGCAATCCTCAGTCTAAAGGACTCACTTTCAGGCAGCTCAGTGCCTTCGCTAAGACCTTCAATAACACTAGCTAATGCATCATAAAGATCAATCATACCAAGATTATGTTCGGCTGAGATGTACACCGGACCTATGAAGTTGAAGAACTGCAAATAATCAACGTTTTCCGATTTATGACTTTCGCATTTGTTTGCTATTAGTATTACAGGTTTGTTCGTTTTTCTCTTCAGCCACTTTGCAAACTCTTTGTTCTGCTCGTTTTGCACTTTTGCATCAACAAGAAAAAAAATTACATCTGCGCTTAATAAAGAAAACTCTATTTGTTCAATAACTTGTAGTGAAAAACTAGTTTGGTCATTCCATCCTCCTGTATCTATAACTTTAAACTCTAAATCACTAATTCTTCCAATTCCTTCACGCCTATCTCTCGTTACTCCTGGAATGTCACTAACTACCGCTGCTTTTCTTCTTACTAGCCTATTAAATAGAGTTGACTTGCCTGCATTTGGAAGGCCTATTATGACTATTTTCAGCATAGTTTAAGAGCATGTTTTGTACATAATAGATTATAATCAAAATTTTTCATTTTAACTATTGACTTGATAGATTATATACCTATCCTAAAATTAGGATATTTTATCTTAAGTTTATTATGTAGAATTGGAGGCGCTATGCATAATGCAAATGAAACTTTAATAATGAATTTCGATCAAGTTGCTCAATTAACTCCTCAAATTTATAAATTAGGGACACCTTATAACAACAGGACACGTATATATAACTATATAACTTTAGCTAAAGCATTGGAGAACCTCAATGATCCATCCCGGTCACATGCAAATAAGGATTTTTTTGAGTGACAATGATGAAGAAACTAAGAAATTTCTGAGTGTAATTCGAAAAGGAATTGCTGAATATACAGGTAATGATTCTGTAGATGTGAGGTTGAGAGGAAAAGAAGATAAATCATTTACTGCATGGGTATCGTTAAAAGAAGGCAGAGGTGAGTTAAAATTTGATAACTCATTTCCTGGTAAAGCCTTAAAGGATAGTAATCCAAAAATTGGAGCTTTTACATTGGTATCTCCAGAAGATAAAAGGTTGGTGCGTGTTTCACAAAGTGATGATGGTGTAAGGCTTTATCAAATACTAAATGAGTCTTGTATAATTAAATTTAACTGGAAAGTGGGTGATAGAGATTGCAGTATTGCTTTAAATATTAGTGGAAATGGTAACGTATTTTGTACTGATTTAAGTGATAATATAAGTCCTGAGGACTTCGAGGAAAACAAAGCTGTAAAAATAAAAATTGGCTATTATGAGAATAAGAAGATGGATAAATATAATGACATGACTCTAGCAAAATTGGTCTCATTGGCTTCAAACTTACAAGGAATTGAAAGAGAAGTTATAACAATTAATCCATCAACAGGTGTAACAAGTGCAAGTGCACAGAATGTTAGTGAGTCTCAGCATTCTCAAAATATTAAATAGAAATTGCTAGCGCATTAATTATCGTACACATACACCGTTGCATGCAGCAACGGTGTATGTGTATAATCAATAGGATTTGTAAGCTCAATAAAGTTTACAACCAATTTGAAAGTTATTTTACTACATGCAAGACTCTGAAATACTAGAAACTCTAAAGATCAAAACATTAGAAGCCGAAAAAGGAGGAGGTCCTGATAGAGTTAAGAAGCAACATGAAAAAGGAAAGCTAACCGCTAGAGAAAGGCTGAGTATATTGCTCGATGAAAATTCATTTCAAGAGTATGATAAGTTTGTGAAGCATCACGCAACTGATTTTGGCATGCAAAATGCTGATTTTTTAGGTGATGGAGTTGTAATTGGCCATGGTACTATTTATGGCAGAAAAGTTTTTGTTTATTCTCAGGATTTTACTGTCTTTGGTGGATCACTTGGTGCATCACATGCAAAAAAAATATGCAAAATTATGGATATGGCAATTAATGCCAGGATTCCAATTATCGGACTAAACGATTCTGGTGGAGCCAGAATCCAAGAAGGAGTAAATTCCCTTGCTGGTTACGGAGAAATTTTTCAAAGGAATGTAAATGCATCAGGCGTTATACCACAAATCTCTCTAATCATGGGCCCATGTGCTGGCGGTGCAGTTTACTCTCCAGCACTAACTGACTTTACTTTCATGGTAAAAAATAGCTCATACATGTTTATAACCGGACCAGATGTAGTGAAAAAGGTTACCTATGAAGATGTAAGCTTAGAAGACCTCGGTGGAGCAAAAATTCATACAAGCAAAACAGGAGTAGCAGATTTTGCATTCAATAACGACGTTGAAATGTTGCTAGAAATGCGTGAATTCTTTACCTTTTTGCCAGCAAACAATCAAGAGTTGCCAAAACCTGTAACAATCTGTGACTTAATTGATGATGTTGATGAATCTTTGAACACTCTAGTTCCTAGTAATCCTAATACTCCTTATGATATGTATGAACTCATTGAAAAGGTGTGTGATGAAAGGAAATTTTTTGAACTAAAACCCGATTTTGCCCGTAACATCATAATTGGCTTTGGCAGAATTGGAGGAAATACTATTGGTGTTGTTGCAAATCAACCTATGCACCTTGCAGGATGCTTGGATATTGACTCTTCAAGAAAAGCTGCGAGGTTTGTAAGATTTTGTGACGCATTTAACATTCCCATCATCACACTTATTGATGTTCCAGGTTTCCTGCCAGGTACAAATCAAGAATACAATAATATAATACAACACGGAGCGAAACTGCTTTACGCTTATGCTGAAGCGACCGTGCCGAAAATTAGCCTTATCACTAGAAAAGCGTATGGTGGTGCATATATTGTTATGAACTCAAAGCATTTAAAAGGTGATATAAATTATGCTTGGCCAACCGCTGAAATAGCTGTAATGGGCCCTGAAAGTGCAGTTGAAATTATATTTAGGCATGAAAAAGACCAGCAAACGTTAATCAAAGAATATAAAGAGAAATTTGCTAATCCATTTTTTGCTGCATCACATGGATACATTGATGACATTATAGTGCCAAGTAAAACAAGGCATCACTTTCACAAAGCATTAGAGCTACTTAAAAACAAGAAAGTAGAAAGAATATGGAAGAAGCATGATAATCTTCCTTTGTAACTTTCCTCTCAGTCTTTATTGTAAGGTCTACAGTGCCGTTACACCAAGTTGGATTACCAATAACGCTAACTTTTGGGTTCTTTTTTCTACAATGTATTCTTACTTTAGCTAAAAATTACTTCCGCATATTTTAAGTCTGATTATAATGACAATTAGAGATACTTTTAGAGCTCAAAAATTTATCTTTGTCTGCAGACTTTTTTTATTAAACTCATAAAAAAATGTAGCGTATCCTCTTCAGCGTATGTGAGTGCATACACACATACTTAATTTCTGTCGTATGTGCACTGCATTTTTTTCTAATCTTTTTTTTATAGGGGGGTTTTATGTTCAGAATTCCAGATACTTGACCTTTACTTTAGCTAATAAAAACCAACTGGTACCTGCGGTTTTTATAGCCTCAAAATTTCAATCAAACTTCAACTATCATTCAAAGAAACTTATAGTTATTCTTAGTGTTATTACTGTAGTAACAGCGCTATGATGATAAGAATATGGAATCCTTTATAACTTTCTTCTCAGTCTTTATTATAAGGTGTTCAATAATATGGGAAGAGTAAAGTTTTAAAGAGATAATTAAAATTATCCTTATCACCTACTTAGCAATAAATTATATTTGCTTAATCGTAATTACTTACACTTCTTCAATGTCCTGTTTTATTTATGGCAAACATTAAGCTTAAAAATGTACACAGTCTATTAAATTATATTATTTGTTTTTTCCTTATATACATTCAGTATATGCATTCTGCTATTACTTTAGATAACTCTTCATCACATTTAAAAAACTTACCTGATTTTTTACCTTTTAGAAAACCTTTTGATAATATAGAAAAAATTATTAGAACTGACAATTTTAGAAGTTTTGATCTTGATAAAAGAAATAAGCTTTATACCAATGCTCATAATAGTATCAGTCTTGTAAATATTATTAATAAAATTATCTTAGCTCAAGATAACTTATTCATACTAGAAAGTAAGCCGTATAATATAGTACTTGTTGATAATCCCAATCTTAGTAGAACTACAGGTGCTGCAGGAAAGGACTATGTAATTATTGAGGGAAGCTTAAAAAAAAATATCAAAGATTATACTAGAGTGATATCACATGAATTAATTCACAGATATATAGGACATATAATAGAGCAAGACAACGATAAGAAAAATGAAAAAAAATATAAGTGGTTTTTTGAAGGATTTACGGAATTTTATGGAGTGAAAACCTTACTTGACACGAAACTTATTAATAAAGATGAATATTTAGAAGTAATTAATACTATTTTAAAAGAGTATTTTAACTCCTTAGTACTTGATATTGATTTTGAAAAGATAGGCAAAAAACATTTACTTGATCAAAACATAAGCATGTTGAGCTATAACAAAGGTTTTATTCTTGCAATGATAATTGATGAGAAATTAAATGAGATTAGTAATGGAGAATATAACTTATTAAATGTTATAAATAGAATAATAAATGAAGCGACTTCAAAGCAAGTTAATTTTAATGTTGACTTATTTGCAAGTCATTTAAAACATTACTTATCAGAGTCCTTTATAAAAGATATCATAGCCTCTATAGGAGATTCTAGCATACTTCTCAGTCTATTACCCAGTAGATTACTAAATAAAAATTTAACTTTCCAAGATACTGATAAGTATAGTGATATATGCTTTAACTTAACCAGAAGTCTAGAGCTACAAAAGATACGTGGGGTTAAATTAGGTAGTGATTGCAATAATATGGGACTCAAGAATGGTCAAGAACTAAAGTGTTATAGTATTGACTTTAATAGTGGTAATATTAAGTTAAAAGTCCTTGAAAACAAGATACCGAAAGTTATACATTTGAAAGCAAATAAAATGACGAGTAGCATTCCAATATATAAATAGCTCAGATAAATGCTTGACAAAAGCTATAGTAAACCTAGACTTTGCTATTTTAAAGCAAAATAATTATGGTAAACAATAAAGAAAAACAAGTGGATTTATTATTAGAGCGTCTTAGCGTTAATATTGGTCAAGTTAGTAGTAGTATTATACTTAAAAGAATAGAGAAACTTTCAGGTAATTTTCATGGTAGAAATAATCACAGTAGCCATTGTCAGTTTGATAGAGATGGTGGAGGGCATGGTAATATATGCTGGGCAGATAAGATAAAAGAAGACCTGACTGAGAACTATCATAAAAAGGATAGAGAAATTTCTATCTAACTTTTCATTAGAGCTATTTTACGGTAATTATTCAAGAGTTGAAGGATTTGGCAAAAGAAGTCCTTTTGTATTACCGTTAATATGTGTTTCCAATAATGGTAATCTCGGCCCACTAGATGATTTGAGAACATGTGTCCCTCATAAGTTTGTTGAATATAACATAAGCAATACTAGTTGGGCTAAGTTCTTATCAGATAAATTTTTTAATAACTTTTTGAGTGATATGGAAAACAGGCCTGACGATTGTAAGCAGTGTTGTTATGAAAATATTTGTGGTGGGGGAAGTTATGGTAACAGGTTTAACCCTGCCAACGTAAGTTTTAATAATCCTTCAGTATATTGTGAGGGATTTTTGGCAAAGGATTATACAATTTCTTTTAATGCATGGATTTTCTAAAGAAAAATTACGGCAGGTATTATTGAATAGTAATACTGAAAAAGCAGCTTAATGGTAGTGTATAAAAGGTATTTACTAGACGTTTTTCTATAATCTAATTAGCATCTAGAGGATTGACTTTATGAATATCGTCCTCTAAACTGCCGTTACCAAGATTCGAACTTGGGACCTCGTCATTACCAATGACGTACTCTACCACCTGAGCTACAACGGCAAGTTCACGTATTATGATAATGAATAACATGAAAAAAAATAAGGAAAAAGAAGAAGAGAGAAAAAGATTGGCAAAAGCTTTAAAGCAAAATATTCTAAAAAGAAAAAAACAGCAACAGAGTAGACAAAGCAGACCCCTTCCAAAATTTGTTTGTGGTGAGGAATTTTTAGGAGAAAGCGCCGCAGAATACCCAAACGTATTTGAGGAAGCTTTAACAACAAAATTACCATCAGAAACTTAAGTTTTGAAGGAGGTATCATGCCAGAACTCCCAGAAGTGGAAGTCATCTCTAACTTCTTATTTGATAAAATCAAAAATAAGAAAATAAGCAATGTTACAGTCAATAATTGGAATTTGCGTGTACCAATAACAAAAAATATTGATGATTTGCTAAAGGGCAAAGTTATAAATGATATCAAGCGTAGAGGTAAATATATAATCTCGAATATAGATGCTAGTATGGCTGTAATCATACATCTTGGCATGAGCGGAAAGCTTATATATGCTGAAGACAATCAAGCACAGAACAAACATGATCATGTGATATTCTTATTTTCTGACAACACTTCACTAATCTTTAATGACCCAAGAAGGTTTGGATTAGTGATTGTTTTAAACAGAGAGCAAGAACTAAATTTTTTTAATAACCTAGGAATAGAACCCCTCACAGATGAATTTGACGGACATTATTTACAGAAGTTGCTAAAGAACAGAAAAGCAAATATCAAATCAGTATTAATGAATAATAAGCTAATAGTTGGCGTAGGTAACATATATGCTTCTGAGAGCTTATTTAGAGCTCGAATATCACCACTTAGGCTAGCACAAGATTTAACATATATAGAGTGCGAAAAACTTGCTATCGAAATAAAAAATACTCTGAGTGATGCAATTGCTGCTGGTGGTTCAACACTGAAAGATTATGCACAACCATCTGGATCTGCTGGATACTTTCAAAATAACTTTTACGTATATGGTAAAGTGCAAAAACCTTGCAGAATCTGCAACAATATCATAACACTTATACGACAAAATGGTCGTAGCACTTATTTTTGCAATGCATGTCAGAATTAAATTTTATTTTTGCATATGACACTCTTACCTGAAAAAGATCCTTTTGATTTGTTCTCAAAGTGGTATCAAGAAGTACTTAATTTTCCGTGTAAAGAGTCAACTGCAATGACGCTAGCAACGTGTAGCAAAGACTGCATTCCATCTGCAAGAGTGGTATTACTAAAGGAATATAGTAAAGAAGGTTTTGTGTTCTTTACTAACGTAAACAGTAGAAAAGGAAAAGAATTGACTGAGAATCCCAAAGCTGCACTCGTATTTCATTGGACAGAATTTTCTAGACAAGTACGAATTGAAGGAGAAGTTAGGCTTCTAAGCGGCAAAAAGGCTGACGAATATTTCTCTTCTCGAGCACGTGATAGTCAAATTAGCGCGTGGTGCTCAAAACAATCAAGAGTTCTGAAAAATTGGCAAGATTTTGAGCAGGCTATAGAATTGAAAGAGAAAGAATTTCACAATACACAAGTTTCTCGTCCTGACTTTTGGGTGGGATTTTGCGTAATCCCAAAGGTAATTGAATTTTGGCAAGAAGGTGAATATAGGAGACACACTAGATTTAGATATACTCTTGTTGAGAAAAGCAATTGGAAAGTGGAACAATTATATCCCTAACGTTAGAGAAAGCTACTCTGCAGATCAAAGATAAGGATTTATTGTCATAACAGGAAAGTAACTTTTTATGGCTTAAAAACTTGTTGTATGTAACGTATTGTAATACTTACGCAAAATATTTTAGTGCATTCTCAAATATGAGCATTCCATCACCATATTTTGGCATAGCCACTCCTGAACGTTTACATTTTTCTTTTTCAAGAGGCCAGTTGTCCTGCTGAGTAAAAAATATTCCTCTCTCTGGGTGAGGCATTAAAGCTAAAACTCTACCACTTTTGTCTGACAAAGCTGCCAGGTCGTATATAGATCCGTTTGGATTGTAAGGAAATTGTAAATTTGCATAGTCACCATTTTCATCAACGTAACGCAGTGCAACGGAATTATTTTCAATCAATTGATTTAAAATATCTTGATCCATAAAAAACCTACCTTCTCCATGAGCAACAGGAAGATATAGCTCACTCAGGCCCCGTAGCCAAACAGAACTACTCTGCGGATTAACTCTTACTCTAATCCAACGACATTGGTAATTACCTATATCATTAGAGGTTAAAGCTAGATTAGAGAATTCTGGAACTAATTTTACTAATATCTGGCAACCATTACATATCCCTATAATAAGCTTATCCTGAGATAAGAAATTTTGAAATTCGTCTAACAAGTTGTTTTTTATACGCAAAGCAAATGCATTACCAGCACCAGTATCATCACCATAGGAAAAACCTCCTGGAATTGCAAGTATATTGCTTAATTTCAGTTCACTTGGATTATCTATAATATCATTAATGTGAACGATTTTTACTTCAATATTATTAATACCAAGCTTTCTGCTGCATTCCATAAATGCAAATGCAGTTTCTTTTTCGCAATTCAAGCCATAACCAGATAGGATTGTAATTTTCATGAATCAAAAAACTCGAACTTTCTTTTTACAAAATTTGCTATTAAATTTAAAGCAAATAGCATTAACAATAAAGCTATAATTGCAATGGCAGCAAGCTCAATAAATGCAATTTCAGGACTACTTGACCATATGTATATTTGTACAGGTAAAACAGTTGCCGGATCGAAGAAGGATGTAGGTGTATCAGCAATAAATGCTACCATGCCTATCATAAGTAAAGGGGAAGATTCGCCTAAAATCCTTGCAATTGCAAGCACTGCACCATGTATTATCCGTGGCAACGCAATCGGTAAAGAGTGATCCAATATCACCTTGATGTGAGGTGCACCTAGCGCAAACGCTGCATCTTTTATTGCAATAGGAACGTTTGTAAAGGCATTTTTTGTTGCAATAATAATATTAGGCAGCATCATAAATGAAAGAGTCATCCCGCCAACAAGCGGTGAAGAACGGGGTAAACCAAATATGCCCAAGTAGAGAGTCAGTCCTACCACACCAAATATTATCGAAGGCACTGCAGCAAGGTTATTCATGCTAATTTCTACAATACTGGTTATTAGCCTATTTCTAGGCATAAATTCATAAAGACAGATACCTGACATAATTCCTATTGGCAATGCCAACGCTAAGCATACTATAATTGTCATTAATGAACCGATAAATGCCCCTAAAATCCCTGCATTCTCAGGCTCACAAGAATCAGACTTAAGAAACAGAGACTTATTAAAAAATTTTCTTACTCTTCCCTTCTCTTTTAACCAATCAAGTAATTTAGCATAATGATCATTCAAACATTTATTTTTATATAGTGAATTGATCACACTCGATGCGGTAAACCAAATCTCATATTCACCACTATTTTTTACTCTCTTAAGAAAAAACCTCTCTAGCTCCTTGTAAGAGTTACGACTTAAAATTTCGTCACTGTCTTTAAAGTCAATTCCTTCAAACACTTTATGTAAAGAGTTATTGAGTAGTCTAATGGACTTATATCGTAAATCACCAGGATTATTAGTTAAAATAAGATCAGCATTTATTTCAACTGGCAATAAAATTTTCGTTACTGTTAAAGCACTGTAAGAGTTAACTAATATACTTAGTAATATACATATAGGACACCCAATTGAGACAATCAGTGCTGTAAAAGAGCAAAAGCATAAAATGTTGTTCTTTTTATTTTTTCTTTTTACACGAGCATGTACGCGCTTAGATTGAAGTAACTTAAGAAAGTTTTTCTTTATTATACCCATTTACTTTTCTTTACATGAGGATTTGAAAAAACTTTCCCCTTTTTCCAGTGATTGACACTGGGATGACATCACAGCGGGAGGCAAACGTACAGTTGTGCGCCACACACTGGGATAATAAGAGAGAGTTTTGAGATGATACAATTGACATCACTCCCTATTGTATCTACTTAGATTTTTTTTTAACATAAGTAGTACGTTCTTTGATCCTTGCAGCTTTCCCAAATAGCTTGCACAGATAATATAATTTTGCTCTACGGACCTTTCCCTTTCTTATCACTTGTACTGAAATTAATGCAGGAGAGTAAACAAAAAATTGTGATACTATACTTTCTCCATGACTTACCTTTCTAACTGAAAAAGAAGAGTGTAATCCACGATTTCTTTTTGATATACATACGCCCTCAAATATCTGTATACGCTCACCCATACTATCAACTACCTTAAAAGTGACCTTCAAATCATCGCCAGGACAAAAAGCTGGCATCTCTTTGGCTAACCTTTGTATTTGTTGTTCGTTAAATTTTTCAAGTAAGTTTGTCATTTATCATCTCCATTCAACAATTCAGGTCGACGTTCCTTTGTTCTAACATATGACTGTTCCCTTCTCCAATCACTTATTTTTCTGTGATTGCCAGACAACAGAACCTTAGGAACTTTGTACCTACTCCACTGCTCAGGCCTAGTATATTGAGGATATTCAAGCATACCACCACTATAACTAAAACTTTCTTCAGCAACGCTATCGAAATTATTTACTACACCTGGAAGAAGCCTAATACATGCATCAAGAACCACCATTGCAGCTGGCTCACCTCCCGAAAGTATATAATCTCCAATACTTAACTCATAAGGAGTATACACATCAATTACTCTTTGGTCAACACCTTCAAATCGACCACACAATATTGTTACATGAGGAATTTCTGTTAGCTCCTTTGCAATGCTCTGATTAAATTTTGTACCAGATGGAGTCATATAAATAAATCTAGTATTTTTATGAGCAGAAAGCACATTATCAACTGCATTACCAATCACATCTGGGCGCATAACCATCCCTGCTCCACCTCCATATGGAACATCATCTATAGTTGAATGTTTATCTTTAGCAAAAGAACGAATATTTACTATTTCAAGATTCCATATTTTTTTTTCCAACGCTCTTCCAGCAAGAGAATAGTTCAAAAACCCGGGGAACATTTCTGGAAATATGGTTAACACTGTAACACTAAACGTCATTAGCAAATTTGTAGTAAACTAAGCAGCAATTTGATATTATCTTATAGTATACAGCTAAATTAATCATGTCACTGAATAAAACGATATACGAAGGTAAAGCCAAAGTCATTATTGAAACTGAAGACTCATCAACTGTTATACAGTACTTTAAAGATGATGTTACAGCGTTCAACAAGGAAAAATATGAAATTATTGAGGGCAAAGGAATAATTAATAATCATGTTAGTGCTTTTATCATGGAAAAGCTTGAAGAAGCAGGAATTAGCACGCACTTTATAAACACTCTAAACGAAAGAGAACAGCTAGTCAAAAAACTCAAGATAATACCTCTTGAGATAGTGGTTAGAAACATTGCAGCTGGCAGCTTTTGCAAACGTTTTAATATCAAAGAAGGTGAGACACTTACATCTCCTATAATCGAGTTTTTTTACAAAAATGATGACCTAGCCGACCCAATGGTGAATGAAAATCACATACTATATTTTGGTTGGTTATCCAATAAAGAAATGGAAGAAGTTAAAACTACAACTTTAAAGATCAACAAAATCTTAGTCGACCTATTTTCAAATGCAAATATATATTTAGTTGATCTCAAGTTAGAATTTGGCAAATTGATAAACAACAGCACTAAAATCATTTTAGCCGATGAAATCAGCCCTGATAATTGTAGGCTATGGGATAAAAATACTCATAAAAAGCTAGACAAAGATGTTTTCCGTTTAAATCTAGGAAACTTAAAGGAAGCATACTCAGAAGTTGCAAAAAGACTGTCAGTAAAGTTAGACTAACTAAATACTACTCTATCAAGTGGAGGGTGACATGCCTCATCAAGTTTTCCAATAATCTCAATTTTTTCTCCACGCTTTTGGAAATGGCTTTCCACATCCTTCATATTATCGGGATCTACAATCAGTACTATACCTATGCCGCAATTAAATGTTTTTAACATTTCTCTCTTTTCTATTTTGCCTTCTTCTTTCAGCCATAAAAATATATCTGGCCATTTCCAAGAATTAATATTTATGTCTACAAATAAATTTCCTGAGAGAATTCTTGGGATATTGTCTATTAACCCGCCACCTGTTATATGCGCAATGCCTTTTACCTTTGGCATAATAGGCAACAAAGAATCAACATATATCTTTGTTGGCTTAAGTAATATTTCACCCCAAGATTTATTATTCCATGGAGATATATCATTATAATTTATACCTAAGCTTTTAAAAATATGGCGCACCAAAGAAAATCCATTTGAGTGAATTCCATTTGATTCTAAACCAACTACACAGTCACCTGCTTTCATTATACTACAATTTGGAAGAATTTGCTTTCGATCAACAACACCAACCACAAACCCTGCAAGGTCATAGTGATTGTTACCATACATTCCAGGCATTTCTGCAGTTTCTCCACCAACTAATGCTATTTTAGATTCCTTGCACCCTTCTGCAATGCCCTGGATTACAGACAATAAAACGTTTTTGTTTAAAACGCCTGTTGCAAAGTAATCAAGGAAAAATAAAGGTGTTGCTCCTTGTGCAAGTAAATCATTTACACACATTGCAACTAAGTCTATACCTATAGTATCATGCTTATTCACCTCTTGAGCTATTAATAGTTTTGTGCCCACTCCATCAGTTGAGGAAACAAGTACTGGATGGTCGTATTTCTTACTCAGCGAAGAAAAGTCAAACAATGCGGAAAATGATCCTACTTCACTAATTACTTCTTCTCCTTTAGTCTTTTCAATAATAGGTTTAACTTTTTTTATTAGTTCATTATATAGTTTAAGGTCTATTCCAGATTTAGCATAAGTATTCATAACGCCTTCATAAATCTTATAATTATTAATACTACATTAATGCTTTGACACAAAAAGCGCAACGAAACTTTCTCTTAAATTGACTACTACATGCCTACCAATATA
This sequence comes from Wolbachia endosymbiont (group B) of Parapoynx stratiotata, assembly GCF_947250635.1. Lineage (NCBI taxonomy): Bacteria > Pseudomonadati > Pseudomonadota > Alphaproteobacteria > Rickettsiales > Anaplasmataceae > Wolbachia > Wolbachia endosymbiont (group B) of Parapoynx stratiotata. The sequence goes on along the minus strand of NZ_OX366335.1, from coordinate 1,408,299 downwards.
GGGTTAAATTAAATCATTTATACTTTTATCCAATGAATAAAAACATAATGTTAATAACAGAATGCCTATCAGGACGAATTCTTCATGATTTTGCTAGTTCTATGCAAGGAATAGTGGGTGGATTGGAAGAGCTTGAAGAAAACAACCCTAATATGCAAAACGAAGCATTGTCATTGCTTAAAGAAAGCTCCGATGATTTAATATATAAATATAAAGTTATGAAGCAAGCGTATTCTCATTCATCAGATAATTGCAGCTTTGTTAAGACTAAATCCAATATAGAAAATTATTTATTAAAAAAAAAGTAAAGCTTCAGTGGAGAGTAAGTGAATGTCCTACAGAAAACTTAATTGAAAAAATAAATAAGATAATTTCCAATATGGTGATAACTATAATCAGTGCAGTGGCACAAATTGAATTAGTGTCTATTTTACTGACTAAAACAGAAGATAAAACACTACTCACTATAAAAGTAGTAAATGAACATAAATCAATAAGTACATTATTAGTGAGCAAATTAACAAAAAAAAATGATATTCGTTTGGATACAAAAGACATTATTATCTATATGACTTCTTTACTGTTAGAACAGTATAACACTAAAATCAATTGCACTTGTGAAAGTAATTCACTGAATATAGGCTTAACTATAACTTGAGATGGCTTCATATTTCATAAAAAGGAATCGATACTATAAATTTGAATCTTGGATAAGGAAAGGAAAAATTTTGTGGAGTAACCTAGACATAAAATCTGTAGTTAATTTCTTTGCAGGGAGTGTTAAATAAACTGTGTCAAACCGAGAAGTAAAAATAAAATAGAAACAAAAAATGGAGGTTTGACACAGTTTATTTAACACTCCCCTTTTTCCTGCAGTAATGAATTATTATGGAGCTTGCATTTTCTGTCGCTTACTACTGGGATAGCTTAACAGTTGCAGTGCATGTCTATCAATGATAAAATGAAGATCAGTTTATTTTGATACTATGATTAGGGTACTCTTTGTTGCACTATTATTTTTTTGTGGTGGTTATGCACTTGCAAAACAGGAACCAAGACCAATAGCTGGTGATAACCACATAAAGGTAATGAATTATAATCCACAGGCTATACATAAGTACACGGGCTTTTATGGTTATCAATCCAGCATATTGTTTGAGCCAGGGGAGGTAATAGAGAGTCTTTCAATGGGTGATGCAACCGGTTGGCAACTCCTTCCTCAAGGTAATAGATTATTTATTAAGCCTATAGATGATATTGCCGATACTAATGCAACTATAATTACCAATAAAAGAGTTTATTATTTCGAATTTCATGCTGAAGAAGCAAACGGGCTAGATGATCCAAGGTTAGCATATGAAGTAAGGTTTCTTTATCCACTGTTCAACAGTGATGAAATTTATTCAACGAGTAACGGTGATATTCTAGAGCAAGCTAGTCATACCACTATCCCTGATATAAGTGATATTGAGGTTATAAAGAAAGGCTTGAATTTTAACTATTCCATCTCGCACGTTAAAGGCAGTCAATCAATAATACCAATTAAGGTTTTTGATGACGGAAAATTTACATATCTACAATTTAATAAAATAAACTCTGATTTCCCGGCAGTTTTTATGGTTGATTCTGCAGGATATGAATCCTTGATAAATTTTCGTACAGTTGATGACTACCTGATAATTGAAAGAGTAAGCTCGGTATTTACCTTAAGAAACGGATCAAGCACAGTCTGCCTGTTTAATGAAAACATACCTTTCAAAAAAGGTAAGTGATTAAAGGCTATAGTATTCTTATAGGTGCAAAATTCTTTCTATGGTGCTTCGTAATTCCATGAAGGCCAATAGCGCTGAGGTGTTCTTTTGTTCCATATCCCTTATTTTTATACCAATTATATTGAGGATGTTTATTATGCAATTCTTCCATAAGCCGATCTCTTGTAACTTTTGCAACGATTGAAGCAGCTGCGATTGATATACTTAAGCTATCACCATTCACTATAGATTTTACTTGCCATTTTACTTCAGGTGGTTGATTACCATCAACTAGCACATAATCTAGTTCTAGATTCAAGTTTGCCAACGCACGTTTCATTGAAAGCTTTGTTGCTTGCAAAATATTGTATGAGTTTATTTCTTCTACGCTTGCCATTCCTATACCAAATTTTGCAACAGACGTTATTTTTTCGTATAGAACTTGCCTACACTTAGGGGTTAGCTTTTTTGAGTCGTTTATTCCATCAATAACCGTATCTCTATCAGTAAATATTACAGCTGCAGATATCACTGGACCGGCAAGCGGACCTCTTCCAACTTCATCTACTCCTGCTATAATTCCTGATAATGTATCTTCTAATGTGAAATCTGGATATTTCATAGTTCCTATAATAAGAAAGTTAAAGCAAAAATCGAACAAGCAATAGAAATTATCCAAAATTTTATAACTATTGTATTTTCTGACCACCCTTTCTTTTCAAAGTGATGATGTATTGGTGTCATAAGGAAAATTCTTCTTCCTGCTCCATATCTAAATTTTGTATATTTAAAATATGATACCTGAATAATCACAGATAAAGTCTCTATTACAAAGATTATTCCAATAACGGCAAAAAGCATTTCTTTTTTAATTAGAACACTAGTGAGTCCTAAAGCTGCACCGATTGATAGGCTTCCAACATCACCCATAAATATTTTTGCTGGATGTGTGTTAAACCACAAGAAACTTAAAATAGCTCCTATAAATGCAATGCAGAATAAAGTAATGTTTACATCTGTCTGAGTGATGTATGCAATTAGCCCCAAAAAAGCAAAGGAAGTAATGGCTTGAGTTGCAGCAAGGCCATCTAGGCCATCTGTAAGATTCACAGCATTAGAAGAGCCAACAATAACAAATGCAGCAAACGGAAGATATAGATAGCCAAGGTCGATTGCTACTTCTCTAAATAGAGAAATTTTTGTAAAACCTTCAGCAGATTGTAGCTTAAGTATAAACATACAGACCAGAGTAACGACAAACTGAATAAGTATTTTGGTTTTTGCACTTAAACCTCGGTGGTGATTTGTCTTCAATTTTAAATAGTCATCAATAAATCCAAGTAGAGCAAAAAATAGAGTTATAAATACCAGCAATGAAATTTCTGGTGTTAATTGAGTCCAAAGCAGGATTGGTAATAAAGCAGAAGTTAGTATTATTATTCCACCCATAGGTGGTATATTCTTTTTTGTTATTAAATGACTTTCTGGTCCATATGATCTGATTGGTTGTCCATCTTTACTTATCTTTTTTAGAAGTTTTATAAAATAGGGAAAGAGAATAAACCCAAAAATAAATGAGATAAAAAACGTCTTTGTAGATGAGATCACCTGCCTATTCAAAATTAACTAGATATTATACCAAAAGCTTTACCTAATCTCAATTTATACCTTTTTATCAGCTTATTTTATTTGGAGTAAATTTAGTTATTGATTAGTTATAGCAAAGTTTGCATACTGATATTTAGTTAATGGTAAGAGGTGGCATATGTTAGATTATATTAAAAAGCTTTTGTGGGCTACTACAGTACCTGATAATGAGAGTCGAGTTAAAAGTTCTTACACGCATATAGTAGAGAAACCTTCTTTTGGTGATGCAGCTTCAAAGTTGAGTAAGGAAGAAAGGTCAGAAGAGCATCTTGTTCTTCTAAAAGGTAAAGGCAATAGCTCTGGTACAACTGTAACAGAAGGATCGTCTAGTATTCAGAATGCAGTATCAGGCAAGGACAAGCGTGGATATATCAAATTAGACAGTGATGAAGAATGGGATAAATTCTTTGAGTTACAGAATGATTCTGACACTAATATTACGAACAAAGAACCTTTTTCTCGGAAGAAAGGAGAATCTCACTATCATGGTAAAGAGATTGTAGGCAAGATTGCTGACCAAATTAAGGCAGAGATATCGAAGGTATATACCATAGAGTCCATAATGATAAAAGAAGGCAAAAGGGAAGGTAATATTGTTTATCCTACCGTAAGAGTTGTGCTACATGCCAATAAAGAAGGAGCAGATATAGCTAAACTTCTAGGCGGTAGTATATGTAAAGAGTATGGTGTAAGAACAATTACATTTTGTCATCCTAATCAAGAAAAAAAGAGAGGGGCATGTTGCTATATTAATAATGATAGTGATAATGAGGAAAGAGTTTATGAAATAATTAGTGGGTTATATGAAATGACTTTAAAGTGGTATGTTGATGGAAAAGAATGCAAAATTAAAGTTAACATTGACGGTAAGAACGGTGTAACTCTCCTTGAAGGGAACGGTGTTACTGCAGAGCAGTTGCGTGCAAATAAAGAAGTCAAAATAGGTAAGAGACGTGAGCCAAAATCTTTATATGAAGCGTTAGTACCGCAATTGCAACAAAAGAGCTCTGAATCAGTCAAGGTTTTACAGCAGCCTTCAACAGATGTAACAAATGTGACAACAACACCAACTTCTACTTCTCAGAGATGCTCTTAACTAAATAAATAAGAAAAAGCAAAAATAGTACAAGTTGCTTACAAATGTAAGTAACTTGTACTTCTATGATGAATAACACAATATTACCAAGAAATTTCTATGAACGGCCAACTTTAACCGTAGCTGGGGAGCTGCTAGGGAAGATGCTGAAATTTTCTAATTTTAGTGGAATAATAACTGAAGTTGAAGCGTATATAGGAATGGATGACCCAGCTTGTCATGCAGCAAGAGGCTATACTAATCGAACCTCAGTAATGTTTGGTACGCCAGGGTTTTCGTACGTATATTTTATATATGGAATGTACTATTGTCTAAATATTGTAACAGAAGCAGAAGGATTCCCAGCAGCAGTGTTAATACGAGGATTAAAGCTCATTGAACCGCTTGAAGCAAATTTAGGCGGGCCAGGCATACTGTGCAAAAAATTAAACATTACAAAAGAACATAATAAACAAGACCTTACTATAAGTCATGAATTTTGTCTCTATGAATATCACCTCAAACCAGATTATGTGTGCACTCCAAGAATCGGAATTAGTAAAGGCAAGGAGAAATTTTGGCGATTTAAAAGTTGCGTTTTAGCAGAAATGCCTAAAATCACACTCAACAATAAATATAGACCTCCTGCATAAACTAGATAAAAAGGCAAATAGCCTTTTATGTTTACCAACAATAGACTTCTTGGATAACCTAAGGATATTTTTTGATCTTCTATGGGGGAGATGGTATGAATAAGTATTGCTTGGTTGGAAGCAAGAGAAGATAATGACTTCTCAGAGTGGATAGGTGGCAGGTTGGATGTTTTTCTGAAGCACTTTCTGCCCAGGGAGTAGAAAGAAGACTTCGTGGGGGAGATTAACTGCCCCTGCCACCGAAAATCATCGTGAGGCTCACAAAATGTGATGACCTCGTATAGGAGTTTGGAACAACCGGCAATATTCTACTCTGATATATTGAAATATGCAATTGGAGGAAAAAATATGCGTCACATTGGAGTCGATTTACATACCAATAGTTTTACTGTTTGTTACTTACAAGAAGGGAAACCTGAGCATATTCAAACGTTTCGCTTAAAAGACTTGGATAATTTCACCAAAGATCTTATATGTTAAAAACAAGTCTTTATAAGTATTAAGAAGTAGTAATATAAAGATGTATAGAGAAGAGGAACCGTCATAGATCTTGGTCATAAGGGACCGTATTGGAGCAAGGTTCTCTTCTCTGTTTATATACTGAATAGTTCCGAACAACTGATTGAGTTTTTAGGCTCGTATATAAGGGTGGAAAATGCAGTATTATATTATTCTTACGGAGGAATTATGAATTCATCAAATATCATTGCTGGCATTGATGTTAGCAAAAATAAGCTAGATATCCACATTCATCCACTTGGACATTATAAAGTATTTGAAAATGACGTTCAAGCTATTGATCAAATACTCGACTTTTTACGTTTGCATAATGTAACCAAAGTTGGACTTGAAGCAACTGGTGGGTACGAAAAATTATGTGCTTATACTTTACTAAGCCATGGTTTCGAAGTATATGTTATTCAACCTAGATGGGTTAGAGATTATGCAAAAAGCCTTGGTATCGCTACTAAAACTGATAAAATAGACTGCAGCATCATCTCACGTTATATCAATAATACAGATATGCGTGTTACTCCTTTAAAGGTTAGTAATATTGACAGTTTGAAGCAAAAGTTATCTCGCAGAAATCAATTAGTGGAAATGGCAAAAATACAAAAAACTCAAGCTCATCAAGTAACTGATATATCCATAATCAAACAAATGGAAGAACTACTTGCCATTTTGCAAAGTCAAATTCAAGTTTTAGAAGACGAGATGATAACATTGATTGAGCAAAGTCAAGAGCTTAAAGAAAAATACATATCAATAACTAGTATGCCAGGAGCAGGTAGAATCTTAGCTATTACTATGATCTGTTATCTACCAGAATTAGGAACTCTCCGACATAAAGAAATATCTAGCCTTTCTGGAGTTGCACCTTTTAATCGAGATAGTGGTTTTAGTAAAGGAAAAAGATGTATTCAAGGTGGTAGATCACAGATTAGAACAGTTTTACATATGTGTGTTCTTAGTGCACAAAAGTACAATTCTTATATAAGAATCTTCTTTGATAGGCTATACGATCAATACAAAAAACCATATAAAGTTGCTTCTACTGCTGCCATGAGAAAATTACTTATCCTTGCTAACTCTTTAATCAGAGATGGCAGGGTTTTTACTGAGGAATATAGCCCTAAAGCTGCTTAGATTGAAAATTAGTGTAGTTGTGGATAAGTGCGCTTACACAGACTGAAAGCACTTATCCACATCCACACTTCTTAAAAGAATTCAAATCAAATACTACAACTTAAATTACGTAAAATGTGTTAAAAGCATCTTTGGCTTTATAGTCCACTAAGTAAAAATTTATTTTTAGTATTTTTCTATTGACTTTTAACACAACTGCTTCAAGAAACAGATGAAGTAGCCATAGAGGCAACAGGTAACAGCTGTTTCTTTTATGATGCAGTTTCACCTTACGTTAAACGCATAGTAATAATTGCTCCTGGGCAGTTTGAAGTTGTTCGTCGCTCTGTGAACAAAACAGATAAGCATGATGCACGAGCTATTGCTTTCTTTCTCAGCAAAGATATGTTGCCTGAGGCAAGGTGCAAAAACAAACAATGCCAGCAGTTAGCTTCTCTTCTTCAAATGAGAGATCAGTTAGTAAAGTCACGGGTATCTTTAATCAATAAAGTTCATGGTCTTTTTAATTACCATGGAATAAAAATTAAAAAAGAAGTACTTACAACTAAAGTAGGATTTGAACGTGCTACTCAAAAGCATAATTGGGATCCTTTAGAAAAAGTTGAAATTGAAGTGATTAGCTATCATTTAGAAGCTATCCGAGAAAGCCTTAAAAAGCTTGAAAAGGAAATTATAGCTTTCGCTAAACAACTTCCTGGGTTCAGCAATCTTATCAGCATAAAGGGAATAGGTCCAATTTCTGCAGCTGTTTTTATTGTAACAATCGGAGACATTAATGATTTCCGTAGACCTGAGAAACTTACTGCATATTTTGGAGTTGTACCAAGAGTTTCTCAATCTAATCAGCAATGTACAATTGGAAGAATTACCAAACGAGGGTCAAAAATAGCGCGTACTTCTTTAGTTCAATGTACTTGGATTGCTGTACGTTACAGTCCTTACTTGAAAAGCTTTTATGAACATATAAAAAAGAAGCGTGATTCTGCTAAGGCTATAACTGCTACTGCTAGAAAATTTCTTATAACTATTTTCTACACTCTTAAAAATAACTGGGTTTTTAAAGATTTTACAAAATTTGAAATTTCTACTGGACAATAATCATAGGAGTTGAACATTCCCTTTTTATAAAACTTTTGCATACTCCTATTTAACTTTAATAGCTCTTTATCTTCCTGAAATCTGGATGTTTTATCAATGCATCTTCTATTCAGCCGTTAGCAAGAACTTTCACTTATTCCATAGATTTGCGCTATATGGAAATATGTACGGTATTTACACAAATATTCGAGTGCTATTAATAAATATATTTGGTTTTCCTCCTCTTGCCTTTTTCTTGGCCTCTTCCTCTATTAAAATTTCTATTATTTTTCCAATGTTTTTCTTTTTACTCCTCTTAGTCTTCGAAGCTTCTCTTCATCAAGTTTACTTACCTGCTCAAAATTTATACCTTCCCTAATATTGCTTCTACTACTTGTTTCTTAAGTTATCCAAGAAGTCTATTGTCTGTTCAGATACGAGGTCGCTGCTGCCATTTGAAATATTTTATTCACCTAAAATTACATTCTACCTATTTTAAAAGTAGTTTAAAAAACTTTATAGACTACATACAAAAGACCTAACATCTTTAGCAATGCCTTCATAAATCCTTACTAAATCCTCACTTAGTATTGAAGGATTTCCACAATCAGAAGCACTACATATTTGCGGATCTAGAGGAACTCTGCCCAAGAGTTTGACTCCCAGCTCTTCAGACATTTTTTTTGCACCACCTTTTCCAAATATGTGTATTTTTGAATTATCTTGAACAAAATAGCTCATATTTTCCACAATGCCGATAATTGGCACGCTGAGCTTTGTGAACATATCATAAATTTTCTGTGCATCGACTAAAGCAAGCTCCTGTGGAGTTGAAACTATTATTGCTCCAGTTAAACTAAAATTCTCCATCAGACTTAAATGTACATCGCCAGTGCCAGGCGGTGTATCAATGATTAAATATTCTATATCAGACCACCTTGTTCCCATTAGCAAATTGTAAAGTGCTTTTGTGATCATAGGTCCACGCCATATTACTGCGCGGTCCTTATCAATAAAATAGCCAATTGAAATAGTATAGAGACCATGTTTCTCTATAGGCATTGCTTTACCACTCTGTATTTCTGGTTTTAATTTCTCAGTGCCCAACATTTTAGGAATCGAAGGACCATATATATCTGCATCAACTAGCGCAACTTTATGTTTTAATTCTACTAACGAAAGAGCTAGATTTAGTGCAACTGTTGACTTACCCACACCTCCTTTACCAGAAGCAACGACAATTATATTTTTCACTCCTTCGATATGAAGTTTAGCTTTTTGTTGCCTAGCTTGTTTTTGACCAGTAGCAACTACAGTAACCTTTCCTACTCCCGGTATCGCCTTAACAGCTTGCTCACAATTTTTTCTTAATTCTTCATTTGGCTCAGTAACTTCAAGAGCAAAAGCAACATCTTTACCCTTAATAACAATTGAGGATACTACACCAACATTCTTACCACTTTTCTTCTCTATAACCTTTTTTAGGCTCTCTCTTACGATTTCCTCATTAACCTGTGTAAATTTTTTCCAGAACATATGATGAAATTTTTTCTATTGGTGTATACTAACATAGAATAATTAAACTGCACTGACTTTAAAGCGAGGTTACAAGAATATGCTAAATGATAACAACTTAACACAAGCACAACGAAATTTGCATTTTAAGTTGAAAAAGGTAATATCAAATGGTGAGGGAATTAGTAATATCTTGAAAGTAGCCTCAGAGAATGATTTACTAAAAGTTCTTACAATAGGATATACTACACAATTTCCAAGAGGTGGGGAACGCACTTTAACACTACTTAGCCTCGCCATATTCAAATGTAATGACGAATGCGTTAATTCTATTTTAATACATTCTCAAAATAACGGTACACTGCAAGAGATTATTAATACTGAAAATATTATAAACTATCAAGATAGTCTGATATACACCTTAACATCGCTTGGCTTTGCTATACATTACAATAAGCCAAGATATATTAATGATATTTTAACAAAAGCCCAGGACAGTGGAATACTACAAGATATTCTTGCTGCTAGAAATATTGTACAGTATTTCAATACTAAGGAGTATGCTTTAACACCACTCAGTTTCTCTATATATAAAGGTAATAAAGAATGTATCAGTTCTATTTTAGAAAAAGCTCAAAATAATGATATGCTGCAAGGCGTTTTTATTGCTGAAAATATTTTACAGTTTTCAGATGGTCTGACGCATATTTTAACACCAATTAGCTTTGCCATATATGAAAATAATAAGGAATGTTGTAACTACATTTCAACAATGATTCAAAATAATGTTGTATCGCAAGATATTCTGAATAATTGGACATACATTTTAACATTGCTTGGCCTTGCTATATATAGAAATAACAATGAGTATATTAATTCTATTTTAAGACAAGCTCAAAATAATGGTACGCTGCAAGAAGTTCTTACTGCTAATAAAAATACTATGTGTTCTCCAGATGGTTGGACGTACAACTTAACATCACTTGGCTTTGCTATACATGAAGGTAATCATGCACATATTAATTCGATTTTAACTCAGGCCCAAAATAGTGGTATATTGCAAAATGTTCTTGCTGCTAAAAATACTGTATATTCTCCAGATGGTTGGACGTACAACTTAACATCACTTGGCTTTGCTATACATGAAGGTAATCATGCACATATTAATTCGATTTTAACTCAGGCTCAAAATAGCGGTATATTGCAAGAGATTCTGACTACTGAAAATACTATAAACTATAAAGACGGTCGGACGTACAGCTTAATACCACTTGGCATTGCTATATATAAAGGTAATATTGAATGTATTAATTTTATTCTAGCACAAATTAATGATATGCCGCAATACATCATCTATGCTGCCTTTCAACCAACTGCAGCGATTAATGAAAGGAATATTAGGATTAGTAGTGCATTAGATAATGTATCTATTTCTTCTAGGTATGTTAGAGAAAATAGCAAAGTCAATTAATTTCTTAAGTAACTCTTTCTTGCAAGTACTACTTTTTTATGTATCTGTTCAGGCAATGGCGTTAACTTAAGAGAATAAATTAGCAAGCTCTCCTAAAGGCATGATGGCGTTTAGGCTTATCTACTTTATTGCAGCTATACAATCTTCACGTTAACTTTAGTGCGTATACTTAAAAAGGGCTTGAAAATTTTTTGGTTCCAACAAGCACCTGATAAAGTTTTTGTTTCATTATAGCAAATCGACAGCAAGAAACTGCTAGCGATAGTAGGGTTGCCTAGCGATTCTGCCACAGTATCAGCTGCTTCAATGATATCCATTTGTCCCTATAATTGTCTTTTCCCGCCTACCTTATTTTACCACTCTGCTGAACAGAGACAAATTTACTTTCTTACTTCACTCACTAAAATTTTAATATGACGTTTCTTTCCTGCAGACAATTTTATGAATGACTGATCTTTGAAGCTCTCAGAATTTATTATATAGTTAACATCATTTATAGTATTATCATTAACTTTACATCCATTTCCCTGTATTAAACGCTTTGCCGCACCTTTTGAAGGTTCAAAACCGGTGTCATGAAGCAAGTCTATCAGGAGTATGCCATTTGCAACTTGTTCTCTTGTGATGGTGTAACCAGAAAGCAATGAACTGTCTTCATTTTCAAAAGCAGAGATTGCAGTAAGTCGTGCAGTTTCTGCTTCTTTATCACCATGACATATTCTTGTTACCTCTGTTGCCAAGACCTTTTTTGCTTCATTTATTTCTTGATCCTTCAAGGACTCTAGTTTTTTAATTTTATCAGTTGGTAAATCAGTGAAAAGTCTCAAGAAACGACCAACATCTTGATCATCAACATTGCGAAAATATTGCCAGTAGTCATAAGGCTTGAGCATACTGCCATCAAGCCATACTGCACCACTTTCAGTTTTGCCCATCTTTTTTCCTTGTGCGTTTAATAAAAGAGGTGTGGTAAGACCAAACAGCTCAGGTAAATTTAACTTTTTGCCAAGTTCAATTCCGTTTACTATATTTCCCCATTGGTCTGACCCTCCAATCTGGAGACGACAGCCATACTTTTTATTCAACTCGACAAAATCATAGGCTTGTAACAACATGTAATTAAACTCGAGAAAGCTTAGATTTTGCTCCCTATCTAGCCTAATTTTCACACTATCAAAGCCTAACATGCGATTTACAGAAAAATGTGTCCCTATATCACGCAAAAAGTCTATATATTTTATGTTATCTAACCAATCTGCGTTGTTTACTATGATTGCACCAGTTTTTCCATAATCGAAAGATATCATCTTCTCGAGGGTTTTCTTTATACCAAGTATATTTTGATTGATATCTTCTATCGGCAAGACGCTTCTTGCTTTGTCTTTACCAGATGGGTCACCAATTTTTGTTGTGCCACCTCCAAGTAGAATTATTGGCTTATAACCGAATTTTTGTAGGTGACGGAGCATCATGATTTGAATGAGATTGCCAATATGCAAACTTGGTGCCGTACAATCAAACCCAATGTATGCAATTATATAATTATCTTGTGATAATAGCTGTTCTAACCTATCAATGTTTGTACATTGATATAGGTATCCTCTTTCTTGAATGAAGTTTAAAAACTCGGATTTATGTTTCATAATATGTTATTTTGTGTGTAAACGGTGTTGTTAACGATGGCGTCATTCCAGTGCTTGACGCTGGAATCCAGTTTATTATGAAATTTCATCAAAAATGTTGTATAGTGTGCTCGTTTATGATTAAGTTTTCTAGATTCCAGCGTCAAGCACTGGAATGACACCACCAACTTCATAAGGGTTGCCTTCAAAATTACAACATTTGAAAGTGTATACCAGCTACCTGGATAATCAATTCCATAACTCTTCTATCTTATAATATTCTCTTACTTCTGGCCTGAATAGGTGAACCATTATACCTTGAAAATTCACAATCACCCAGTTACCTTCATCCATACCTTCTACATCTATTTTATCATATTGCTTGAGATTTTTCATCACGTGCTCAGCTAATGCTTTTACATGGCGGCTCGAATCACCGGATGCAATGATCATATATTTTGCAATGACAGTTTTATTCTGTACATCAAAAGTAACTATATCTTGACCTTTGTTTTGATCTATTACATCTACAATTGTATTTTTTATTGATTCTGTATCACCATTCATTATTCTAAATTATATAATTTATCTGTAATGATACACTCAAAATTTCTGAATATGAACTATTTTTGATATGTTTCTAGTGTAACGTTTATAATACATATATTTGTAATATATGATAGTTTTCTGATGGTATGATCATTTACTTAATCGGATTTCCGGGTAGTGGCAAACTTACGATTGCAAAAGAGCTGTGTAATATTATTGATGGGGTGATAGTAGACAATAACCTGTTTAATAATATCATATTTGATATGATTGATTTCAGAAACGCTGAGGTTACAAGTGAAATATGGGAAGAAATTTTTGTGATTAGAGAGAATATGTTAGCAATATTGGAAAAATACCATATAGAATCAAAGCATTATATATTTACAAACGAATTGATAAAAGGTGATTCCTATGATCAAAAAGTATATAACTCAGTGGTGAATTTAAGTAAAAAAATGAACGTAGAGATTCTCCCTGTGGTGTTATATTGTAATAGTGGAGAACTAGTAAAGCGCGTTCAATTAAAGGAAAGAGAGCAGGAGAGAAAAATTACTGATTCAGATTTTGCTATGAGAAGAATTAAAGGAAAGAAACTATTTATGCCTCAAGGTTCACTTGAAATTGATAACTCAAACTTAAGCGCAAAAGAAGTTGCAAAAAAAATTGTTGAAAAAATGAATAGTAAAAAAGTAGTTGGAACTTCTATGATAGATAATTTAGCAACAGAGAGTATTTGTGATTAGTGAGGAGAAAGAGTATCGCCCTTGTGTTGGCATAATGCTATTTAACAAACAGGGAAATGTTTTTATTGGAAAACGCTTTGATAGTGACTCTTATTGGCAGATGCCACAAGGAGGAGTTGATGAAGGTGAAGAGCTAGAGCAGGCAGCGCTACGTGAGCTATTGGAGGAAGTTGGTACTGATGAAGCAGAAGTTGTGGCTCAAAATAAAGAGTGGATATATTACAACTTACCCGAGGAAGTTATACCGATATGCTGGAATGGGAGGTATTCTGGCCAAAAGCAAAGGTGGTTCTTAATGAAATTTTGTGGGAAGGATAAGGATATTAATATTAACTATACTGATCATCCAGAGTTCAAAGAGTGGCGTTGGCAAAATGTGGATGATTTGGTAGCCAGTGCCATACCGTTCAAAAAAGAAGTTTATAAAAAAGTGATAGAAGAGTTTTCTTCTATCATAAAAGGATCTATTTATGATAGTTGATTCTCATTGTCATCTAATTTATTTTTCTGATGATGAAATACCAAAGGTAATTTCAAGAGCAGAGCAAAATGGTGTGAGAATTTTGCATAACATATGTATAAGCATTAATGATATCCCTAAATTATTAAAAATCTCTTCATCCTATGATCAAGTCTACTGCTCCGTTGGTATACATCCGCTTGATACTACTATAGAAAATGGTGAGTGTATACATGTTGATGAATTAATTGAGTTTACTAAGGGCAAAAAGGTAATTAGTATCGGTGAAACCGGATTAGATTTTTATAAATCTGATAATAAAAGCAATCAAAAAAAAAGTTTTGCATCACATATAGAAGCGGCAAAAGTAACAGGATTACCTTTAGTTATTCACACTAGAAATGCTGATAGTGAGATGATTGATATGTTAAATTCAGAAATGAAGAAGGACGCTTTTAGTGGAGTAATGCATTGCTTTGCTTCTTCTAAAGAGCTTGCTTATAAGGCTATGGACTTGGGATTATACATTTCATTTTCTGGAATTATTACTTTTAAAAATGCGAACTTACTAAGAGAAATTGCACAAAATGTGCCACGTGAGCATGTTTTAGTTGAAACTGATGCACCTTATCTATCTCCTGAGCCTTACAGAGGAAGAAAAAATGAACCGGCAATGGTGAAATATGTTGTGAATTGTTTAGCAGAATTATGGAATGAATCGCCGGAACAAGTAGCAAAAATAACTACAAATAATTTTTTTAGACTGTTTTCGAAGCTTGAGCTCAAAGAAATTCTATAGGGCAATTAATTTAGCTGACAGAGCTCTTTTACTGCACTTACAGATTTATAAAACATCTCTTGTTCACTATCGTTCATTTTAACTTCTAGAATTTTCTCAACTCCATTTTTGCCAATAATAGTAGGAACACCAATGAATAAGTCTTTCACACCATATTCACCATTAAGATAAGCAGCGCATGGTAATATACGCCTTTTATCTTTTAAGTATGATTCTAGCATGCTTATGGCTGAAGATGCAGGAGCATAGTATGCAGATCCAGATTTAAGTAGATCAACTATTTCTTTTCCACCATTACGAGTGCGCTCAACTATTTCATCAACTTTTCCTCGCGTAATCAAACCCATCTCAATGATTTGGGTAAGTGGAATGCCAGCAATTGAAGCATAATTGATTAGTGGTACCATAGTGTCACCATGTCCTCCAAGCACAAAAGCAGATACATCTTCAATAGAAATATTTAACTCACTTGCAAGAAAATAACGAAAACGAGCAGAATCAAGCACTCCTGCCATACCAACAATCATATTAGCTGGCAGACTTGAAGATTTGTATACTACTGAAACCATAGCATCTAAAGGATTGGTAACCACTATTACAAATGCGTTTGGAGAATGTTTTTTAATATTTTCCCCAACCTCTTTCATTACTGCAGCATTAGTTTGCAGAAGGTCATCTCTGCTCATTCCAGGTTTTCTGGCAATGCCAGCAGTTATTATAATTGCGTCAGAGCTTTTTATATCTTCATACCTATTTGTACCAGTAATATTGACATTAGATCGATCAATAGGAGATGATTCTACAATGTCAAGCGCTTTACCTTGTGGTATTCCATTGCTGACATCAAGCAAAACAATATCTCCTAGCTCTCTTAGTGCAATCATATGGGCAAGCGTTCCACCGATATTTCCTGCGCCAATCAAAGATATTTTTTTTCTTTGTGCTGTCATTTTTTACTCCTTTATATTTACTTTTGTGGCTTTCCTACCTTCCCAAGGGGATAAGCTGTCAAACATACGAAAATCTTGCGGTAAGTCTATAGGATTATATACAACCTTTTTTGCCTCTATATCGTATCTTACTTCCTCGTAGCCAGTGAGAGGAAAATCTTTTAACATTGGATGACCTTTGAATCCATAATCCGTTAAAATCCTACGTAAATCAGGGTGATCAGAAAACTCTATTCCATACATATCAAATACTTCACGCTCAAACCACGAAGCTGCGTTAAATATCTTTGCTACACTTAGAGGTATATCACCTTCACATAACTGAAGCTTTATGTGCACTCTGATATTGTGTACAACGCTGAGCAAATTGTATATTAGCTCGAAACGTTTTTCTCTATCTGGGTAATCAACTCCAAAAACGTCAACTAATAATTCAAGCCTACACTTTTCATCATCACGTAGAAAGAGTAAGTGATTTTCAATGTCATTCAAAGCTGAATATATTACAATAGTGCCATCATTTTTCTGAATACATTCACATTTAGTCTTTTTTTGTATGTATTTTGCAGTTTTATCCATGCTATATATTTTTAGTTCGTTTTATTTTATTTTGTAGACATAGCATTCCATATAGCAACGCCTCAGCAGTTGGAGGGCATCCAGGAACATACACATCAACTGGCACAATTCTATCGCAACCACGGACTACTGAGTAAGAATAATGATAATAGCCACCGCCATTTGCACAACTTCCCATAGAAACGACGTATTTGGGATCTGCCATTTGATCATAAACTTTACGCAATGCTGCTGCCATTTTATTAGTTAACGTGCCAGCAACAATCATAACATCTGCTTGCCTTGGGCTTGCACGAAAGATTATGCCATATCTATCAAGATCATAACGACTGGATGCAGTGTGCATCATCTCTACTGCGCAACATGCAAGACCAAATGTCATTGGCCATAATGAACCAGACCTTGCCCAGTTCATTATATAATCTATTAAATCGCCAAATTTAGTGATAAGAAAACCTTCTTTTTTGTAACGATTCCAGTCGCCATTAGATAAATTTACTTCCATTCCAACGCACCTTTACACCACTCATAAATAAAGCCTATAGTAAGTATTGCAAGGAATATCATCATAGACCAAAATCCGCAATAGCTTATTTTAGATAAAGAAACGGCCCAAGGGAAAAGAAAAGCAATTTCTAAATCGAATATTATGAACAATATTGCAACTAAGTAAAATTTTATGTCGAAACTTTTTCTGGCTCTTGATAAAGGATTAAAGCCACACTCATATGTAGAAAGCTTTTCACCATCTGGGTTACTGACTGCAAGAAACATAGGTAATACACCTAAAGTAAAGGATACTACAATTGATACACAGATAAAAATTAATATGGTTAAATATTCACTCATTTAAAAAACATATAACACTATGAATTTACATGCTTTCCTAATCTTTTACCACCTAAAATATGTATGTGAAAGTGCGGTATAACTTGCTCTCCATCTTTACCGTGATTAGTAACTAATCTATATCCTGTTTTTTCTAAGTTATATTTATGTGCTATTTCTCTAACAGTTTTAAAAAAACTTACTATTTCCTCTTCGGAAGCTTTCAGAACAAAATCATCGTATGAAACGTATTGAGCTTTTGGTATAACTAGAATATGAACTGGTGCATCAGGATACTTATCACGAAAAGCTAGCACATTTTCATTTTTATGTATTTCCTCATAAGACAACTCACCTCTTAATATCTTAGCAAAAATATTAGTGTCATCATAAGCTGTACTACCCATACTTTATTAAATTCCTGGTCCTCTTCTATTTTGCTTATGATTTGGTGTAGAAGGTGGGCTTATTGCTGCTTCGCTAGAAGCATCTTCAAGACTTGAAACGTCTTTTAGCTGTATATCTTGTCCACGCAAAACTGACCCATAGTCCATTTGGTGTCTTTTTGAAAACGTTTCTATTCTTTTTGCCCTTCTTGCAGCAATAACTTCTGGTTGTAAATGATACATATCTCCAGGAACAGTTAGGCTATGATACCTTTCCTCTATTTTAACTTCTTTCATAACACTCTCCATAATTTATTTCCCCCTACCTCTTATGCTTTCGCAACTTTCAAAATCTTGTTTAATAGCTTTTTGCCAATTATTTAAAGTTTTCTCTGATGACTTTTCTTTACCTATAGACCTTATAACTTCTTGTGACTGTTGCTTTTTACTATCGTATCCACTATACAACTTTTCTGCAATATCATACAGCAACTTTCGGTCTGTGTGAACTTTAAACTCTCCACCAGTAATTTTTGCCAAATTTTTGAGATCATAATCAATTTTATTATAAATTCCTTCAAGAGCGTACTTTTTCATTACTTTTTCGTCTATACCTGGATTTTTATCTTTTATTTCTTGGATAATCTTCTCAACATCAACTTCAATTACAATTTTGTTTTCTTCTCTAAAAATAGTTATATTTGGCAGATCTTTCCTTATTTTATCTAATTTCTCTGGACTCAAGTAAGGTATATCCCCCGTTAAAGTTCTTGACGCTAAAAAACTTACCTTACCTTTTTCTTGTTTTGTTATTTGTATGCCAAGGTACTTACTAGCTTCTGTGGTTTTTATAGGTGGGTCATATTTCTCTTCTTCTTTAGGTACATCACTCACAGCCTTTTTTAATGAAACTTTAGCATCATGCTTCATTTCATCAATTGAAGCAAACGGTTTCTTTATAGGATAAATAAGTGCTTTAGGCACAAGAAAAAACACGCCTTTTATCTTAGCCAAAATAGACTTTTTATTTGACTCATCTTTTGCCATACATACCTCCAAGTCACTTTCTACAATCAGATAGTAAAATACACCCAATTATAGACGAAAATATTTAAGCTTGTATATCTATTATAAGATGAAATTATAGAGATAGCAATCATTATTTGTACATTACCAAAGTATGTAGTATTTTTGCTGCTTTTCTTGTTCAAATTACCTTTAAAGATAAATTATGTTAAAATGGAACGCAAATAATATTATCGATGCTACTGGCGGAAGAGGGGAGGGTGTTTGTAATTCGGTATATAGCTCAAATATTTCAACGGATACAAGAAGCATAAAAAAAGGTGATTTATTTATTGCTCTCAAGGGAAAGAAATTTGATGGGCATGATTTTCTACATGAAGCATTTTTAAAAGGAGCTGTTGCTGCGGTAGTAAGCGAAGATAAATATAGAAATTTTCCTCTAATTATTGTGCAAGATACTCTAAAAGCTTTGCATAACATGGCATCATATTACATTAGAAATGTTCTTGTTAATGCTAAAGTTATTACAATTACAGGTAGTGTCGGGAAAACGACTACAAAGGACATGCTGCACACTGTTCTATCGCAATATGGAGCGTCTTATGCAAACAAAGATAACTTGAATAATAATATAGGATTACCTTTTACTATTCTAAAAGTCCCAAAAAACTGCCAGTACTTAATCCTTGAAATGGGAATGAATAGAGCTGGTGAGATAAAAGAGCTATCGAAGATTAGCAATCCGGATATTGCAGTTATTACCAACATCGAACCTGCGCATGTTGAAAATTTTTCATCTCTACTTGATATTGCGCAAGCGAAGTTAGAAGTCCTATGTGGTATGAAAAATAATGGTACTTTGGTTTTGAACAAGGATAATAAACATTATGATTATCTTTTATCAAATGCTGACAGAAATGTAGTGAGCTTTGGTAAGAATGAAAGTGCTACTGTTTGTTTGTTAGACCTAATAAGAAACGATAGCGGTATAAATTTAAAAATTAAACCGCACAACGGTCAAATTATAAACTGTAATTTACGTTTGCGGGGTGAGCATTTTACATACTCTGCATTAGTTGTGACAGCAGTTGTGCAAAGTCTAGGACTTGATTTATCGAAATTACCACTAGCACTTGAGAATTTTACTGTAACAGAAGGTAGAGGTAATGTTCATCAAGCTAAATACAATGGAAAATTAGTACATTTGATTAACGACTCCTATAATGCTAACCCTACTTCAATGAAGGCTGCAATAAGAACTTTAGGTACATATTCTAATTTAAGAAAAGTGGCACTACTCGGCGATATGTTAGAACTTGGTAATGAAAGCATAGTATTTCATACAGAATTGCTTGACTCTATAGTAGAACAAAATGTGAATAAAGTTCATACAGTTGGTAAATTTATGTTAGAATTGAATAAACTTTTACCGGAGAATATAAAAGGCATGCATTTCGATGATTCTAACCAATTGAAAAGTAATTTAGCTAATATTGTTCAAGGTAATGATGTAATTTTAGTTAAAGGTTCTCATGGAATGAGAATGGACCTTATAGTGCAGGAATTCACAATAGAATATTAAATAAAACTATTGTATTAATTTAAAGTTAAGTTATTGGAAGTTTTAACTGTGATAAAACGTATAGTTATTTTTGGTGGAACGGGATTTATAGGAAAACACATCGTAAGACGCTTGGCAGCGGCGGGGTATTTAATAAGAATATTTACTCGTGATCAGGAAAAAGCTGCTTGTCTAAAGTTATGTGGCAACTTAGGGCAAATATCAATACTTGAAGGAGATTTTTTTAATGAAAAATCAATTTTAGAAAGTATGGAGGGGTGTGATGTTGTTATAAACTTAGTAGGAATATTATATGAAAAAAGAAAATACGATTTCTATACAGTTCATGTTGGAATAGCTGAAAGAATAGCAAAAGCTGCGCAAATAAAAAATGTATCCATGATGATACATTTTTCTGCCATGGGAATAGAAAATGGTAAGTTATCAAAATATGCCCAAAGTAAATTGAAAGGTGAGAAAGCTGTAGCTTCGGCGTTTCAAGGAGCAATGATAATTAAGCCCAGTCTTGTATTTGGTAAAGAAGATAATTTCTTTAATAAGTTTGCAAGATTAGCAACAATTCTTCCTTTTTTGCCGTTGATCGGTAGTGGAATAACGAAGTTTCAGCCGATATGTGTAACAAACTTAGCTGAAGTGGTATACCGTATTATCAGCTTTAATAAGCAAGATAAAAAAATTTATAATATAGGTGGACCAAAAGTTTACTCTTTTAAAAGCTTATTAAAGTTTATTCTGAATGTGACTAACAGAAAGTGTCTACTGATCAATGTACCTTTTCCAATGGCAAGATTGATAGCCTTTTTCTTAGAAAGTAAAGTTGTTTCTGTGCTGTTAAAACCTATAACTGGAGATGCAAGCCCTATACTTACTCGAGATCAGGTGAAAGTTATGATGAGTAGTTCAATCGAAAAGTCAGATGATCTCGAAACAATGAAAATTAGACCACTAGCAATTGAAAATGTGGTACCAGAATACTTGAAAATTTATAGAAAGCATTGATAGAAGAATGTGCCCGGTAGGATTCGAACCTACGACCCACAGCTTAGAAGGCTGTTGCTCTATCCAACTGAGCTACGGGCACACATCATATATAAAATGCTTCTTAGTACACGTGAAGTCAAGTATTTCTTGTGAATATAATGTTTGTGATAATATCTCAAAACTTTGTCAGTACAGCATGTAACGATAAAACTGAGAAAAAAGAAGCGTGGGTAATAGGAAGTCTAATAGCGCAGTAACACAGAACCCCAGGCTAAACCTGCACCTATTGAAATCAGCAATATCAGATTTCCTGACTTTATTTTTGATTCTTGTACTGCATAGTCTAAGGCTAGTGGAATTGACGCTGCTGAGGTGTTTGCATGCTTATCAACGGTATTAATTACTTTTTCTATAGGAAAATCTAATTTCTTTACTACTGCTTCAATAATGCGAATGTTTGCTTGATGGGGAATTAACCAGTCAATATCACTAATCTTCAAACTATTGCATTTTAGAGTTTCCTCTACTGAGGCTGTTAATTTCTCTACTGCATGTTTAAACACTTCTCTTCCATTCATAAGTATCTTTCCAGAATCACGAGTAGAGGATATTCCTCCGTTTGTACATAATAAGTCCACATTGCCATCAGAGTGTAAGTTTGTTGATATAATGCTACTGCTACTCATTTCTGATTTCATTATCACTGCACCAGCACCATCACCAAAGAGTACACAAGTTGACCTATCTTCCCAATCAACAATCCTAGACATTATTTCAGCACCAATAACAAGCGCGTATTTAATTCTATCGTTAGACTTTATAAGTGAATCAGCAACTGTAACTGCATATATAAAACCAGAGCATGCTGCCTGTACATCAAAAGCAAATGCGTTTTTACACTTTAATTTACTTTGTATAATCGTTGCACAGCTAGGAAAAGTTTTGTCAGGTGTTGTTGTTGCAACTATGATCAAACCAATTTCATCTATTGAAATTTTCGCTTTTTCTATAGCATTTTTCGCTGCATTAACAGCTAAATCTGACGTTAGTTCTCCTTCATCTGCTATATGTCTTTGAACTATTCCTGTTCTTTGCCTTATCCATTCATCGTTTGTTTCAACTATCGATGCAATTTCGTTATTACTCAAAATTTTTTTTGGTAGGTAAGAACCAGTGCTCAATATGAAACTTTTATTCAATATGACTTACCCCGTTAATTATCTTCTGGTTTAAATTTTCACTGATTGCATTTACTGCAAATTTTATAGCGTGAGCAAAAGAAATAGCATCAGAATTTCCGTGGCTCTTTATAATGATACCATTTAGCCCTAAAAACATAGCTCCACTTCTAATTTTAGGATTAAAACGCTCTAATGCTTTATTTAGCTTGGGTTTCAACAATATGCCGACAAGCATTTTTGTCATCCATGAATTAAATACTTCCTGTTTTATTAGACTGATAAAAGTACCAGCAGTTGCCTCAGCTGTCTTGAGCATTACATTACCAACAAAACCATCAGCAACAATTACGTCTATATTACCATCTAAAAATTCACTTGCCTCTATATATCCTTTGAAGTTAATACTTGGAGCATTTTTGAGTAACTCAAAAGCTCCTCTTACTGAGTCAGTACCTTTCACTTCTTCTGTACCAATGTTTAGCAAAGCGACTTCAGGATTTTCAACTTTTAATGCTATTTTTGCAAATATACTCCCCATTAATGCAAATTGAAATAATGAGTCAGTATTACAGTCAACATTTGCACCAAGATCAAGCAATGCAAAGCTTTTTGTCTTAGTTGGACAGACAGATGCAATAGCAGGACGATAGATATTGGGTAATGTTCCTAAAATAAATCTGGAGATAGCCATCAATGCTCCAGTGTTGCCTGAAGACACCATTCCAAAAGCTTTACCTTTTTTCACTGCTTCAACAGCTGCCTTCATACTTGAATCTTTGCGATGTTTCAGTGCAAAAGAGGGTTTATCATTTGGAAGAACATTATCAGAGCAATGGGTAAATTCGGAGTTATCGATTACTTTTTTGTATTTTGAAAGCAAAGGAGATATTTCTTTCTGATCTCCATAAATATGAAAAAAAACTTCAACACCTGGATCAACAAGATTATCCAAGAAAAAACTAGCACCCTGAATTACGGAAAGAGGTGCAAAATCCCCTCCCATAGCATCAAGTGCGATAACTATGTTGTTGTTGACCGTGGGTAACATATCATGAGTTACTCCGCCTTTTGTTTAATGAAAACACGTTTTCCTTTGTAACTATTGTCAACTGCTATGTTATGAGGCAACATGAATTCTCCAGTTGTTGCACATACCACAATATTCTTAGGTTTAATAGCATGATGAGAACGATGCATATTACGCCTTGACTTTGACTTTTTTCTCTTTGGAACTGCCAAAACTTACTCCAATTCAATTATATAACACAATTTATTAGTAGCATGTTTTTTACAAGAAGTAAATAGCGAAATAAGTAAGGTTTTCTTATACAATTCAGTCTTATAAACTTAAACTCAAGCATTTTGATCAAAGTATATTGAACTTAAGATATATCTTGACTATACTCTGCGATAGAGTTAATAAAAATTTTAATAAAATCAGTAAAACTAATTTTTAGCTAAGATAAATGCAAAGTGAGTTCCTTTGATGTAAACAGTGTTAGAATAATCGGTAGGTGCTTTATCAACTTTCTGTTGAGGCTTGGTAACGCATTTGTGTTTTTTATTCAATCTCTATACCACTGCTTTGTGCCACCATATTATTTTAGCAATGTAGCAAAACAAATTATAGAGATAGGCTTTTTCTCTTTACCAATTGTTGGGCTAACTGGAGTTTTTATAGGAGCGGTGATAGTTTTACAAAGTAGCTTAAGTGGTCTATTGATTAATCAAGAACAAGTAGTACCTAAGCTTGTTACGATCACTATCATTAAAGAGTTAGGGCCAGTTTTGATTAGCTTAATAATGGTAGGAAAGGTTGGGTCCTCAATTGCAGCAGAAATTGGCACGATGCGCATCACTGAACAAATAGATGCACTTACAACTTTGGACATCAATCCTTTCAAATATTTAATTGCACCAAGAATTCTAGCGTCAGTTATAGTATTTCCAATACTTACAGTATGTGCAGATCTAATAGGAATATTTGGAGGGTATGTCACCGCAGTCTTTGAATTTAACCACAATTTAAATATATACATAAAATATACAGCTCAATTCTTTAATATAAACAATTTTGTTGTTGGGCTAATGAAAGCGACTGCTTTTGGTGCTATAATTTCTGTTTCAAGTTGTTATTACGGTTACCATTGTAGAGAAGGTGCACGAGGAGTAGGTGTTGCTACAACATCAACTGTTGTTTTTTCGTCCATATTGATCATTTTAGCAAACTACTTGATTACTTTGATACATGTATAGCCCCATAATATCAATATTGAACCTAAGCTTGTCTTTTGATGATAGAACGATATTAAACAACATAAGTTTTAATATATCGAAGGGGGAATCATTAGTCATACTTGGCGGCTCAGGAAGTGGTAAATCTGTATTAACAAAAATAATCATTGGATTGCTAAAACCAGACTCAGGGTCTATTAAAATAAATAGTGAAAGCAAAAATAAATTTGGAGTCTTATTTCAAAATTCTGCTTTATTTGACTACGTTACAGTGTGGGAAAATATATCTTTTAATTATAAAAAGCGCTTTAATATCAGCGAAAAGGAGGCAAAACAGCTAGCAATCGAGAAGTTAAATGATGTTGGACTGGAGGAAAGCATAGCAGATATGTTTCCAATCGAGCTATCAGGCGGAATGAAAAAAAGAGTAGCACTTGCAAGGGCGATTGCGCACAATCCAGAAATTATTGTATTGGATGAGCCAACTTCAGGATTGGACCCAATTATGTCAGATATGGTAAACGAGATAATAATAAAATTATCTAAAGACTTTAACCCTACAATTATCACGATTACACATGATATTCATAGTGCATTTAAAATAGCTGATAAAATAGCAGTATTATACGAAGGGAATATTATCTACCACGGAACTGTCCAAGAAATACAAAATACTAATAACGAATATATAAAAAAATTCATTCATTATATATAGCTATAGGTTTACAAACGATATTGTGAATGCCATATCTAGCCTAACTTGAGCTACTGACAATTGTCGTTCTGTTACTAGTGTAGTGCCACGGTGGTATGGTGTGTTAGCTATAAAACAACGCATTAAATATAGCTAAAGTAACTTATATCAATTTTTATTATTATGCCAATTCCAACTGAGGAAATTTATTGAATTTGTTACTTCACTACTCAACAGCAATTACAACTGATGATTTTATTTCATTCTACTACCTGCTGATTTATTTTCTGCTCAGCATATCCATTAAATCAGATTCTTTGAGTTTATTATGATCAACTTTACTGAATTTATTCACCATAGAGCTCATTTGATTATACTGCTTAATTAGAAGATTAACGTCAGTTACACTTGTTCCGGACCCCTTAGAAATTCTAAGTCTTCTTTTGCCATTTAAAATATCTGGATTTTGCCTTTCTTTTTCGGTCATTGAGTTTATGATGGCTATATATTTTTTCACTTTATTGTCGTCTGGCACACTGCTACTTAGCTTTTTTGTGAATGAACTAGGGATGAATTTCATTATGTTGCTAATGCCATCCATTTTACTCAGAGTTTTTAACATTCCCACTAGGTCGTTTAGGTCGAATTTACCCTTTTTTACTTTCTTTTGTAACTTATCAATTTCTTCCTGACCAACAATCTCAGCAGCTTTTTCAACCAATGATACAACATCACCCATGCTAAGTATCCTTTTTGCAATTCTATCGGGATAAAAATCATCGAGGTCACTTAATTTTTCACCACAAGCAATAAATTTAATTGGACAATCGGTGATCATTTTCATAGAAAGAGCAGCACCACCACGTGCATCACCATCAACACGGGTGAGAATAATGCCGGTTACACCTATTACCTCATTGAATGATTTGGCAATGTTGACCGCATCCTGGCCTATCATTGCGTCGGCTACTAAAATAACTTCTGCAGGTGAAGCTATTTCCTTTACGGCTTTCAACTCATTCATCATATTATTGTCAATATGAAGCCTGCCTGCGGTGTCTAGTATTAATACATCATAATTATCGTTCTTTGCTGCTGCCAGTGCCCTTTTTGTAATTGCAATAGGCTCCTCATTTATTACTATAGATAAAGTTTGTACGTCTATCTGTTTACCCAGCACCTCAAGTTGTTTCTGGGCAGCCGGCCTATAAATGTCTAAAGAGGCAAGCATCACTTTTTTCTTTTGCTTTTTTAGCTTTAAAGCAAGCTTTCCTGAGGTAGTTGTTTTACCTGCACCTTGTAAGCCCACCATCATAATCACAGCAGGGGGTTTAACTGCTAGATTTAAGTCACTTTTCTCTGATCCGAGAACTGCAACTAAATTATCCTGCACAATTTTAATTATCATTTGTGCTGGAGAAACACTTTTTATGACTTTTTCCCCAATCACTTTATCTTTAATGTCGTTGATGAATTTTTTTGCAACTTCAAGTGAAACGTCAGCTTCAATTAAAGCTATACGTATTTCACGCATGGCAAGATTAAAATCATCTTCAGAAATGATCGACTTTCCTCTCAGTTTACTAAATACAGAATTTAAACTTTCAGTTAACGATTTAAACATAATAGCATTAGTAGAATACTCATTAAAAAGAGAGAAGAAGCTGAAACAAAACTTACTGAGTTATAACTTAGCACTTCTTTAAGTTTAGTAATATTATTAAAGTATAAATTAGTAAGTGAATTAGTCAAGTTTTGCAGTACGTTGGCAGACATTTCTCTCACTTTAAAGACCAATTGATTGAACAGCAAGACAATATAGGGTACGAAAGCTCTAAAAATCCAATCAATATCCATTTTAAAATTTATTCTTGGGTAAAATAACTTGCGTAAAGGAATAAACAATAAAGTGGTACATAATAACAAATTAAATTGCGACAAAATATTTTTTGTGTTGTACACAAAATCGAAAATCGAAGGGTTATTGTAAATAGGCAAGTAAGGGTTGCCAGCAATTATACATATGAATGCTAAAATAATCATTGTTATTCTACCTTCTTTCCCTTCTGAAGGTTTGGACTTGCTTTTAGCGATAAATATGTAATAGAAAAACTTGAGCCCCACGCTTAAATAAAGCAGTAAATTTAGAATCTTGTATAAATTTTTATACACTTCTAAATTAGCACCACTTGCTTCAATCTCGGCTGTAATGTATGATTTGCTAATAAATCCAACGGTTCCAGGAAATGCAGCCACTGTGAATATCGCAATTATAGCACACATGCCTTCGACTGACATCAATTTACCCACTCCATTAAAACTAATTGTTTTTGTCCGCGAAATAATCGCATTGCTAACCACAAACAATAATGATTGATAAACAAGAGAGAAAATTATGTGTAGCATCAAAATTGGTATTGCCTTTTCCGAAGGGCTGAGTAAACCTCCTGCAATAATCAGCAAGCCCATTTGTCCTACAACATTATAGCATAGAAATCTACGAATATTTTGCTCAAGAGAAGCAAATATAATGCTGTAAATTACAGTGATGGCGCCTACAAGTGCTAATATTTCAGTACAATCTTGCCATAGGGTGTAAGTGTGTAAAAGCATCACTAAAAAAGAGACTTTAGTGGTAAATAAAGAGAGATATGTAGTGCCATGTAGTGATGCAGCAGGATATGCATCAACAACCCAAAACGAAAAAGGAAAACAAGCGCAGTTTATCAATAAACCCAAAATTATCAGGTTAGTGCTTTGAAGTGCCAATCCTGCTGTCAATATAACTCCAACCAAAAAGTGTACACAAGCGTACCTTATTGCAGATCCACTATCTCTACAGCTAGCTGCGATAATAAAAAATGCACTGATGGTCATTAATTCAAAGAATATTATAACCAACATTATCTGCTTGGATAAAATTGCACAGAGTGAGCAGGTAGTATAAGCAAAAAAAGATAGCATCTCTGAAAAAGTCAAATTTTGTGTTGGTAGAACAGCTAAAAATGCAACTGATAAAAAAGATATTAGTACGATACGAAAAGATAAATCAAAATTTAGAACTGGATGAGAGCAATTCAGTGTAGTACCTAAATTTTCAGGTAATATTAGGACTATCACTATTAATGTAGTCAATAGAAATAGCAATAAAAATTTATAAAGTTGCACAATGATGTAAAACAGTATGGTTTATGCTACCTCAACATACAAATAAAATCAATTTGCATATTAACCACTAGTTAAGCTAATTACCATATAATTATATCAGGGTTTAGAAGGTTATAGAGAAACCGGTCAGATTAGGTTTTTAATCTAATCTGACCGATAGCTTTAATAGTGAGGTAAGCTTTAATATAGCACTCCTAATTCACAGTGCTACACTCGTGCATAATTTATTTTTAATTTGTGCACGAGCGTTAGTAAATTATTTACTTTTTGAAATAAAATTTGGCATCAATTCAATATCCAGAACTTCAGTAAGTCTGCTAGTTGAGAGTGATTTACTTTCTTTGTTTTAAGTATCTGCATAAATCTAATGGAGCTGCCAGTTTTCAATGCACTCATTCGACTTTTATGCTCTTCGCAATATTTGATTCTATTAAAGAATTCTTTGCTAATCTAGTCTTTAACGCTTTTTTTTAGATACCGCCGCGGTGTCTCAGCATAGATTCCGCTAACACGTAGCGGAATCTTAAATTGTTTTAGCTATAGATCCCTGTATCAAGTACTGTAATGACGGCATTCGAGTAGCGGACACTTGAATCAAGAAAGCTCTTTAGTAGCTGTATAATGAAAATTAGATCATAAAATCCTCTGACAGCACATTCTGTGTTTTACCGTCATCCATAACTGTGTAATCAATATTATATTTATCGAATTCATTGCGCATCCTAGTTAAATGTCCTTTATCATGATCCGAAAGAACACTTACGTAGCTAAAGCTATCATTAAAAAGATCATTATAAATTACTGGAGATTGAACTGTGTAGGATGTTGTACACTCATCTTGACCGTTATTATCTTTACAAAGGGACATTTTTCCTGTTTTGCCAGTATCATCTTTAGTAGAAATAAGAAATTTCATACCTACGTCTTCGTTTTTTGCTATAAACTCCTTACACTTTCTACTTTTTGCAGAACATGGTCCTATAGCTATAGAGTAGCTTTCTTTTGGAAGTGTGAATATTAACTGATGTGTCATAATACTACCTTAATAAAAATCATTATCATAGTATAGATTTATTAATAAATAATATACATTATGGTATAATTAGTACAAAATAGGTTTAACCAATCTCAGTAGGACTGCCAGTTGGACCCATAAGAATTATTTGTTCACCTTTTTTAAAACATTTACATAAATTAGTGGAACCGCCAGTTTCAAGCACAATAGTGGAAATAAATCCTTTTTTTTTGTCTACTTCAGTGCCGGTTACTGCTATACCTTCCATAGTGAGGTGAGTTTTTCTGCTATTGGTTTCAAAATTTTGCAACCTAAAGAATTGTCCAGGTTTAAAATTCTTTGCCGCAAGTGGTGCTTTGATCACTATTTCCACAACTTTGTCTGTTAAATATTGAACTTTTATAACCTTTGCAGTGAATTGCTCTTTGATTCTATTAAAGAATTCTTTGTTAGCTTGACGGAACAGCGTCACTCCAGCGCGTGACGCTGGCTGATTAGATGTTTGGATCACTCCACTCAAAAGCTGAGAAATAATAGGGTAGCCGTTCTTAGCACTTGCCATAGCTTTCACGACGCTTCCGCTATACGAAGGGTGAAGATCACCAAAAAAGCTGATTGTTTTATTGCCTTGCTTATACACTAATATTCTATCTTTATTTTGCATTTTAGGAGAAAATATTGGGTCTATTTCTTTTCCTGATGAATTCAAATGAGTAAAATACCCATTACTTAATTTAAAATGCTTTTTATCTTCTGTTGCAATAACTGTATTTGGCTCAGTACCTGCTGCTATAAAAATAGAACGTGCTTTTATACGTTTGATTTCGCCGGATTTTGTGTCTATCAGTTTTATTGACTCAGCATGGTTATATTTATCTGTCACAACTTCAACTGGCTCTAAGTTTTCAATAAAGTAAATCCCTTCTGATAATGCGTTTTGCACCTCTTCGCTATTTAATCGATAACTTGGCGAGTCTTTCAGCTCTTTTCTATATACAACTTTCACTCCCCCAAGACTCTGCATTAACTCCAGTATTTTTGCTCCTCTATTCTCTTTTTTTGCTAATTCTTGCTCTTTTTGGATCAATTGTGCATGCGATATCAGCTCATTTGCAATTTTGTGTTCTTCCTCTGTCCAATCTTTTTCAACACAGTCTTTTCCGTACTTATCAACCAATATTTCATAACGAAGAAGAAATTTTTCTACTTGAATTGGATAATACGCTAAAGCTTCAGTGGCAGTGTCAATCGCAGTAAGCCCCGCACCTATAACAACTATCGGCATACGAACTTGCAGATTTGCTATAGAATCAAATTTAAGAGCGCCAGTCAGTTGTAACGACATAAGAAAGTCAGATGCCATGCGCACTCCACGGGCTAGTATGTTTTTTATTTTGATCATTCGTGGCTTACCAGAGCCAAGTGCCAGGGCAGTGTGATCAAAACCCAAGTTGAATGTGTCATCAACGGTTATCGTACCTCCAAAACGAATGCCTCCATAAAGTGCGAAATTCTCACGTCTTTCCAGCAAAAGTCTAATGATTTTTAGATAATTTTTGTTCCATCTGGAGGTTATGCCATACTCTGCTACTCCACCAAATCCACCAGCTGTGCGTTCACTTAGTTTTTCATGCTCGAAATCTTTAATTAGCTGAAAATTATCGATCAAAGGTTCAATCTTTAGTCCATCAATGGCGATAACGTTATGCCCATCGTTTAATAAATGATGAGCTAAATTAAAACCCGCAGGACCAAGCCCTACAACTAGGACGTTTTTTCCTGTGTTTCCTTTTGGCAATGGACGCTGAAAATTTAAAGGATTCCAACGGCTAAGCAGAGAATATATTTCAAATCCATACGGTAAACTGAGCACATCATCTAGAATCCTTGTTTCAATCATTGGCACATTTACAGGTTCTTGTTTCTGATATATGCATGAGTTCATGCAATCATTGCATATTCTGTTCCCAGTAGCTGCACATAATGGGTTATCTATTACCACAATTGCAAGGCTTGCTATGCTGTACCCTTCGCTTTTCACCAGATTCATTTCTGATATTTTCTGTTCTAGTGGACAGCCGTGCAATTCAACTTTGAGTGGGGACTGTTTAAAGGTATTGTCGTTATTACTTAGCCCCTTTGAACAACTGTCCTTATTTTGCTTATGACAAAATATGCAGTAATGAGCATTATCCAATGCTTTATTCAAACTCACCTTTTCACTTGTCAGATCAAAACCATGTCGTCTTTTTGTTTTGCTTGAATACAATACCTCAACTTCGTCTACTTCTTTTTTGAAGAACGATACGAGATTTTCGTGATCAATTTTTCTGTGAATACTAAAAAGTATACTCTGTTTATTTTTCACTCTCCACGCTGCATATTGCGCTGCAAGTTCTATTTCTTCTTTGTGATCCTCTTTATTTTCCAACCAACGCATCACCTGCTCAGCAAAATTTTTTTCTGTTGTTGGTAGGGCAAGAAAGCGATTTAATTTGCTGGTAACATAATCAATATCTATATCTGCTATATCAGTGTACTTCTTTAATGCATAGCGTTGAACAAATAACCTTTTACACTTATATATTGCAGCAAAGTCGTTGTGCTTTTTCTTTAGCTCCTCTGCTTCTTTTCCAATATTAAAAAGTTTTGCAATAAATTCATCAAGTAAATATGAGAGGTCTATTATTAACTGACTATCTGTCATTTGAGTGGCCAACATTGGTTGTTCTATGGATCCCAGTGTCAAGCACTGGGATGACATCAAAGAAGAAGCTGCTTTTTCTCTTGCTTCAATTAATGAACAAAACAAGCTTTCATCGCACGATTTTATATAATCTAAAAACGTCTCATCTAATTTTATTAATCCACTACAAGTGTATAAGTTTGAAAATGAGATTTTGAAATTCAGTTGCATTGTTATACTATACAGTGTACATACTGTTTCTTACAGATGAAGATTTTATTTGTCTTGCAGTCTTGCTAAGATTGTTGCTTCTGCAGCTTTTTCTTTCCCAACATATGCAACACACTCAAATTTGCATGCACCCAAACACGCACTTTTTATATTGGATTGAAGAACCAACGTGTCCCCTGGAATAACTGGTCTTCTGAATTTTGCGTTTTCAATAGACATAAAGTAAACAACTTTATTTTCTATTGTTTCTTTACCGAGGACACATATAGCAGATGCCTGAGCTAAAGACTCAACTATCAAAACTCCTGGCATTATCGGATGGCCAGGAAAATGGCCAATAAAAAATGGCTCATTGAAAGTCACATTTTTGATTGCTTTTATGCTTTTACCATGGTCACATTCTATTACTCTATCTACTAAGAGAAACGGATAAGAATGTGGTAGTATTTTTATAATATCACTGATATTAAATTGCATAAGCCTACTCAATGCTTTGCAAAGAAAATTCAGGTATTTCCTTATTTACATTTTTTAATACCACATCTGATAAATCAACCTCATCCATAGAGTATAGAACTTGGTTCTTTTTTGAAATAAATAGTACTAAATCTACATTGTTTTTTTCTGCCGTTCTTTTAGCCACTTCTTTTATTTTGTTAAAGACACTTTCTACTGCTTCTCTATAGTTTTCTTCTAAATTTGACATTTTCTTAGCGTAATTATCCCTAACGCTTACAGTGTACTTACTAAATTGTTCCGTCTTTTCTTTTTTTGCTTCTTCTGACAAAAGGTCAAATTCTTCTTTCGATGGCTTAAATTTTTCTAACTCATTTTCAAATTCTTGCTGTAATCTAGAATTCTGCTCCTTTATTTGTTGTTGTATATTTTGCAGAGCCAGAGATTCGTTGATAACTTTGTCACTATCAATAATGGCAGCCTTTGTATTAATCGCGCTCTGAGGTTGATACCCTACAAACTTATACCCTACAAATAAGGAAACAATTAAGGCAATGACTGATGTAAATAACTGTATATATTTCATTCAAATCCCCGCTTCAATAGAAATTTTAACGTTTGGTGATGGTATTATATCATAAGTTTCCTTTACTAAAGGAAACCCAAAATCTAATCTAAGTCTACCAAAAGGAGAGGGCATTGAAAAGCCAAAACCTGGTGATACTCTTATAAGCTTACTATCGTAATATTTTCCACTATATATCTCCTTTTCATCTAAACCAAAAAGTGTTGCGTAGTCAACAAATAGTGAGCCTTTGATACCAGCATAGTCGTATAATTTAGATAGTGGAAAATCTACTTGCTGTGTTAAATTAAAATAAGTTTTGCCTCCCAATGAGCTTTTATTTTTGTCTTCTGCTCTTGGTCCAATGCCGGAAAGGTCAAATCCTCTAATTTCATTACCACCTTTAAAAAAGTGCTGGCCAATATTTAGCTCTTTATCGGTATAAGAGAAAATATGACCTGCTGCTATTTTAAAGCGCAATGTTATATCATCATCAATTTTGCTTAGTATAGGGCGTGTATAAAAAGACAAAAACTCAGATTTTAGGAAATTTACATTTCCTCCCAATCCTGAAATATCCTGATTTAAGCGCAACAAGTACCCCTCCTTTGGAGTATATAGATTATCCAATTTATTGTACGCTAACGTGTATCCAACTGATGAGATCTGATACTCACCTTTTTGATCTCTTATTATCTCAGAGATATCCTCATCTTTTCCACTCTTATTGTCCATATGTATATGGTTATATTTATAAGAATAGCGAATAGAGTTGGTTAGATTTTCTAAAATTTTATAAGATAATTTTACTGTTCCTCCCCAGTCACAAGTATCAAAAGTGGTGTTTGGCTTATCTTGTTTTTCATAAAATATACCTACGCCTAATGACGTATCAGAATCGTTAAAATTATTTTCAACAGCGTCTATACTAGTAGAAAGAACATATTGACTTTTTTCAAGAGCAAAAGATACCTCTTTACCACTACCAAATAAATTACGATCTGTGAAATCGGTTTTAACAAATACTCCACCAGGAAGAGACATGCCACCTGTTAAAGATAACGAGGCAGTTCTTTTTTCTTTGACATTTAAATCAAGATTTACTGCATTTTCATCCACTATATAACTATTTATTTTTACTGTTTCAAAAAAATCGCTATATATAAGTTTTCTACGTGATTTTTGAATCTCAGATGTGTTATATGCGTCGCCTTCTGCCATGCTAAGTTTTCTTCTAATTACTTTATCTAAAGTGCGGTCATTGCCATCAATAGTAATTTGGTTTATATAAATCTTTTTACCTGGTAGCACTTTGTAAGTTACATCCACAATATTGTTATGTTGTGTATATTCTGGATTAACTTTTGCAAATATATATCCTTTTTCGTTTAAATGTTTACTTATTTTTTCTGCTGTATTGTTAATTTTAACTCTATTAAATATTTGATTATTTTCCTCTTTGATAAATTCTAATATTTCTTCCCTTAAACTTAAATCCTTAATCTCAGTTTCAATATCAACTTCATTATTTCCAAATAAGTATTGCTGCTTTTCATCAATCAAAAAAGTTAACTCTATTTGGTTGTTATTATCAACCTCAACAATTGGTTGGATATTATTTTGAATATATCCCTTAGATGAATAGAAGCGATCAAGCAGTTCTGTGTTAATCAGTAGATATTGAGGTGAATAATGAGTTCCGCTTTTAAAAATGGCTCTAAATAACTTACTAAATATATCATTGCTATGCCTTTTGATAACTTGCTCTAGCTCATTTGCTGAAAAGTTTTTATTACCTATGAATCGTAAACCCTTAATTTTAGACGTTCTTCCTTCTTTTATCTTAAAAATTAGGTTTATCCTATTGCTACCAAGCTTATCTAGCTCATATGCAATTTTAACACCAATTTTACCACTGTTCCTATAAAGAGTAGCTAGATTTATTAAATCGTTTTGTAATTTTGTTTCAGTGAAAATAGTTAGTGATTTTGACTGGATAACGTTATTTAGCAACTCTTTACTGTTAAATAACTTATTGCCTTTCAATATTACTTTGTTAATCAATGGATTCTCATGAATTTTTACTACTAAGTTTTTTTCATCATCGATATAGGCGTTAATACTAGCAAATAACTTTGTTTTGTATAAATCTTTTATAACTGAATCTACATCATCATCATTTATATGACTACCTGGTTCTAATTTTGTATAAAACCTTATTGTTTGATCACTTACTCGCTCATTGCCAATATACTTAATATTTTTTATCTGTACTTTTTCTTTATTTTCTAGAGCAACAAGTAGAGTGGGAAAAGAAATAAGTATTATTATTAGTATGTGAAATAACTTTTTCATATGTATCTTAAAAAAGATGCCTAATATCATTTGTGATTGCAACTGCCATCAACAAAAACAGTATGGTAGCACCAAAAGTGACTGCATATTTTTGATATTTCAAACTCAAATCTCTACGTATAACTGCTTCTATAATATAATGAAATAAATGCCCACCATCTAGTAGTGGTATTGGCAGCAAGTTAATTGCAGCTAAATTAGCTGAAATAATTGCCATAAAATATAGAACCATCATAAGTCCCTTTTTAGCTGATTGCCCTGAATATTTTGCAATTTTTATTGGCCCACCTATTTCATTTATACTCCTTTTACCAACAACAATTTGAAAGAGTGCTTTGATTGTTAAACACATAGTGTGGTAGGTTTCATTCACTGATAGGCTAGCAGCTCCAAGAAAAGATGACTGTTTTAACCCTATCATATTAATTGAGGTAATTCCTATAGTTTTTCTTTCTATTATGTTACCAAAGACATCTCTATCCTCAACTGTAAACGGAGTTAGAATAGTTCTGTACTCTTCGTTATTTCTGCTATACTTAATTTCTATTCTTGTTTCAGGATTGGACATTATCACGCGTGAAATATCTTCAAAGTATTTTATTTTGTACTCATTGATCTGTGTAATAGTGTCACCTGGTAATAGGCCAGCTTGCTTTGCTGCACTTTCTTCAATTACATTACCAATTACTGGTGGAGTACGATAATAACCTGCCACGCTGAAAAATATTGTGAAAGCTATAACGGTAAATATCATGTTTGCAAAAGGTCCTGCAAAAACTATTGCTGCTTTTTGATATCGAGGTTTTGTATGGAATGAGTATAATTTTTCTTCTTCAGTTAATTTTTGTTGATCAACAGGAACGCTTGCTGCATTAGTATCCCCTAACATTTTAACGTAGCCACCCAATGGAAAGGCACTTAATTTCCATCTAGTTCCAGACTTGTCGTTAAAACCAAAAATTTCAGGACCAAAGCCTATAGAAAAAGATTCAACTTTAACCTTGCATGCTTTAGCGACAATATAATGCCCATATTCATGCACGAATACTATGATAGAAATTATTAAAGAAAACGATAAAAAATAATATATTCCAGCGCTAAGTTGATGAGAAATTAATTCCACCTATGTTTTAAATCTTAATCAAACGTTGAGTATATTAAAATGCGCCTTGCTTGACAAGTATTTAGTTTAGTCTTTAAATTAAAAAAAAGTTTAATGACAATGATAGATATCTCCTTATTAAGAAGAAAACTGATGTATAGGAGTTGGCATAGGGGTTGTAAAGAAACTGATATACTTTTAGGGCATTTTGCATTGAAATATCTTGATAAATTTTCCTTAAGTGAACTAATTGAATACGAAAAAATAGTTGATCTTGATGATTGCGAATTATATTGTTACATCACTCGTAAGAAACTTCTCCCCCCTGATTTGAGTAGTGAGGTAGTCGATTTGATTGCTTGCTTTAATCACTTATGCACCCAATAATCTTGTTTACCCTATCTAATACTTCAGCATATTCTACTCTTTTTTCCTCCCTATACTTTTTGCATTCTTGATTTATTTCGTCTAATCGCTTTGTTAATTCTAAAATTTTGTCTTCGAGAGTCAATGCTGCAAGTAAGAAATTTAATGCATCTGAGCCCTTACCTCCAGTTCTTTGAGATATGGAGCTAACTAGCTTGTTGAAGCTATTAGCAAGTTGTAATAAATGGTCCTTCTTTTTACTTTCGCAAGATATTTTATATGTGTTATTATGTATAACTATTTCTACTACTTGCATATGATGCTATATTGTACAACTTTCAAAATTACAATATAGATTTTTATTCATTTATCAAGAGGGATAACTTTTTACTGCTACGAAAATAAGTTTTAAAGTATTGATGTTTTGCAACCTTCTGTGACGTCAAATTACTTGCTTCTTTCAAGTTATAGCTTCTAATTGAAAAAGAACCAAACCCCCTGATTTCAACTCTATTATGATATTTCAACGTGTTTGAAAACACTCGAAAGAAACTATCAACTATGTCTGCTATAATGACCTTATCTAACAAAAGGTGTTTTTTTGCCACTTTTGCTATTATATCAGATTTCGTTGCCATTTATATGAAGCACAAGAAGTTATTTGGCAGATAATATTATATTATATTTTTCAACACCTACTACTTCAACTTGTATTTTTTCTGATATAGAAAACTTTTTATTTTCTGGTAAATGCTCTTGATCTACTAAAAGGGTTACATTGTTCTCAACCTCAACGATTAGACCATTTTCCTCTCTCTTACTTACAGTAACCTGAATTTTATCCCCTACTTTAACTTTCTCTATCAGTTCTTCAAGAGGATCATACTCTATTTGCTTTACTCCAAGATAAATTCTTGTCCGATCTACGTTAGCCCTTATCACTTTTGCTTCTATTTCATCACCTACATTATACTTTTTTATCTCATCTGAATTGTTTTTCGACCAACTTAGATTTTGCATATAAATTGTTCCTTCTACGTCCTCAGATATCTCAGAATTATCAAAAGTCACAGATATTTGTGAACCATTGTTGCTTTTAACTTTACCAGAAACAATAGAACCAAGAGGATATTTATCAATAAATACTTGCCAAGGATTCTCTACGCACCTTTTTGTGCTTAAACTCATCTTATTTTTAATAATGTCAATACCGAGAATTTTTACATCCACTTCTTGTCCTATTGTTACAAAACTACTGATTGGTAAATTACTCTTGTTCCAAGTTATTTCTGATGAGTGTACCAAACCCGCAATCCCAGGTTTAATCTCAACAATGAATCCACAATCTTTTATACCCGTTACACATCCTTTGTGTACGCTGTTAATTGGACATTTTGACTCTAGATCTTGCCAAGGATTGTCTCCTAATTGTTTTACACCCAGGGAGATTTTTCCATTTTCTCTATCTATTTTTATAATTTTAGTTTTTATATGCTGACCATAAGAAAAAATTGCAGATGGATGACTTACATTACTCCAAGAGATATCTGTAATATGTAGCAGCCCATCTATAACTCCCACTGTATCTGATTCATGAATGCCAACAAATGCACCGTAGTGAGTGATGCTTTTTATTTTGCCTTCTACTACATCACCTTCATTTAAAGATTCTAAAAACTTAATTTTTTCACCAGCATGCAATTTCTCTAATACCAGCTTTCTTGATACTACAATATTCCCCTGCTTCTTATCCATTTTAAGCACGATGAATTTTTGTTCAGTTTCAATAAGGTGATTAGCATCTTTTATTTGCTTCAAATCCACATGACTCAGCGGTAAAAACGCACTTATTCCATCACCAAGATCAACAATAAAACCGCATTTAATTGAGCGTTTAATGATTCCTGTTACTTCATCTTTTGTAACTGCGCTTTCTTCCAATTTATTCCATTTTTCGTCTCTGATTGCTTTCTCACGACTAAGAACAACATTACCATGGTAATCTTCAATTCTTTCAACATAAACTCTAATTTTCGAGCCAACAGTGATATCATCATTACAACTGAGCTCCTTAATCAGAATTCTTCCGTCTGACTTTAAACCAACATCAACCACAATATCATTAGAATTTCTTCTTGTGATTATACCTTCTACCACATCTCCTTCTTTGATTTTGTTAGCAAAAGAATCTTCACAAAAGTTATTATCTTGATTATCAAATTGATCTTGAAATATCTCTTCTATGAACCTATTTGATGATAGCCTCTTGATAGCAACTGTACTTTCCATACCTTTTAAT
The DNA here is from genome assembly GCF_947250635.1 of Wolbachia endosymbiont (group B) of Parapoynx stratiotata. Classification (NCBI taxonomy): domain Bacteria; kingdom Pseudomonadati; phylum Pseudomonadota; class Alphaproteobacteria; order Rickettsiales; family Anaplasmataceae; genus Wolbachia; species Wolbachia endosymbiont (group B) of Parapoynx stratiotata. The sequence continues at coordinate 1,368,602 of NZ_OX366335.1, read as the reverse complement.
TTTAACTTCATTAGAACTCATATATTATATAATATTAATAATTAGTGACAAGTAAATTCTCATTAATTCATTTCGAGAATTGTTTAAGCTATAAAAGATTAAGTTATGTAAGTTATGTTATCTAGGAATAATAATTGGATTAGGTCATTTTCCAGAAGATCTAGGTTGAAGTTGAATGTTTTGGAGAAGTATTCTATTAAAAACAGCAAGGAATCTATAAAAAAGATCGTAGACTTACAAAAAAGAATACGAGTAGAAATAGGTTTCGGTAATGGTGAAAATATGCTCTATCAGGCATTCAATGAATCTGATCTATTATTTATAGGATGTGAGCCTTATTTAAAGGGGGTCTCTTCCTTGCTAAAAAGTATAGAAGCACACAGCATAAAAAATATTTTAATATGGACAGAAGATGCAAGAGAATTAATTGTCAATTTTCCTGACCACAGTGTTGAAAAATTCTTTATTCTCTTTCCAGATCCATGGCCAAAAAGAAGTCACAACAAAAGACGGTTAATTAATACGGAATTTTTAAATTTATTAGCAAAAAAAATACTTGTCACAGGTGAAATATTTATTGCAACTGATCATCAGGATTATGCAGAGTGGATAGAGTTACATATAAAGCAGTGTAATTTTTTAACCTATAAGGAAGATAGTTTTGCAAATTATACCCCAACAAAATACCACAGAAAAGCGCTAGAATATCAGCATAAAATAAAGTTTTTTAAAGTAAATGTTATATCTAAACTGACTTAGATTTACCTCTGCTTGTTAGTACAGATGTGTACATGACACTCTATAGTGCAAGTAGCCTACCATATACTGGGAATAACAGTTTACTGAATTCTTTAATCTCACAAATAGAAAGATCAATAAACTTGATAAACATCAACATTATCAGCCAGCATTGCTTTTGCAACTTCAATTCTACCTTTTTTATGATCGGTTTGGATAATTTTATAACCTATAGCATTTTGTCTAGCAACCAATCTGGTGCTTCTCTACCTTTTTCCCACTTAGCAAATCTCATCTTTTCTTTTAGGTAATATTCTCTATATGCTTCTATTGGGTTACTACATTTATATCGATCAGGTAACGCTTGTGTAAAAGCTTGTATATCAGCTGATCGAAATATTAGCAAATCCTTGTTATTATCGCACCAATCTATAACTTCTTCGGATTTATGCGTTCTTTTGTATCGCAAGCTATATTCTATACACAATTCTTTTCCATGTTTTATTAACCAATCAAAGTTTCCTTTTGATTGTCTAGCCCATAAAGAACAAGGATGGTTTTTGTGAGTAAGTTTATATGGAACTTCTATATTCTGGTTTGTAATGCTGACTAAAGGATTTGGCTCTTTCAATGCTATTGAAAAAACACTGCTAAGCAATTGAGCAGTTTCTAGCGGCATTTTTACTATGTGCTTATCGCATAACATTTGTGCTGCAGTTACAGGATTTTCGTCTAATATAAAGATATTCATCTAAGCACCCAGAGATAGAATTTTTGCGTAGTATTTATTTCAATAAACCCTAAAATATCATTCAGAAAATGGATAAGTTAAATAAGCTCAGTTAAAAAAATTATACACAATTCCGAGGAACCTTTTCAAGCTACAATGAACGTATCGCTACCACTCTAGCAATATTATTTCTCACCCACTGAAGATATTGCACGGTACTGTCTACTTGATCGTCGTGACGGATTTCTGGAAACATTAAAATCTCATACTCAAAGTCGCTAAGCCATACTGCTTGGTTAGGGAGAAAAACCCGCTCAGATTCTATAATTGGGACAATTCGGTGAAATCGAGTTAATTTGTCATCATGTGGTACTATTTGAATAATAGGTAAATCACTGTTTTTCCTGAGCTCCTGAACCAATTGCTGACCGCTTGCTTTTGCTTCGATTAAAATTGCGTGTGGCTTCCACCTTGCAGCCAGCGATAGAACTTTCTCTTTAAGTTTTGGATATTCAAGTTTTGCGCGATATACATCGAGTAAATAGAATGTATTATCTACTTTTGTCCAGGTAGTGCAGACACTAAAGTCACTTGTATTGTTTGTTGAAATTGCAGTATCCCAACTTTGTGTTACATGCAAGAGGCTATCAGGAAAATTTTTATAGCGCTTCAACCACTCTCGTTTAATTATAGCACTTGAAAGTGGTAGAGGGTTTTGTTGGTATTGAGCAGCAAAACCATAACTCCCAAGTTCAGCTTTTATCATCTCAATTTCTTCTTTTCCTTCAGTTAGGGAATACAACAATTGACCTTCTTTTCTTGAGTATATTTCCTGTTCATGCTCTGGAATATGATTATTAACTGAATAAATAATCTCCTTATCTTCAGCTATTATTGGTAAACAGACATGATGCCATATGTTTCTTGGTTTACAGAGGAGGTGACCAGTTAAATCTTCTAAATGGAGTCTGTGCATCACAAGAACGATAACTCCTTTTTTTCTGTCGTTGAGCCTGGTTACTAAAGCCTGATCAAACCAGTTTGCAGCACGCTTTCTAAATGTTTCGCTCAAAGCTTGTGCGGGACTTAATGGATCATCCACGATAATGAAATCTCCACCTTCACCGGTTAATGTTCCTCCAACTGATGTTGCAATTCGACATCCTCTTTGCACTGTTTGAAATTTATATTTAGTGTTTTGATCTTTGCATAATTCTACTTTCGGAAATAGCTCTCTATACCAATCAGATTGCATTATGCACCTTGTATCGAGTGAGTGCTTTTCGCTAAGCAACCGAGAATAACTTGCAACTATTATTCTTGCAGTTGGCTGATTTCCAAGTATCCATGCGGGCCATGCAACACTTACACAAATGGACTTCATTGAACGTGGCGGCATATTGAATATTATTCTTTTCACTTCACCTGAACTTGCCGCTTCAAGCCTGTCTGCTATGACTTTTATATATTGATAATCATTATACTCACACCCCGGCACTACCGTTTGAAAGCATAATTCAATGAATTTGAGAAGGTTTATATTGTTCATAAATTAAGGTTTGTTGATTTTTTTAAGATTTTGTTGTGTAATTAAACCAGCATAGTGAGAGTTAAAATATGAAAGAAATAAGAGAGCAAACTGAGAGAGAATTTATAAAAACTCAAAACGGGATAAAAATAGAGACAATTACGCTTCTTGGTAAAAATCAAAACAATAATCGAGGTGAAAAACATCTGATATACTTTATTGGTGGAAATAGAGCGTTAAGCCCTGGTAAAGATTATTCCCAAAATTGGAATTGGGCCACAGAGCAATGTACATCTTTTTAATTATCCTGGACTTGGTTTAAGTAAAAACAGTTCATTGATACGTAGCAATAGAGTTAAATCTGGTATAGCAGTTGTAACTAACTTATTGGAAAAAGGTATAAAGCCAGATGATATCATATTGTTTGGAGACTGCCTAGGTGGACATGTGGCTGCAGAGGTTCATAAAAATTTTAAGTATAAGGATATACATTTAAGATGCATCGTTAGCAATGCTGCAAGTTCACTTAAACAAGCTTCTCTTTATTATTTTGGATTCATAGCAAAATTAAAAATTTTTCTTGCTCCGATAATCAAATTGGTACTAAAGATTTTTGGCTGCTACTGGAAGACATATAAAATCGTAAATTCAATTACTCCTTATACAATGTACTTTAATCGAGAGGGAGATAAAACGATAAAACAGCCAGCGCAACTTGCAACAGAAATAGAAAAAATAGATCAAAGCGGTAGAAGGAAAGATTATCAAAAAAAAGAAATATTTGAAGATTTTGAGGAATATGAAGGCTTTTTTAAGCAGCATATAATATTAAGAAAAAATGATGAGTGTATTGATTCGAAAAAAGCTGATAAAGATATACATAAATTGCCAATTACGTGTTTAAAGTCTTCCAACAAAACTGATTACACTTTTCCTGAGTTGATTAGTTTATATATTCACATTACAGATGAATATTTTTCTAAACGTGGCTCATTAAATAATGAGGAGAAGGTTAAAGCATTTAAAGAAAGTAAATTTTATAAAGATTTTTCAAGCTGTAAAAATTCAAAGGGCTTTTTGCATAATCACATGAATAAGCAAGAGCATCCTTCGATGTCATTTCAGCATGTGATAATAGAATCTAGGGAAAAAAAGACCTTTCTTAACAAGTCAAAGAAGGCTAGTTGCTCTTAACTTGACGCGTATACTTTCTTCAATATTTTAGCCATCTGTATCTGTTCAGATGCATGCAAATATCAGTGTTTCTTTTCTTATCATCCGAGTACTGGGACCCAGAAGACTCAGGTAATAAGAACTAGATTCCAGAGTCACGCGCTGGAATGACACCGTCATAAACTGCTAGGCCTTCATAATTTCATCCCAGTGTCCTCTTTCTCTTATCATCCCAGTACTTGATACTGGGATCCAGATGCATGGCTAATGCTGAAACCAATACTCCCTTTTCTTGTCATACGAGTACTGGGACCCAGAAGACTCAGGTAATAAGAACTAGATTCCAGAGCCACGCGCTGGAATGACACCGTCATAAACTGCTAGGTCTTCATAATATCATCCCAGTACTGGGATCCAACTAAATTGGTGAACACTTTACAGCATTTTTGATAGAAAGAACTAGATGCCAGTGTCAAGCACTGACCATTTTTTCCTTAAGTTTTTGCAGCTTGCGTTCTATTACAAAACCACTGTGGTGCTAACGAGTGGCAAAATGATAGCAAGTTTTAAATTTTATTTTCAATAACGAAATTTGGCACATCTTGCTACACTTCCAGTTTTTATTGTACAAAATGGGCTTCTGTCGTCTGTGTCTGACATGAAGCTAATGTTATTCTCCCTCTTTCTTGTACTGGATTTAGCTTTTGAAACGCGTGGTTGAAATCTTCCTTACTCACTACCTTGGACTTTCTTTCAAGAGCAGCGTATATTTTTGCTTCATTAACTAGTTGTTCTAACTCAGCTCCAGAATAGCCTTCTGTTTTTTCTGCAATATCTTGAATATTTAGCCTTCCATCAGTTTTTGTATTTTTGGTATAAAGCTCCAATATCTTTTGTCTCGTTTCCACATTTGGATTAGGTATATGAACCCTTTGACCTAAGCGTCCAGGCCTAATAAGTGCTGGATCTATCTCATTGACCAGGTTAGTTGCACCAATTACTATTATATCTTTTCTGCTCTTAAATCCATCTATTTCAGTTAGTAACTGTGTTAAGCTCTCTCGACAGTGGTAAGCTGAGTTATTAGCGGTACTTCTTTTTTGGGCAACTGCATCTATTTCATCTATGAATACTATACAAGGAGAATATTTTCTCGCTACTTTAAAAAGCTCGCGTACAGCATGTGCACCATGACCAATATATACTCCAATAAGTTCTGGACCTGAGATACTTATAAAATTCATATTTGATTCACCTGCAATTGCGCGGGCGATAAGTGTTTTACCATTTCCAGGAGGGCCGTGCAGTATATAACCTTTTAGTGAGTTAATACTTTCACTTCCAAACATCTCACGCATTTCTTCTGTCATTTGGTTACAGCAAATAATCTGCAATCGTTGTTTTAAGGAATCGTCAATTATAACATTAGCAAATGTTGTTTTATTATCTGAATTAGCTAATTCTATTTCTATAGGCAGCTCTACTTCCTTCATTTTACTAAATATTTGATCATATATAAACCAAGCGATAAAAAAGAAAACAGTGAGTAACACAGAAGGCATAGCTTCGCTAATATAATGTGCAGCCAGCTCATATCCTTTACTGAGAAACATTGTATGCATATAGGCAAACAAAAGAGCAATAGAGACCATAATTGCTATGCATAGTAAACAGATAGCAATTCTTTTGAGTAATTCTGAGATTTCAATTTTTTTCATCTTACTGTCTTATATCGATTTTAAACTGAGAACAATTTTATTTAGATTAAATACTAAAAAAATATACCCTTACACTTCTTTGAATTCTACTAAATTCACTTTTAAAAAGCAATTATAATATAATTTGTGCGTGGTTAAGATAGCTCTGGAATAGTATAAAGAACTATGTCATCATTGAAGAGAAATTCATCTGTTGTTTTGTACTCTTTATTAATTTTATAAGAATCATAAACATCGTAATCTGCTTTTGTATGGTAATCACAATATTGAAACTTACCCTCTTTATTGAAAGAGCCAAATTGATCAATTAATGTAGCCATTTTCTTACCTTTTCCACTTTTTGTTAATTCAAATACATCAGCTGGGCAGTGGCCTGAAGAATCTTGATTAGTAGTTCCTTTTGCAATAAAAAAAGATGGTTTATCGTTAAGCAACTTGCAGAAATTTGGCTTATATCCCTTTTTCATATAGTTTAAACTTGTATACTGGTATTCATCTGGAACATTTGAGTATTGAGAATCATACTTTTTATGTTCAAAAAACTCATTACCTAAGAAATTACAAAATGTTAATTTATAATCATCATTATTACTAGACTTAACGACTTTAAGATAATGAAAGTTTCTAGGAATTTTTATCTCTTCTTCTGTAACGTGATTATGTATGACCAATTGGTCATCAAGCATGCAGTAACCTATTTTTGGTAAAGTAGCTACAAGCTTACCGTTTAACATGATATCTGCTTGATAGATATTATCCGATAATTCTTTTCCCTTTTGCAAAGTAAAATCCTGCCCTGCTTTAGCTGGTGCACTGCATTGCTCAGTTTTAGTTAAGTTTTTTATTATTGTTGATATCTCACTAATTTCTAATATATCATGTTCATTTTTTGTGTATTGATACTTATAGCAACTACCATCTTCACATACTGGAAGACATTTTCCTTCTTCATCTGATATATAGATATAATCACCTTCTATTGTAAAATAAAGTCCACCTTTTTCTTCTTGAATTTTTTGTAGTACTGGGTCATTTTCATCGTTAAAATTGATAAAATTGAGTACTCCAGTTATATCTCTACCAGACAATTTGAGGCCAAAGTCAGGACTATCTTTTATGTTGTAAAGCGAAATCAAGATAGGTTTTGATTCAAGCTTTTCTATAATATAGTTTCTATTTGTACTTATTATAGCTTCTTGTTCTACAATAAGATCCTCTTTAATAGAGTTTCCACTTTCATCAGATCTTTCTGCTTGCAGGGGTAAGTTTCCTTCATATAAAGATATTTTATCTCCCTGCTTCCTTAACTTTAAACCATTAATATTCTCTACTTTAATTGGACCAATATGTGAATGGATAACCTTACTATTTTTGTTTAATATATAATATTCAGCAGGAAGTTTAATCAATTTTTTATAGAGCGGATTTTTATCCTCTATTTTAAATATATGTTTTTCCATGATATTACCTTAAATAACCAACAACTTGCTGATTAATGGCACTTAGGCTACTAGGAGGAGAGACATAACTCATAAAACTCCTTGGCTGCTCATTATTTGCCACTATTTTTTCAGTACTAACGAAAGCTCTTTGCTGCTCATTTAATCTTTTTTCCATATGATCTTTAAAAGTAGACAAACATTTACTAGTTTGTTTGTAATTAGGGAGTGATTTTTTCGCAGTTACACACAAGAACTTCAACAACTCATTATGATTTTCATCATTAAGTAATGACTTATTGATAATGGTTGACTGCAGTTCCACTGGATCAAAATTTAGACTTTTCTTTGGAATGCCACATTTCACAGCTGTTACTCCTAATACTTCTTCAAATTGTATTACAATATCTGCTGCATCTATTATTTTTGCCACTTCCTGTATTTCATTTTTTACTTTATATTTGTCCTGTCCTACCGCAGGGTAAAAGAAATTTATTACTTGAGATATAAATGAAGTTGGTCTGCTTGCTCCGCTTGTCACTGATGATTTTTTAGTTTCCCTCTTTCCTCTACGTGTACCACAAACTTGATTTGCGGGATTTGTTGTACAAAATATATCTCTTACGCTACTATGCAATGCTTCCGCATTTTCGGGAACGTTCAAAAAAGTGTGTCAAACCGAAAAAAAAGTAATAAATTGATATAAAAAATGGAGGTTTGATATGGGTCAAGCAAATAGAACTACTGGTTTGGTAGATTATAAAGAATTAGAAACAAATATCCTGTCATCTATACGAGAAGGAAGACCATTGACAGGAAGAGATGGAGCATTAACACCGTTTATAAAAAGGTTGCTAGAGGCAAGTCTGGAAGGTGAAATAGAAAGCCACATGTCAGCTAAAAGTGAAGAAAATAACCGAAGAAATGGAAGGAATGCAAAAACTTTACGTACAAGTTCAGGCTCATTTGAACTATTAACACCAAGAGACAGAGAAGGAAGCTTTGAACCGCAAATAGTCAAAAAAAGGCAAACAAGCCTACATCCAGAACTTGAAGCAAAGGTCTTAAGCACATATGCCAGTGGCATGGGATACAGAGATATAGCTTCACATGTTGAGGAAATATATGACCACAAAATATCAGCAGCAGAGATATCCAGTATTACTGATAAACTGCTACCAGTAATCAATGAATGGCGCAGCCGCCCACTGCAATCAGTGTATCCAATAGTGTTTATGGATGGCATGTTCTTTAAGGTCAAGGAGGACGGACATTGTATAAGTAAATGCATGTATAATATATTGGGCATAAATCAAAATGGCAGAAAAGAAGTATTAGGTTTTTATTTGGCTGAAAGTGAAGGAGCTAACTTCTGGTTGGGAGTTCTAAATGACCTAAAAGAGCGAGGAGTAGAAGATATTCTAATTGCCTGCATTGATGGGCTAAAAAGGGGAACGTTCAAAAAAGTGTGTCAAGCCGCATTTTTAGTTCAACTCAATTTTCAATCTATCTGGAAAGAAAATATCAAGTTGAGACATAGTTAAAGCCCAATTAGGGAGAGCCATAATCCACTTTTGCTCTACCTTTTTTATAGCACAATATACCTGTTTGTACAAGGCATTTGTACTAGTAAATGAACCCTTAGTTTTAGTAAATTTCCTGATTTGTCTATGCAACCCCTCAATTGGATTGGTGGTGTAAATCAGCTTCCTAACTTGCCCAGAATACTTAAAATAACTGGATAAGTTTTCCCAATTGTTCTGCCAGGATTTTATAACTAAAGGATACTTCTCTCCCCATTTTTCTTCCAGCTCAAGCAGATAATTCTCAGCGATCTCTTTACTTGAAGCACGATATATTTTTTTCAAATCATTCATGAAAACTTTTACATCTTTGCTAGATACATATTTCAGTGAATTCCTTATCTGATGCACTATACATAGCTGTACTTCTGCCTTAGGAAACACACTATTTATAGCCGCAGGAAAGCTTTTTAGCCCATCAATGCAGGCAATTAGAATATCTTCTACTCCTCGCTCTTTTAGGTCATTTAGAACTCCCAACCAGAAGTTAGCTCCTTCACTTTCAGCCAAATAAAAACCTAATACTTCTTTTCTGCCATTTTGATTTATGCCCAATATATTATACATGCATTTACTTATACAATGTCCGTCCTCCTTGACCTTAAAGAACATGCCATCCATAAACACTATTGGATACACTGATTGCAGTGGGCGGCTGCGCCATTCATTGATTACTGGTAGCAGTTTATCAGTAATACTGGATATCTCTGCTGCTGATATTTTGTGGTCATATATTTCCTCAACATGTGAAGCTATATCTCTGTATCCCATGCCACTGGCATATGTGCTTAAGACCTTTGCTTCAAGTTCTGGATGTAGGCTTGTTTGCCTTTTTTTGACTATTTGCGGTTCAAAGCTTCCTTCTCTGTCTCTTGGTGTTAATAGTTCAAATGAGCCTGAACTTGTACGTAAAGTTTTTGCATTCCTTCCATTTCTTCGGTTATTTTCTTCACTTTTAGCTGACATGTGGCTTTCTATTTCACCTTCCAGACTTGCCTCTAGCAACCTTTTTATAAACGGTGTTAATGCTCCATCTCTTCCTGTCAATGGTCTTCCTTCTCGTATAGATGACAGGATATTTGTTTCTAATTCTTTATAATCTACCAAACCAGTAGTTCTATTTGCTTGACCCATATCAAACCTCCATTTTTTATATCAATTTATTACTTTTTTTTCGGTTTGACACACTTTTTTGAACGTTCCCTTTTTACTGAGGAATATAGCCCTAAAGCTGCTTAGATTGAAAATTAGTGTAGTTGTGGATAAGTGCGCTTACACAGACTGAAAGCACTTATCCACATCCACACTTCTTAAAAGAATTCAAATCAAATACTACAACTTAAATTACGTAAAATGTGTTAAAAGCATCTTTGGCTTTATAGTCCACTAAGTAAAAATTTATTTTTAGTATTTTTCTATTGACTTTTAACACAACTGCTCCTTTGTCACCTTTAGAACCTATCTCTCCTTTCTCACCCATATCACCTTTTATCCCTATGGCTCCGTCTAATCCTTTAGGACCAATATCTCCTTTTGAACCTGGCAACCCATCTGATCCTTTAGAACCAATATCTCCTCTCTCACCTTTTAGACCTTGAGAACCAGGCTCACCTTTCCAACCCCTTGGCCCACTCGTTCCACTTTCACCTCGCACACCTCTATCACCCTTTATACCTTTTGTTCCATCTATACCTGGCTTACCCTGAGAACCAGATTCTCCCTTGTTGCCTTTTGGACCCAAATGGCCTGGTTCACCTTTAGGACCACGTGCTCCAGTGCTACCTACAGAACCTTCTGGACCAGGAAAACCTCGGTCACCCTTATCACCTCTGGAACCTTGTTTACCGTGTAACCCCGGTTCACCGGGTGCACCGGTATAACCTAGTTCGCCCTTTTGTCCTGGAGGACCTTGAGGACCAGGCGCTCCATCGAAGCCTCTATCACCTTTTTGTCCCCTTTCACCTGGCTCACCTTTAGGACCTTGTACACCAGTACGTTCTAATCTGTCTACTCTGCGTTTTAAAAGTTCAATTTCTGTTTCTAAATTTATATGTTCTTGAATATTCACATCAACCTCCAAAAAGTTATCAAAATTTTCTAAGTTATAATAATAAGGATATGGACCTGGTCTATTGTCGTGCTCATACCCAAAAGAATTAGGGTTAAAATTATAAAAATTTTTGCATGTGCTATTTTCATACGATATGCAACCAACATAACTATTGCCTAACTTTTTTACTGCGAAATAGGTATCTTGTGCTTTCAAGCTCTCCATTTCATGAAAAGGGAATAACTGGAATATATTGTCTATACGAGTAAATGCTGAAAGGATATCATTCAATATGCCAACTTTTCCACCAGTTAAATTATATACCTGAGCGCTCCTATATAATTTGTATATATTTCTTGATTCTTTAAACAAATAGTCTCCTATTTTTATTTTGAGTCTTTTATCAGGTGAACTTTTAAGATCTTCCAAAATAAGACTGACATTTTCGCTACTAATTATGTCTTTTGGATCTATTAAAACTTTCCTGTTTTCTAGCAGTTCATAATAAATACTACAGCTTTCACGATTATATGCCTTAACATGTAAACCATTTGTGTAACCATGAGGTATACGATCAATAGTAGCTATGATAGTATTTTTGCCATCATAGTAATAATAATAAGGTTGATCAGAGGTAGTAACTAAAGCGAATTTGTAATCATTTCCTACCCTTTCTAGCTTTAATTGTGGCCATTCAGATAAGTTGTTTAGTATACTTGCCACGTCATGCTTCAAATCCCAAATTTGAAAACTCAGGCCAATATTGTTGTCGATGATAATGTAAGATACACTAGGCAGGCTAAATGTTGTTTTGTTATTTAATCTTATTTGTGCAGGTATCCTACGACCAGTTCTATTATTACAATCGTTTTGTAGGATACCTTCCTTTTCTAGTTTAAAACGCATCTCCACCTCCCTTTGCGATTAGATATAATTAATTTATGGGTATTAATTATTGATTAATAATGATGATAAGTAAATATGATTATGCTTTATACTAATTTAATTATAAATTAATTTGTGAAAGAAAGTTATCCTTTTTAAACTGATTATCAAAAGGCTTTATATCATCCAGTTTCTTACCACTATAGCTCTTTCATCTTATGGATGATATCGTTCTAGTGCTTGATACTGAAGTCTAGTTCTTTCATAACCTCGTTGGAAAGGTTTTCAGTATAGGGATAAATTTTATTAATCTACAGAAAAACCCTTACCCTTAGGATAAAGAAGCTAGTTAAATTTGTCAAGCAATTTTTTCATGACCAACTAGATAAATAGCTACTTCTTCAATTTGATTGAGGTGAAAAATTGATTGCCGTTGCGGTAAATAAGCAGCATTACTGAATCTTTGCCGTCTTTTTTTACTGCTGAATCAATTTGTTTTTGAAAATCATTAGTATTTTTAATATCGATTCCATCTAGTTGGATAATTATATCACCTTTCTTAATAGAACGTAGTGTAGAATTACTACTACTATCTACACTAGTAACTACTACACCCTTTGTGGGTGCATTGTTTTTTAGTTCTTTTGGCAAATTTGAAACGGTTAAACCACTTATATAACTAGATGTTGATTTATTTTCTTCTTGATTATTACCTGAATCATCATTTGTAGATTCCTCGATTGCAACCTTGATATTGACTTCTTTACCTTTTCTAAGTAACTTAACCTGTACTTTCTTTCCGGGCTCAGTTCGTGAAACCATATGAGGTAATTGCGTCATTCTATCAATTTTTTTGCCGTCAAATTCTAATAGTATATCACCTACTTTGATTCCTCCTTTCTCTGCAGGACTGCCCTTTACTACGCTTGCAACTAATGCACCTTTGATATCTTTTAAACTTAAGGATTCAGCAAATTCTTTTGTTATAGGCTGAACTTGCACGCCAAGCCAACCATGTTTTATTTTTTTACCACTTTTTAATGTGTCAATAATTGAAATAGCTAGATTAGATGGTATAGCAAAGCCTATACCCACGTTACCGCCAGACTCAGATGGGGAATAAATAGCAGTATTAATACCTATAACTTTTCCATTTAGATGAAATAGTGGTCCCCCTGAGTTACCTCTATTAATTGCAGCATCAGTTTGAATAAATTCATTCATAGTACCAATACTAATGTCTCTAGATCTTGCAGACACAATTCCTGTACTTACAGAGCCACCCAAACCAAAAGGGTTGCCTATTGCAATAACTGTATCACCAACTCTTGCTTTATCAGAATTACCAAATTCAACAAAAGGAAGATCTTTATCAGAATTAATCTTAAGCACAGCAAGATCAGTTTTTGCATCATAGCCTAAAACTTCTGCTTTGAAATAAGTATTATCGTTTATAGTAACTGTAATATCTTGGGCATTTTTAATAACGTGATAGTTGGTTACTATGGTTCCACTTTTATCTATAATAAATCCAGACCCAAGTAACGTCACTTCTCTATTAATGCTAGGAGCTCTATCGAAAAATTGATCAAAATGCTCGAAAAATTCTCTAAAGTCATCAAAGAAATTATTTCTTGGCGTAAAAGGGATTTTAGTTCTATTGTTATTTTCTTGTTTAATTATTTGTTCACTTGAAATATTTACAACTGCAGGAATAAGTTCTTCCACTATATCAGCAAGCCCTTTATTACAACTACATACAGGATCTGCAACTGTTTTTGCAAACAGATTAGCATATGAAGAAAATGAAATTAAAAAATATGCAAATATAGATAAAATAAATGCTTTACTTTTCATAAACTATTTCCATCCCTTGTTCAAAATATCTAAGAAATTATTATTTGGTGAAAGCACAAATTTAGTATTATCCTTAGCAAATGATTTACTATAAGCTTTCATAGAGCGATAAAAGTTAAAAAACTCTTCATCAACCTTGAATGCCTCATTATAGATTCTAGTTGCTTCAGCATAACCACGGCCTCTTATTTCATGTGATTCTTTTACTGCACTAGAGACAATTCCCCTTTTTAATTTATCAGCTTTTGATCTAATTTCTTGTCCAGCTTGTTCTCCTTCTGCTCTAATTTCTTTTGCTTCCTTTTCCCTTTCAGTTTGCATGCGGCGGAATATTGCAGAACTATTTTCTTCTGGTAGATCTGCTCTCTTAATTCTTACATCTATTATTTCTATGCCAAATTTTCCAGCTTCAGAATAAACTCCACGTTGAATTAATTGCATAACTTCTGATCTCTTTTCATTCAACAAACTAATTAATGAAAATCTTCCTATATTCTCCCTTATGTGAGCTTCTATGACAGGATATAATCTTCTAACTAGCCCTGATTCATTTTTCACAGTTTGATAAAAAGTGATAGGATCTATTATTTTATATTTTGCATAAGCATCTACTATAATACGCTTTTGATCTGCAGTTATCACTTCCCTTGGAGTTTTATCAGGACTTAAATCTAAAATTCTCTTATCAAGAAATTCTACGTTATTTATAAATGGCAATTTAAAATATAAACCACTGTCCCTAACATCTTTTACGACTTTACCGAGTTGTATAACTATTGCTTGTTTTGTTTCTTGAACAACGAAGATTGAATTAGATAAGGCAATCAATAATACAACAAATATAAAAGCAAAAACAATTTTTATATTACTACTCATGGCTATTTTCCTAAATTTGTAAGAGGTAAATAAGAGAACATACCTTTCAGATCGTCTGTTATAACAAACTTATCTACCTTGCTGAAAATATTTTCCATAGTTTCAAGATAAATACGATTCTTAACAAGAGAAGGATTTTGTCTATATTCTTCGTAAAGAGATAAAAAGCGATTTGCATTACCTTTTGCTTCATTTATTATTTCATTCTCGTATGCTTCTGCATCTAATTTTATCTTTATTGCTTCACCTTTTGCACGAGGTATAATATCATTACTGTAAGCGTATGCTTCGTTTATGGTACGCTCCTTATCTGCGCGAGCACTTTGTACATCCCTAAATGAGCTAATCACCTTTTCTGGTGGATCAATTTTTTTCATTTGAACGGATAAAATCTCTATACCCATTTGATATCCATCAAGAATCTGTTGCAATAAAATTCTAGTATCTCTGGAAATTTCAGCCCTGCCTTGACCTTCGAGTGCAAAAGAGATCGTATTCTTACCTATTATTTCTCTCATAGCACTTTCAGCAGCATTTTTAACGCTAAAACCAGGTTTATAATCCCGCACTTTGAATAAATAATCTTTGGCATCCCTGACTCTCCATTGGACCTCAAAGTTAACGTTGACTATGTTCTCATCTCCGGTAAGCATCACTCCTTCACCACGATCTGTATCTCGCCCATAAGAGCTGCTTATCCCAATTTCTTCACGATTTACTTCTTTAACATTTACTTTAAAAACCTTACCAATAGGGTAGGGAAAGTGATAACGCAAACCAGATGTTTCTGTATTGGAATATTTGCCAAAAGTAAGTTCTATACCTTCCTCACTCGGATGGACAATATAGAAACCAGTACAAAGATAAAACAACAAAACAATAAAAATGATGAAATAAGGTTTTTTCCCTCTATTTCTGGTTAAGCCATTAAAAAAGCATCTTATATCAGACACAGCTTTACTTAAAATATCTTCATTACTTGAACCTGACGGTTTCTTTCCAAGATTCCAAGGATTACGCTCATCCATAAAAATTATTAATTGTATAACTAATACGCTGATATTACTTAATCTTATCAAAAAATGCAAAACTATTTTGTTTGCAGATTAATGATCGGAGTAAAGGATGTGATCATACACTTCCTTTTTCTCTATATGATATGGTCAATTCTACAGAATTTCTAGCTTTTTTTGAATTCTTTATTGTCGTTTTTGATAAGTATCTTTAGTTGTATATTAATTATTAACATAAAAGACAATGCCTGGGATTTAGGAAACTTAATTTTAATCAAGTAGCTGCATAATAAATCATTGTCAAGTGATGGAATGACATTATCTAATATGCAAATTACCTGCAAATTGAAATGTTCAAACAATTGTGTATCTGAGTTTTGAGATGACGAAACTAGGGTTGTGTAATCTATACATATTTGTGATAACTTCTCACCTTCGCTCAAATAACTTTTCAATATCGCTTAATTTCATTTCTATATAGGTTGGCCTTCCGTGATTACATTGTCCAGAATAAGGTGTCTTTTCCATTTGCCTCAATAATTCATTCATCTCCTCCAATTTCATCTTTCTGCCTGCTCTTATTGATCCATAACAAGCAATTGTGGCTAGTATTTTATTCACCTTATCCTCTATAGGTAATGTATCTTCTATTTCTGTTAGTCTATCAACTATATCAATGAGCATTCTCTTTGTGTCTACTGCTCCTAAGATTGCAGGAACTTCTTTTACTATGATCTTATTTTCTGATTTAATTTCAATCTCAAAACCCATCTCAAAAAGTTTATCTTTATAAGTTTTAATCATCTCCATTCCAGCTTGATTTTTGATTTCAACCATTTCAGGCAAAAGAAGTTTTTGTCTTTTTATACTTGATTTCTCCTTTAAGCACTCGTATACTAGTCTTTCATGGGCTGCATGCTGATCTACTATAATTAGTTTGTCTCTTACCTCGGCAATAATATAAGTATTGTAGATTTGACAGTGTGCAAACCCAAGTGGATAGTCCCTTATTAGATCGGTTTGTTTCCTTTCCAAAATTGTAGTTTCTGCTCGTGGAGGAGATTTTTGCATACCAGTATAATCAAACGATTTTGAATGTTCTGATAAGCTTTTTATCTCTATATTTGGAGAAGTAAATTCTCTCATTAACTGGTTTTCAAAAGGATCCGACCTTCTTCCATAAAATTCATTTTTAAGACTAGACCTACTAAAAGGATCTGATGATAGATGATTCGTTGTTGTTCCATTCTGGGCCAATACAGTTTCTGCAAGATCTATTCTCTTTGATAGCACTTTTATTAGCCCTCTTCTCACTATTTCATATATTAGCCTCTTGTTCTGAAACCTTACCTCTGATTTATTTGGATGCACATTTACATCAACTTGATCATACGGTATCTCTAAGTGCAGCGCTGCAAAAGGATATCTATTGCTTGGAATAAGGTCGTGATACGCATAACGAATTGCACCAATAAGTAGATTATCTTTAATTGGTCTACCATTAACAAATGTATAGATCTGAGTTGAATTGCTACGATTGACAGTAGGTTTACAGATGTATCCTGTAAGTCTAATGCCATCTTCTTCTTCACTAATTTGCAAAGAGTTTTCATGAAATTCTTCTTCTACTTCGCATAGCCTGCTAAATAATGAGGTCTGCTTAGCATACTTAAGAAGCTTCTTATTATCGGAGATAAGAGTAAACTCAATTCCATAATTGATCATTGCTAAGTTGTTTACAATATCAACAATACTTTGTGTTTCTGCCCTTTCGGTTTTGAGAAATTTTAGTCTATTTGGTGTGGCAAAAAATAAATCTCGTACTTCAATATATGTTCCTATCGATAAAGGATAAGGAACAAGCTCTCCTATTTTTTCTCCCCCCTCATACCTTATAGACCATGCTTGATCTGCTTTGCTTGCCTTAGATGATAATTTTATTCTGCTTACTGCTGCAATTGAAGGCAAAGCTTCTCCTCTAAAGCCAAGATGCTTGATCTCTATCAATTCACTGTCACTCAATTTTGAAGTAGCATGGCGCATAAACGCAAGTTCTAAATCATCCTTTTTTACTCCGCTACCATCATCGATTACAGTAATGAGGTTACGCCCACCACTTTCTATCTTAATTTCTATCTCTGAGCTTCTGGCATCTATTGCATTTTCCACTAATTCCTTTACCACACTTGCAGGCCTTTCTATTACCTCTCCTGCTGCTATACGATTTATGGTTTTTGTATCTAAAAGAACTATTGCCATTATAATGTTGGTTTTTCTTTTACTGCTTTAGTTTGCCCCTCTCTCCATTTTTTTAATCTATCTGCAATTTCACTATTAGAAATCGACAATATAGATGCAGCAGTAATAGCGGCATTGCATGCTCCACTCTCTCCTATAGACATTGTTGCAACTGGAACACCTTTTGGCATCTGCACTATAGATAATAGACTATCGAGCCCATTTAATTGCTTGCTATGCACAGGAATACCGATAACAGGTAAATAAGTAAGCGATGCAGTCATACCAGGTAAATGAGCCGCTCCTCCTGCACCAGCTATAATAACCTTAAAGCCTTTTTCTTGAGCAGACTTAGTAAAATTAAAGAGTCTCTCTGGTGTTCTGTGTGCGGATATTATAAATACATCATGTGAAATTTCCAATTCTTTTAATAGGTTAATAGCATGCACCATAGTGCCATAATCCGACTCGCTTCCCATAATTACAGCAACATCCTTTTTCATTTTTTCTGTATTAGACATGATTTTATTTACTAACCAAATAGTATTTAAGAAGCAACAGATATTTAAATTAAATTACGAATATGATATAGCATTCTTATTAAATAGAAACTTTAAAAATTGAAATGAATCCCTATATTAAAATATAGAGGTATAAATTTCGGATATAAGGGTCTATTCATAATCTTTTTAGAAGCAAAGCGGTGGAAGCAAGAAGACGATTTGTAAGCTAGTATTGAATTTTGCTTATCACAATTGTCTACACTTTTCTATAAGAGTATTAGAGACTTACCTTTTGACAATACGGCAAAGATTTCTACAGTTACATCCTTTTATTTGTTTCTTTGCAATTACTTTTTTATATATGTTTCAAAACACTTTCTTTACTTCCGCTATGTTTTTTACTTCATTTATTAAAATAATCTTGCCATTTTGAAAACATTGTTGATTCACTGAAGCCACTTTTTAGGACCTGTAACACTATGTAAAATATATCCTAAATCTTCTTGATTTTGTTTCTTTCTACAGAACTCTACTCAGTTTTTCTCCTACTCATCTTGCTCTGTTTTCATAATTTACATACTCTATCTCCTGCTTTATTCCTTTCTTGAGATTATGTACAGTCTCTAAAACGAGTTTGTAAAATGATTATTTCTGTATTTTAAACTTTGCAATTTCAACTTATTCTCTTTAATAGTAAGTTTTTTACAAAATAATAGTTTGAAATTACTAGTATTTTGATAAAAATTATAGTCAATTTAAAATTTTGAGTATCAGTATATCATTATAGTTATTGACAAATTATATAGTATTAATATATTGGTATATTAAATATTATGATATAATATTTAATAAAGCTAGTTGGTATGTGAGAGTAAAAATTATGGAAACAATATCATTAAACAATCTGGATAGTGAAGCAATAAAAAAAAAATTGCTGAGCATAATAAGTAAAATTATAGGAAAAAATACTTGGACTCAAGCTTGTGCGGCTGAGAAACTTGGTATTGATCAACCAAAGGTGTCACAAATTAAAAGTGGTAAGACAAGTGGTTTTTCTTTAGAGAGACTGTTAGGTTTTTTGAAAAAGCTTGATCATGAAATAACAATTACAATAACAGAAAATCAATCAGTAAAAGCTAAAGAAGAAAAAGTAGAATGTAGAATTGGATCTCAATAGATCCGAAGTTGACATCTTATTTTTTGTGATATAGTATAAAGTTTATAAAGGTAGTATTTTATGATTGAGTCTATTGTAGAAAAGTGTGTAGAACAGGTACAGAACCGTTTTAAATTGGTTCTGCTAGCAAGTCAAAGAACGCATGATTTGAGTACAGGGGCAAGCGATCCCGTTGAAATGGTTAAGTTTAAAGATCATAAGGATACGATAGTTTCTTTATATGAAATAGCAGAAAAGAAGGTGAATACTCATGAGTTGTTTAACCTTTTGGTGAAAAGGTGCAAGGAGCACATGAAAGGAAACACAGATAATACTTATATTAATAGTCCAAGTAAGCTAGCAAATTTGTTAAATTTTTCTGATCATCAACTTAACACAAGTCTGGATGTAAGTCAAGAAAGCCACGATGATGAAATAGATGATCAAGATAGTGGTGAAGAAGTACCGATTTAGAAATCTGCAGAGGTTATAATAGCTTATAAATGATTAGTATTGCTATCTATGCGCTTTTGTTCTGTATGAGTGTAATGTTATGTTGTATAGTATTTAGGTCAAGTGATGTGTACAATAAGATTTTAGCATTCAATAGTTTATCAACACAAGTAGTTTTACTCATAACAGCAATATCGATTATTCTGAATGATTTTTTTTTAATTGATATAGCATTACTGTATGCTAGCATCAGCTTTATATCAACTATAGCGCTAATGAGATTAATGTTGTTTTGATAATTTATGGTAGCATCCATTCTCATATTTTTAGGTGTTTGTTTAATAGTCATTTCAAGCTTAGGAGTAGTAGTATTTCCTGATTTCTATACTAGACTACATGCTGTAGGTATTACAGATTCTAGTGGCGCAATGTTGTTGTTGATTGGTTTTGCTTGGCAAAATGAATTTTCAATCAATACTATTAAAGTTATATTATTGATTTTTATAATATGGATAGCCAATTCAACTAACAGTTATATTTTAGCGCGTACTTATTATAAAAGTAAAGACTATTAAAGAAGGTTAAGATGCTAGAAATACTGAATCTAATATTACTTTTGCTGTTACTCACGGTTACAGTTTTTATAGTTCTTTCGAAACATTTGGTTGTAAGTGCTGTTCTAATGTGTGTATTTAGTGCACTGATTGCACTTATGTACTTGATTATGAATGCGCCAGATGTTGCAATTACTGAAGCTTCTGTTGGTGCAGGATTGAGCACAGTCTTTACGTTTGCAGCACTCTCTTTGGTAAAGAATTACAAAGCAAATTTATCTCATAGCCCCACAACACTTTTTTTTATGTTATTTTTGACTGCATGTTTATCATACTTTATGATTCAATTACCAGATTTTGGCAGTCATAATGCTCCAGTTCACTTGCACGTTGCTCCTTATTATGTAGAAAATACTGAAAAAGCTATTGGTATTCCTAATATAGTGACAGCTGTTTTAGCAAGCTTTCGTGGCTATGACACATTTGGAGAAACTATAGTAGTTTTTACTGCTGCACTTTGTATAATGTTAATATTAGAAGAGAAAGAAAGTGATTAAAGATCCGGTATTAAGTGCAGTAACATTTTTGATGATACCTTTTATCATTTTTTTTGGTTTATACATACAGTTTCATGGTGACTATACTCCAGGTGGAGGTTTTCAGGCGGGAATAATTATTGCTTCTGGGATAATATTATATTCTATGTTATTTGATATACCTACAACTTTAAAAGCAATACCTTACTCTATTATCAAATTTACTAACGTACTAGGTATTTTAACCTATGGAGGAGCTGGTATTATAACAGTTTTATTTGGCCAAAATTTTTTATCCTATAGTATATTGTCAGCTGATAGTAGAACAGGTCAAAAATTGGGTATTTTCTTAGTGGAGCTGGGTGTATTGCTTACCGTCTCTTCTTCCATGTTAATCATATATATAAATTTTGCTCGCAAGAAAAAACAATGACTCTATATAATTATGTAGGCATTACTATATTAATGGCGCTAGGTTTCTATATCATTGTAAATGATAAAAACTTAATAAAAAAAATGATGGGATTAAGTGTCTTACAAGCATCTGTTTTGTTGTTTTACATATCTTTAGGGTATGTAAAAAGTTCTTTACCTCCTATATTGACTTCAAATTTTCACTTATATACCAATCCTATACCTCACGTCTTAATGCTTACTGCTATAGTGGTTGGAATTGCAACATTTTCAGTTGGATTGTCCATAGTAGTAAGAATGGAGAGATTAGTTGATTAAGAAGAGTGTGAATAAATTGACAGTATCTTAAACTATATGAAGTAGCAAGTAACTATAAATTAAGAATAAAACTATAAGCTTGCTAATTGTAAGTTTATTTGATAAATAAGAAATAAAATTATAAACTGTAAAGGTAATGATGTCAACTATTAATGGTACGGAAGATAGGAAAAAGATCATCAAAGATCTTGTAACCAAAAGTATAAGAAAGGGCGGTTTTATCACTTTTGATGATATAAATGATAAGTTGTCAGATGAAAGTTTTCCACCTGATTTTATAGATGATACTATAGCTTTATTGCAAGACTCTGGAATTAACATACTCGAAAGTAGTGAAGATGAGGAAGAAGCTCCTTCTAATGATGATGGTAATAAGCTTGATGATGATGAGACATCGTTGAATACTACTACAACTTTAGTGCAAAATGATGATCCAGTAAGGATTTATTTACAAGATATGAGCTCTGTAAAGCTTTTGTCACGAGCAGATGAAATTAAGATAGCAAAAAAAATTGAATCTGAAAAGCATAACATGTTACGTGCAATAATTGAAACATCAGTGGCATTCAACATGATCAAAACATGGCGTGATGATTTAAGTGGGGGAACTTTTTTGCTGAGAGAAATGATAAATCTAGATGCAATTTATAACTCTGATTTCAATATGGTAGCCAAAGAAGAAAGTGAAGCTGAAGATGTTAAAGATTATGTTGATGATGAGGAAAAAGGCAACGATGAAAAGGGAAATGAGAGTGAAGATATAAGTTCAGCGAATTTAAACATTTCTGTTCTTGAAATGGAAAGTGATTTATTGCCAAAGGTTATCACAGCATTGGATGAGATCATTACTTTCACAAATGAAGCATTGGTATTGAAAAAAAATTCTAAAGATTTCTCTAATGAGCTAGAAAATTTATATAATCAAATATGGTCTGTAGCATTACAAATTCAGTTTAGTGATGCTGCTATTGCCAGAATTACACAAAAACTTTACGAAATAAATAGACTAATCACGTTTGAAGAAGCTAATCTTATTACTGAGGCTAGAAAGTACGATATTGATAGAGAAAGTTTCTATAATATTTATTGTGCTGTGCTTTTAGAGCACGAATTGAGCGAAATCAGTCTTTTAAAGAAGAATGAAAATCAGTCCCTTTTTACAGGTGAATTAAAAAATAAATTCTTAAGGTTTATAAACGATAACTATGAATATATAGCTAGTGCCTTAAGAAATATTAAGAGTTATGTACAAGGAGATAAAGTACAAGAGTTTAAGGAGCTAATCAAGAGAATACAAAAACACGAACGAGAAGTCTCTGAAGCAAAGCAAGAGATGATAAAGGCTAATTTAAGGCTAGTGGTTTCAATTGCTAAAAAGTATTCAAAAAGAGGACTTGATCTACTTGACTTGATACAAGAAGGCAATATTGGTCTTATGAAGGCTGTAGATAAGTTTGATTACAAACGTGGATATAAATTTTCGACTTATGGTACTTGGTGGGTAAAACAATCAATAACTAGGGCAATACCTGAACAGTCTAAAGTAGTTAGAATACCAGTTCATATGGTGGAAATTATCAGTAAAATCAATAAAGCATTAAGAAAGATGACTCATGGAATGGGTAGAGAGCCAACATTAGAGGAATTAAGTATAGAATTGGCAATGCCGATAGAAAGAATACGTAAAGTTATGAAAATAGCAAGAGATCCAGTAAGTCTTGAAGCTCCAACAGGAAAGGATGATAGTAGTACCTTCGGTGATTGTATAGAAGATAAGCGAGTTTCTAAACCAGAGGATGCTGCAATACTTGCCGACTTGCGTGGCATTACGACCAATGTTCTTGCAACTTTAACACCAAAAGAAGAAAGAATTCTAAGGATGCGCTTTGGCCTTGGTAAAGATGGAAAAGAGCATACCTTAGAAGAAGTAGGAAAAATTTTTAATGTTACACGTGAAAGAATTAGGCAAATAGAGGCAAAAGCACTACGTAAGTTGAAACATCCAAGCCGTGCTAAAAAACTTAGAGGTTTCTTTTAAGGCAGAAGGGCTGCTCAAAAAATAGGTAAAATTCAGCCAAAGTGGGAACGTTCAAAAAAGTGTGTCAAACCGAAAAAAAAGTAATAAATTGATATAAAAAATGGAGGTTTGATATGGGTCAAGCAAATAGAACTACTGGTTTGGTAGATTATAAAGAATTAGAAACAAATATCCTGTCATCTATACGAGAAGGAAGACCATTGACAGGAAGAGATGGAGCATTAACACCGTTTATAAAAAGGTTGCTAGAGGCAAGTCTGGAAGGTGAAATAGAAAGCCACATGTCAGCTAAAAGTGAAGAAAATAACCGAAGAAATGGAAGGAATGCAAAAACTTTACGTACAAGTTCAGGCTCATTTGAACTATTAACACCAAGAGACAGAGAAGGAAGCTTTGAACCGCAAATAGTCAAAAAAAGGCAAACAAGCCTACATCCAGAACTTGAAGCAAAGGTCTTAAGCACATATGCCAGTGGCATGGGATACAGAGATATAGCTTCACATGTTGAGGAAATATATGACCACAAAATATCAGCAGCAGAGATATCCAGTATTACTGATAAACTGCTACCAGTAATCAATGAATGGCGCAGCCGCCCACTGCAATCAGTGTATCCAATAGTGTTTATGGATGGCATGTTCTTTAAGGTCAAGGAGGACGGACATTGTATAAGTAAATGCATGTATAAGGGAACGTTCAAAAAAGTGTGTCAAGCCGCATTTTTAGTTCAACTCAATTTTCAATCTATCTGGAAAGAAAATATCAAGTTGAGACATAGTTAAAGCCCAATTAGGGAGAGCCATAATCCACTTTTGCTCTACCTTTTTTATAGCACAATATACCTGTTTGTACAAGGCATTTGTACTAGTAAATGAACCCTTAGTTTTAGTAAATTTCCTGATTTGTCTATGCAACCCCTCAATTGGATTGGTGGTGTAAATCAGCTTCCTAACTTGCCCAGAATACTTAAAATAACTGGATAAGTTTTCCCAATTGTTCTGCCAGGATTTTATAACTAAAGGATACTTCTCTCCCCATTTTTCTTCCAGCTCAAGCAGATAATTCTCAGCGATCTCTTTACTTGAAGCACGATATATTTTTTTCAAATCATTCATGAAAACTTTTACATCTTTGCTAGATACATATTTCAGTGAATTCCTTATCTGATGCACTATACATAGCTGTACTTCTGCCTTAGGAAACACACTATTTATAGCCGCAGGAAAGCTTTTTAGCCCATCAATGCAGGCAATTAGAATATCTTCTACTCCTCGCTCTTTTAGGTCATTTAGAACTCCCAACCAGAAGTTAGCTCCTTCACTTTCAGCCAAATAAAAACCTAATACTTCTTTTCTGCCATTTTGATTTATGCCCAATATATTATACATGCATTTACTTATACAATGTCCGTCCTCCTTGACCTTAAAGAACATGCCATCCATAAACACTATTGGATACACTGATTGCAGTGGGCGGCTGCGCCATTCATTGATTACTGGTAGCAGTTTATCAGTAATACTGGATATCTCTGCTGCTGATATTTTGTGGTCATATATTTCCTCAACATGTGAAGCTATATCTCTGTATCCCATGCCACTGGCATATGTGCTTAAGACCTTTGCTTCAAGTTCTGGATGTAGGCTTGTTTGCCTTTTTTTGACTATTTGCGGTTCAAAGCTTCCTTCTCTGTCTCTTGGTGTTAATAGTTCAAATGAGCCTGAACTTGTACGTAAAGTTTTTGCATTCCTTCCATTTCTTCGGTTATTTTCTTCACTTTTAGCTGACATGTGGCTTTCTATTTCACCTTCCAGACTTGCCTCTAGCAACCTTTTTATAAACGGTGTTAATGCTCCATCTCTTCCTGTCAATGGTCTTCCTTCTCGTATAGATGACAGGATATTTGTTTCTAATTCTTTATAATCTACCAAACCAGTAGTTCTATTTGCTTGACCCATATCAAACCTCCATTTTTTATATCAATTTATTACTTTTTTTTCGGTTTGACACACTTTTTTGAACGTTCCCATGTATAATATATTGGGCATAAATCAAAATGGCAGAAAAGAAGTATTAGGTTTTTATTTGGCTGAAAGTGAAGGAGCTAACTTCTGGTTGGGAGTTCTAAATGACCTAAAAGAGCGAGGAGTAGAAGATATTCTAATTGCCTGCATTGATGGGCTAAAAAGCTTTCCTGCGGCTATAAATAGTGTGTTTCCTAAGGCAGAAGTACAGCTATGTATAGTGCATCAGATAAGGAATTCACTGAAATATGTATCTAGCAAAGATGTAAAAGTTTTCATGAATGATTTGAAAAAAATATATCGTGCTTCAAGTAAAGAGATCGCTGAGAATTATCTGCTTGAGCTGGAAGAAAAATGGGGAGAGAAGTATCCTTTAGTTATAAAATCCTGGCAGAACAATTGGGAAAACTTATCCAGTTATTTTAAGTATTCTGGGCAAGTTAGGAAGCTGATTTACACCACCAATCCAATTGAGGGGTTGCATAGACAAATCAGGAAATTTACTAAAACTAAGGGTTCATTTACTAGTACAAATGCCTTGTACAAACAGGTATATTGTGCTATAAAAAAGGTAGAGCAAAAGTGGATTATGGCTCTCCCTAATTGGGCTTTAACTATGTCTCAACTTGATATTTTCTTTCCAGATAGATTGAAAATTGAGTTGAACTAAAAATGCGGCTTGACACACTTTTTTGAACGTTCCCGCCAAAGTTTTATAATTTTACCCTATTTTTCTTTTTTTATAGGCTTCATAGAGCAGTATGATTAGATATTGAATGTTGTGGCAAATAAAAAGAATAACTCTAATTAAAAGTGTAAAAATTTTTGTGTTCTGGGTGATAGTTTATCTGATAATGGTGTAATTATTGAAATTTTAATAACTTATCCTTTGTAAGAAACGTGAAACTTAATGCCCCTTTTTATTAAGGAGGATTTTTAGCAATGGCCTTACTGTTGTTGAATATGTAGCAAAGTATTTAGGTTTAGAAGAATTTAAGTCATCATGGAGATGCTCATTTTTTGATCGATACTATGAACAGTAAGGTCATAACTATGCGATTTTATATGCAACAGCATCTGAAATTCTTAACCCTATTTTTTCTTATTTCCTCAATAAATTTCGTTTAGTTAATCAGCTAAACGCAGTAATTAAACATCATCCAGACGTAGGTAAAGGAGATTTTATTTTTCATTATAATCGAGGAAATAATATTATGGGTGCCACTGCTTATAACAATGTTAAAGCAGAAAAAGTATTGAAATAAAGCGGTTAGTGAAATATGTAATGCATTTGGTTCTAAATGAATATGGTGTAAAGCATGTGATTGTTGCAAATGTGACTGAGGTTGGTTTGATACTAGCTTTAATAAAGACGAAAAGCAAGAGAGCTGGCTGCAAAGCTTACACAGAGTTTCAATACAAAATTAGCTAATGATTTAGATTATATGAAGAAAGGTGCAGATCTTGAAATAAAAGCATTCGATCTTAATTCTAAAATGAAAAGTATGCTTGGTAAATATAAGAGCAAAGGGTTAAATGATCGAGATGCATACCTATCAAACATTGTAGACCAGTTTGGGGGAGGGTGATTTGGAAAAAGTATAAAGATACTCTTGTTGATATTTAAAGGAAGGCTTGATACTTACTATAATTCTGGATGCAGCACAGAAATACTAAAGGATTATTTCTTTTTTGATTATTTTTATCCAACTGCAGAACCTTATTGTGAAGTTGGTAATGAAATGTATGAGTTGATAAAAAATTAGATTTCTTTTAAACATCTTTATGGTTTGTAGTAACTATCTGCGTAGCTGAATGGTAAAGGGAGGGGGGTAAACAAAGTAATCTAAAATATAGAGAAAATACAACGGTGCTTGATACATAGCTATTGCGATTTTATCCTCTTTTTGTCATTTTAGTGCTAGAATGACATTCTGCTAGTGAAGTTTATTCTTTGATATATTAACTATAAATATAGAGAAGTCTTACTAAATAAAAGGGTAAAAGGAACCTCTGAGTAGTGAAATTTTGACTCTATATTACTGTAAGTGGTGCTGTAATAATGTTCTAACAAGCGCGACTTGGCTGAGTATAGAAAAAATTTAAAAAACCGCTATAATTTTACGTAATCTACCAATAAACACCTAAGTTTTTACTGGATTTTGTGATTGATCCTACAGTCAAAAACAAATTTTGAGTCATAAATACTTTTAGTGCCATAATAAAATAGGGAGGTTTGTCAAGTAAAGTTCTTTATTTCATCAGATGCGCTGCCAAATTGTTATGCAAGCAAGTTTTTTAGTTTTCGTATATCCGAAGTAATTCTTGTGCATTGGCCTTGATTAGAGTCGGACATTCTCTATCATTTAATAATGAATGCAATATTTCAATTGCACCTTTAATGTCGTTACTGTGTATCTTTACTATAGCGATAGCTTCTTGGCTTGAATAAGGGTACACTGCATTTGATTCTAAATTACTAATTTTATCTCTATTTGTTTTTTCACCGCTGTAGTGAAGTAAGCTCATTACTTCTAAGTATTGTGCTAACTCACGCAAAACATCAGGAGCATCTTTATCGTCTGCCAAATCATTATAAATAATAGATGCTGTGTCTGTTGGCATTGAATCTGAGATATGATTGAATGCGCGTTCAAAATTTGCTAAATACTCCCAATTTGAATCTATTTCTTCTAGCAGTGACTTATTATCTTTTTTTAAGAATAATACTTCGTAAAATTTGTCACCTGCAGTTATAGATTGTTTTGTGTTATCAATGTTGCGCAATAAGTATAATGTGATGCCAACTAACATTGGCGCGAGTGC
This sequence comes from Wolbachia endosymbiont (group B) of Parapoynx stratiotata, assembly GCF_947250635.1. NCBI lineage: Bacteria > Pseudomonadati > Pseudomonadota > Alphaproteobacteria > Rickettsiales > Anaplasmataceae > Wolbachia > Wolbachia endosymbiont (group B) of Parapoynx stratiotata. The sequence continues at coordinate 1,339,955 of NZ_OX366335.1, read as the reverse complement.
AAGCAGAAAGATGTATTTTTTCATGGTAATATTCCAAATAGTTATATATTTATACATTAATGCTTTTGATTTGCAAAAACATATTGACATAGTGATTATATCACATAATAATATTCTTAGAGTTGTTTGAATAGTTGGAGATTAAAATATTTCTAAAGTAGAAATAAAGACAGCAGTATCAAGCTAAATTATTTTTTGTCGGATTTATCCGATGTACCCTCAACCTTTTATAGGTTGAAGTCTAAATTTGAGAGTTTGATCCTGGCTCAGAATGAACGCTGGCGGCAGGCCTAACACATGCAAGTCGAACGGAGTTATATTGTAGCTTGCTATGGTATAACTTAGTGGCAGACGGGTGAGTAATGTATAGGAATCTACCTAGTAGTACGGAATAATTGTTGGAAACGGCAACTAATACCGTATACGCCCTAGGGGGGAAAAATTTATTGCTATTAGATGAGCCTATATTAGATTAGCTAGTTGGTGGAGTAATAGCCTACCAAGGCAATGATCTATAGCTGATCTGAGAGGATGATCAGCCACACTGGAACTGAGATACGGTCCAGACTCCTACGGGAGGCAGCAGTGGGGAATATTGGACAATGGGCGAAAGCCTGATCCAGCCATGCCGCATGAGTGAAGAAGGCCTTTGGGTTGTAAAGCTCTTTTAGTGAGGAAGATAATGACGGTACTCACAGAAGAAGTCCTGGCTAACTCCGTGCCAGCAGCCGCGGTAATACGGAGAGGGCTAGCGTTATTCGGAATTATTGGGCGTAAAGGGCGCGTAGGCTGGTTAATAAGTTAAAAGTGAAATCCCGAGGCTTAACCTTGGAATTGCTTTTAAAACTATTAATCTAGAGATTGAAAGAGGATAGAGGAATTCCTGATGTAGAGGTAAAATTCGTAAATATTAGGAGGAACACCAGTGGCGAAGGCGTCTATCTGGTTCAAATCTGACGCTGAAGCGCGAAGGCGTGGGGAGCAAACAGGATTAGATACCCTGGTAGTCCACGCTGTAAACGATGAATGTTAAATATGGGAAGCTTACTTTCTGTATTACAGCTAACGCGTTAAACATTCCGCCTGGGGACTACGGTCGCAAGATTAAAACTCAAAGGAATTGACGGGGACCCGCACAAGCGGTGGAGCATGTGGTTTAATTCGATGCAACGCGAAGAACCTTACCACTCCTTGACATGGAAATCATACCTATTCGAAGGGATAGGGTCGGTTCGGCCGGATTTCACACAGGTGTTGCATGGCTGTCGTCAGCTCGTGTCGTGAGATGTTGGGTTAAGTCCCGCAACGAGCGCAACCCTCATCCTTAGTTACCATCAGATAATGCTGGGGACTTTAAGGAAACTGCTAGTGATAAACTGGAGGAAGGTGGGGATGATGTCAAGTCATCATGGCCCTTATGGAGTGGGCTACACACGTGCTACAATGGTGGCTACAATGGGCTGCAAAGTCGCGAGACTAAGCCAATCCCTTAAAAGCCATCTCAGTTCGGATTGTACTCTGCAACTCGAGTACATGAAGTTGGAATCGCTAGTAATCGTGGATCAGCATGCCACGGTGAATACGTTCTCGGGTCTTGTACACACTGCCCGTCACGCCATGGGAATTGGTTTCACTCGAAGCTAATGGCCTAACCGCAAGGAAGGAGTTATTTAAAGTGGGATCAGTGACTGGGGTGAAGTCGTAACAAGGTAGCAGTAGGGGAATCTGCAGCTGGATTACCTCCTTAGGCTTTGTACGTAATTCACCATTTCAAATAATAGTGTCATTATGTACTATACTGCTGTCTTTACTTCTACTTTATTTTTTAATTTCTCGATAACGAAATTTTATGAGTAATAGGCCTCTTTCCCCATATTTACAAATATATAAAGTACAAGTTACTAGTTTTTTTTCTATTATGCATAGATTGACTGGTATCTTGCTATTTCTTTTATTAATCATACTTTCTTGGTATTTTATATTATATGTTTACTCCCCTAAGTTAATTATAGTAAGGTGCTTAAATGCATTATTGTTCACTCCTGTTGCTAAATTAGCTTATATCTTATGCTTTGTAAGCTTTATGTATCATTTTCTTAATGGTATTCGTCATTTATTGTGGGATGCTGGGCTTAATTTAGAAATTGCTAGTGTTTTAAAAAGTGCTATGTTACTAACAATAATGCTATTTCTTTCTACTATGGCTTTTTTATTTATATTTATATGAGTCAATCTGTAAATTCAGTACATCATTGGTGGATCCAGCGTGTTTCTGCGGTGATTTTGTTATTTTTATTTCCTTGGTTTATTTACTCATTTTCTTGCACATTTTATGTTGATAGCCCTTTATCTTTTAATGAAAAATTATTTCAGGCTATTAATCATCCACTAGAGCTTTTGTTTTTTGTTATACTGGTGTTTTGCATTTTTTGGCATGCAGTTCTTGGAATGCAGGTAGTGTGTGAAGATTATATAGACAGCGTATCTCTAAGGATTTTTACAATTACATGCATGAAATACTTATCAAGCATTACTTATATAGTCCTTGCTTTTACGACTTTTTTCTTTTATAGGCATATTTTCTTGTAAAGTTGCCAGTTCTATGTTAATATATTATTAGTGTACTAGTTTTATTATTGAACTATAGCGATTTTGGTTTAGCAATATGTTAGAGACATTGAAAAAGTGGGGAATAGACCTTACGCTAAAGGTGAAGGATCTATTTAGTTCATCTGAGTCTCAAGTTTATGTCAAAGACCTTAGGAAGGTAATGATATATGAGGATGGAAGAAAGTGTCAATATCCAAAAAATTATGATCAGATTGTAGATTCTGGGAGAGTTGTAAAAAAAAATGACAAGCTTGTAAAAGATAAAGACGGAAATCCAGAGTACCAGCTTATATATAATGAATACAAATTTGATCTAGCCTTGGTTAAGGAAATTGATAAAAAATCTTACTTTACTATTGACTTTTTAGTTAGTAAAGGTAGGCGTGAGGTTAATGATTATAGTAAATTTTATAATCCATTTAAGTTTTCAAAAATAGATCTTGAAAAACACTTGCCGGTCTTTGAGGTTGATACTAAGTTACTTAGATTAACTAATTCTTCTTTTCTTGCTAAAAAAGGTTGCTTCATCAATGATGAAACGGGAGAAGTTGATGAGAAAGATAGAGATGAAAAAGGAAGAAATGGAAAATTACTATACGCTAGTGATTACAAGAAGCTAAGCACCCATTTTTCAGAAATTAGAGATCAGGATGGTAATCTAGAGCTAGATAAAAGTCTTATATCTGTTTCTATCGTTTTTGCTACAAGCTTGGCTAAAGTTTGTACTAAATTGTTGACCTCTCTTCCTATAAAGTTAGGGGAGTATTTAATAAGCGAACAAAACCCAATTGCAAAGTCTTTTGGCTATCTTTTGTTCACCCCTGCAATGGCAGTAAAAAATTTAGTGAATATGGGAGCTACCATACTTAAGGCTCCAATTTTATTGTTTGTAGCAAATGAGAAAAAGTATGGTGATGCTTATCTTACTATGTGGAAACACCAATTGAAAGAATGTTGGAAAGAAGTAAAAAGCGACTTTAATGTTGTTACAAATGGGGAAAGGCCAAAGCCGAAGCAGAAGGATCATAAGCCACTTAGCATAGCGGGTACATGGAAAGAGCTTAACGCTAGAAAATCAGATATTGAAAAAAACTTAGAGAAGGGGTTGAGCAAAAATAGTGAAAGTATAGATAAATCTAGAGAACTAGGTGTTGGAGAAAGCTTAAAGGAAAAGTTGCAAAACAAAACTGATGAAAAAGTAGCTGCAGCCGTTAATCAAAAAAGCAACACTCCTTATATTGATAGAGAGAGAGAAAGAAGACAAGATTCATCAAAAAATTTAGGGACTCCATCACGCTCGTAGTCAACCATCACTTTAAATTACTTTTTACTTTAATCATCTCACAATAAAAACTTGCATGCATTTTGCCGTTAGTATAAGATATTAATCAAATAATTAATATCTTAATTAAATGCGCCCTGTAATACTGTGTGGTGGTAGTGGCAGCAGACTTTGGCCTCTATCTAAGCCAAAGCAATTTCAGAAAATATTTAGTCAGAATACTATGTTTCACAACACTTTGTTGAGGCTAAAAGGCGATTATATGCCACCCATCATTACCACAAATATACAATATGAGTCATTATTGATGCAGGAATTACATGCATTACAGGAATGTAAAGTAGTTTTTGAACCAGTTAAAATTGGGACAGCGGCAGCAATACTAATTGCTGTGCTTCTCTGCGATAGGAACGAGACAATCTTAGTTCTGCCTTCAGACCATTTTATAGGTGATTTGAATAGTTTTTATGTTTCTATTGAGAAAGCGTCTGAGCTAGCCTCTAAAACTAACTCTATAGTCACTTTTGGGATAAAGCCTCATGAATTCAATTCGGAATACGGCTATATAAATGCAGTATATGGTCAGAAAGGGAAATATCACATAGTAAAGAGCTTTATAGAAAAGCCTGAATATGAGCTGGACAATAATCATTATTGGAACTCTGGAATATTTGTGTTTAAAGCAAAACGCTATATAGATGAGATAAAAAAAATTGCTCCGACTCTCTATAATTTATGTTGTGAAAGTATGAAGCATTTTGTACCACGAGAGAGATTTCTGTATTTAGAACAGCAAAATTGTGCAGGAATGGGTGATACATCTATTGATCACCTAGTGATAGAAAAAGCAGAAAATATTGCAATGGTAGAAGCTAATTTTGATTGGATGGATATTGGTACTTGGAGTTCAGTTTTAGAACTGAGTAAGAGATTTAGTGAGAATTTAGTTTCATTTCAGCATGTAACAAAAGGAAGAGAGCCAGTTTTGATGACAGAAAATGGTGAAAAGATTTTATTAGGTAGAGTTTATAAACGGCAAAATAAGAGCCTAATGTTGTTCATTAATAAAGTTAAAGAAGCAAAGCCAACAAGGAAAGAGATTAAGCCATGGGGATTTTATAGTGTGATTTTAATGGGTAAGGATTTTCTTATAAAATACCTTTTATAAATCCACTGAGCTGCACTTCTAAGCAATTTCACCACTATAGAGATGAGTACCATATAATACTATCAGGGGTTGGATGCGTGAGTTTAGATGACAAAACATATGCTATAACAAAAAATCATGTAGTAGAGATTCCAAGGAAGGTGTTTCATAAAATTGAGAATAAAAGTACAAGATTTCCTCTTGAGATAGTTGAGTTTCAGGTAGGAAAGTTTTTATCTGATAATGATATAGTAAGATTGGACGATATATATGGAAGGTCTTAATATAGAATATTGAATATATTCTATAAGCTTGCTAAATTTAGACAACCTAATTTGAGGTAAAGGAAAAATTACAGTTATATGAAGCATAAAAAGTATGATATTTAAATCTTAGTATAATGTCTATTGCCTTTGAATTTACTATGGCTATTCGCTATTTGCGAGCAAAGAATTCTAGATTTTGCTCTATAATGGCCTTGTTTTCTATTATTGGTATTGCTCTTGGAGTTGCAACGCTAATAGTAGTAATGTCTGTAATGAATGGGTTCAGAGCAAAGCTGCTCGACTCTGTACTTGGCATTAATGGCCATATTAATGTTTACTTTGATAGAAGCATAAATTCAGATTACCACGCAGTGTTAAAATCTATTGAGAAAATCCCAAGTGTATTAAAAGCTACTTCTATGACCAATGATCAAGTAATCGTTGCAGCAAATGGTGGAATTGCAGGTAGTGTAGTTCGTGGTGTATCAGCTAAAGACTTATTTAATAACACTATCGTTACAAATAATGTGATTGTGGGTAATGTGGAAAAATTCGATGAAGGAGTAATAATAGGGGCACGATTGGCAGAAGCCTTGAATATTGATTATGGTGATAATATTATACTTGTATCTCCTGAAGGATTTGATGTATTGCTTGATGAAATGCCAAGAATGAAAGAATATAAAGTTGTAGCAATATTTGATATGGGTATGTTTGAGTACGATAATACCTTGATGTATATGCCCATGAAATCAGCTCAGGCTTTTTTTAATTATAAAGATAGTGTGAGAAATATAGAAGTGTTTGTAGATGATATTGCTATGGCTAATAAGCTAGCAAACGCTATAGCAAAAGAAACAGGAATGAAAGCTGAAAGTTGGCAATCTCAGCAAAGCCATTATGTTAATGCTTTAAAAACTGAAAGAAATGTGATGTTTTTAATTCTTACTTTGATTATAGTTGTGGCAGCATTCAATATTGTTTCAAGTTTGATGATGATAGTGCAAGAAAAGAAATCCGCAATTGCAATTATGCGTACGTTTGGTGCAACAAGTGGAAGCATTATGCGCATATTTTGTGCTTGTGGGCTGTTAATTGGTTTTACAGGAACTTGTCTTGGCTCTGTTATAGGAGTTATTTTTTCTCTCAACATTGAAAATATTAGAGTGTTTTTAGAAAACATTACCAACATCAAGCTATTTGATCCTATGATATACTTTTTTTCAAGTTTGCCAGTGATATTAGTTTCTCAAGATGTAGTGAACATTTCTGCACTTGCATTGTTCTTGTCATTTTTAGCAACAATTCCTCCTGCATTGCAGGCAGCTGCACAAGACCCAGCGGAGATATTACGTTATGAATGATACTCGAAAAAAATGCATAGGTTGGTTCTTAATTATATTGTTATTTGTTAGCCATATTGCAATAAATAACATAATATTTTTCAAAATAAATCAGCAAGAAAGTGAAAATAGTATAAATGGTTTAACGGAAAAGATGGATGAACTTAGAGTATTGCTTGAAGTGAATCAATCTAGGGTAGAGAAAAGGATATTTGACTTAAAGAGAAATCTGCACACTCAATGTGAGCAAGGTGATGGTAGTTTAAGGCATAAGAACCTCGCAAAGTTGCTGCTACTTGTGATTAAGATGAAGAATTCGTTATTGCGAGAAGCCAAGTTTGATAATCATATAAATTCAATAAAGCCTTTGATATCAGAGCTTGACGATCCAGAGATAGAAAATGCAGTAAATGAATTGGAAAATTTGAAAGAGGTAGATACTTTACGCGGGTTGAAATTGTCTTTTGAGAAGAACATGACTGTTATTAACTACAATAAAAGTAACTTGTTTAAAAAAATCATTTCAAATTGGATAAAGATAGATGATCGTAGTGATCCACTCAGGTTAAAGCTTGCGGAAATTGAAGAATTAATAAGCGATAATGATTGGCAGAGCATATCCACCGCAATAAGTGACTTAACATACCCAGAATTCAAACCATGGCTTAATAAATTGAATGATTTTATTGTAGCTTTCAAGAATACTTCAATAATATATCGTCACTTATTACAATACATCTCATGATTTATTTTATAATTTTTGCTTTTTCGTTTTTATTTGGCATATGGATCAAGGTAAGTGGTGAAGTAATAAAATTGGAATTAGGCAATTACACTATAAGTATTGATCTATATTTCGTTATTCTTGCTTGCGTAGTCTTATTATTTTTATTGATTGCAGTTGCACGTTTTTGTTCTTCTATTTCCTCAACATTTGCTAACATAAAAAATAGAAGAAGAAGTAGGGAAGAATTGCTTCTCTTTGAAGCTTTCTTTAGCTTAGACTTAGGTAATATAGAGAACACCAATAAGCTAATTAAAAATCTAAATGAAGAAAGTGATAAATTATCTTTAGTAAAGCTCTTTAATTCAGGTAAAACGGGAAATTACAGCTTTTTCAGCCATAATTTAACGAGTATTGCAAGTAAAAATCGCAACTTAGCTCTACTTCTGATCAATAAACTGATTATTCACCTAAAGCAAGAAAGGTTAGTCTTTCAAAAATTTATAGAATATTGCTCTAGTTCAATTAATGATAAAATTTTGTCTATTCCCTTTCAAATAGAGCATTGTATATTGCAAGAAGATTGGATAAATGCAATTTCAAAGTTAAAGGAAGCTATCAAATTCAATATTTTTCTTCCCTTTGATCGTAAAAAGATGTTAGCGGTTTTTTATTGCGCTTTAGCAAAGCAATACGAAAGTAAAGGAAGTTTTTACAAAGCTATAGATTATTTAGCTAAAGCACAAAGTTATTATGCAACTTTTCAGCCCATCAATTATTTAAAGGCAGAATTATATATCAAGCTTGAAAAAATCAGAAAAGCTTCCACAGTATTAGAGGAAGAGTATAGAGTAAATCCTACTCCTCAATCAGCTAGAATGTATATCAAGTTAAATAATAAAGGCGCTGAAAGACTATATAACTTACGCCCTGATTATTATTTTAGTTATTGCTTGCTTGCTTTGTCTTCAATTAGCTTAGGGAAATATGATCTTGCAAGTCAGCATTTAGATATTGCTATGAAAAAAGCTAATTACATATCAATCTACCTTGTTATGGTACAGCTCAAGATTATGTTGCAAGAGTATGATCAAGCAATTTATTGGTTAAACAGGATGGACTCAGAAGCTGTGCCTGATCCAGGTTGGAAATGTGCTGATTGTAATAAAGAGCTAAAGCAATGGGATTATAAGTGCTCAAGTTGCAATAGTCTTAATTGTATTTACCTTATATTATAAGACTCCATAAGGTGTGATACTTTTACATCGAGATTGCTTTAATATAATCTTTATCTCAAAACAGTAAATCTGTGAGTTTCTTAATTAGGTTTGACTCCAATGTCAAAAAAACTTGTTTTTAGACATTACCAGTTATATATTTTAATAAATTAGAATTATATACAAAATGAAGAGCTTAAAGGAATTATCCTTAAGAATTAAAAATATTAAGTCTGTGCAGAAAACCACGAAAATAATGCAAATGGTTTCTGCAGCAAAATTATTACAAAGCCAAAAGAAATTATCAAATTCAAAATTGCATATATCTAAGCTGCATAGCATTATTTCTTCACTAGCGCTATCAGCGGATCAAGAGTTACTAGCAAGAATTCTAAATATCAATAATGAAGATTCTTTCCTAGTATTTATTATTGCATCTGATCGTGGTTTATGTGGCAGCTTTAACTCCTCTGTTGTTAAATTCAGTCAGGAGCATATAAACAAATTAATTGCAAATGATAAGAAAGTAGACATTGTTTTTTTTGGTAAGAAAGCTTTTGAGACAGGCAAAAATAGATTTAATTCTAAAAATATCTTGAAGGTTGAAAATAGTAAGGGAATCAAACTAAAGCGTGTGGAAGCCTTGGTTAGTGATATAGATCTAAGTAAATACAATAAAGTTAAGGTTTTTTACAGTAAATTCTATAATACCTTCATGCAAAAGCCAATATTAGAAACAATAAAACCATGGAGTAAAGACTCATTATTAATTGATAATTCTGTAGTTAGTCCTCTAACAGATTACGGCTATGAGTATGAACCACAAAATATTGAGTTTATTTTAAAATCTTTGACTCAAGATTATGTTACAGCTGCTCTTTATTCTGCTTTACTTGAAAGTGCAGCAAGTGAAAATAGTGCTAGGATGGTTGCTATGGAATCAGCAAACAGAAATACAAAAGAAATGCTAAATAAACTAGCATTACTTTATAATCGTTCTCGTCAAGCAGCAATTACAACTGATTTGATTGAAGTTATAGGTGGTGCAGAATCTATATAGAAACTCAAGGAATGAAAAATGAATATATTAAATATTGCAGCAGATATCACTAAACTAATAAAAAAGCAGAATCAAGACGCAGAAGTTACAATATATGAAACTAATAAGACCTCGGTTTCTCAGCGTCTATCAAAAATTGAACAAATATCACAATCTAGAAACTGTACTGTCGGAATTAGAGCTATAGCAGGTAAGAACAAAGCTGCGTATATTTCCACAAACGATTTGAATAATCTTAGTAGTGCAGTGAGCCAAGTGGTGGAAATGGCAAAGAATGCCCAGGAAGATCATTATATTAGTTTTGCTGTAGATGGCAGTAATTATATCTCTTCTGCAGATTTAAATATCTCAGATAATAATGTTGTAACAATTGATAAATTAAAAGAAATTACTGAAGCTACAGAAAATTCAGCTCTTGCACATAAAAATATTATTAATTCCGAAGGAGCTTCATCTTCACATACTTCAGTAAATACAGTATTATCAACCGTTTCTGGTTTTGTTGGTTCATTTAGTAAGTCAATTTTTGTTAATCAGGTTTCTGTTGTTGCTGGAGAAAAGAGTGAAATGAAAATAGGCTACGATTACGATGTAGCATGCAACTTCAGTGATTTAAAAACACCGGAGTCAATAGGGAAAGAAGCAGCAAAAAGAGCAATAGATCAATTGGGTTCATGTACAATCAGGACAGGCAAATTTCCGGTTGTTTTTGAAAAAAGAGCAGCAAAAGAGCTAGTAAAGAGCTTTGCTTCTGCCATAAATGGTAGCAATATTGTAAATAATAGCTCTTTTTTGAGAAATAGTTTAAATAATCAAATTTTTAATACTGAGATTAGCATTATTGATGACCCATTGTTACCAAGGGGTATAACATCAAGACCGTTTGACGGGGAAGGAATAATGAGCAGAAGAAATGAATTTGTAAAAAATGGAGTACTGCAAAACTGGATTTTAGATCTATATTCGGCTAGGAAATTAAACTTGGAAACGACCGCAAATGCAACTCGTGCAAGTAATGCTGCAATTATTCCTTCAGCTAGTAATTTCTATTTCAAAAATGGTAATAGATCGTTTAAGGAATTAATTGAGGAAGTAAAAGAAGGAATATATGTAACTGATTTATTTGGTTTTGGTGTTAATTTAATCAATGGCGATTATAGTCAAGGTGCATGCGGATTTTTTATAGAAAATGGTAAAATAACGTATCCAATACACGAGATTACTGTTGCCGACAATTTGAAAAATATGTTTAGCAATTTAGTTGTTGCAAATGACCTAACTTTCTGTGGGCAGTTTAATTCACCAACGATTAAAGTTAGCGAAATGACAGTAGCAGGTTCACTTAGTGATTAAAAATTTTAGTTGCATTAAGTACAATAATTGTGTACTATTACTATGTAATGTTAAGAATAGACTATGGAGTATAGAAGTTTAGTTGCAGTAACTAAGCTTAAAGCATTCTAAATCGTAATTTCAAAGTTTTTCATCACATTAATAATATTAGTTAGTAGTTTAGGAGTTATCCATATGGAATTTGGTAATATAAAATGGTTTAATGTTGAAAAAGGCTATGGTTTCATCAAGCCAGAAGGTAAAGGTGAGGACGTTTTTTTACATGTTAGTACATTAGAACGTTCAGGAATAAGACCTGATGCACTTCGAGGAGAGGATAAAAAGAGAGGAATGAAAGGGGAAAGAGTAAGTTATGAGCTTAAAGAAGAGCGTGGTAGGAACGGAGAAGATAAAAAGTCTGCAATAAATTTAAGATTGGAAGATTAGTCTATCGTGAAGCTTTTTAATAGGGTAATGTATTGTGAGTAATTTTCATGAAATGGGGCTTCCAACTTTGCTTAGGCAAGCTCTAAGTAAAAATAATCTTTGTGTTCCAACCCCGATTCAGGTGCAAGCGATTCCTCTAGCTCTTCAAGGCAAAGATATTCTTGGGTCTGCTCAAACGGGAACTGGAAAAACCTTAGCGTTTGCTATTCCACTGGTTGCTAAATTGATGAATGAGCCAAGCATTGGTTCAGCTTTAGTCATCGTGCCAACCAGAGAGCTTGCTCATCAGGTAACAAGTGAGATAAGAAAACTCTTATCTCAAAGTTCTTTACTAAGAGTTGCTTTGTTGATCGGAGGCGAGCCTATTTTTAGGCAGCTAAATCAGCTTCAGAGAAAACCACAAATTATAATAGGTACTCCTGGTCGTATTATAGACCATATTGAGCGTAAAACTTTAGTTACTCGGAATGTTGGTATTCTTGTGCTTGATGAGACGGATCGTATGTTTGATATGGGCTTTGGAATTCAGATTGAAGAAATTATGAAGCATTTGCCTAAAATAAGGCAAACTCTTATGTTTTCTGCAACTCTTCCTGGAGAAATAGTAAAACTTACTGAAAAATATCTTAATCAACCAGAGCGTGTTTCTGTTGATTGCCAGGCTACAACTTCTGTAAAAATTAAACAAGAAGTTGTTTATGCATCAGAATCAGAAAAATATGGCAAGCTTGTTACACAATTATGTCAGCGCAAAGGATCGATCATTATTTTTGTCAAAACAAAGCGAGGAGCGGATCAGCTAGCTGACAAATTGCACAAAGATGACTATAGCGCTTTGGCAATTCATGGTGATTTAAGGCAGCACAAGCGTGAAAGAGTCATTGATTCTTTTCGTCGTGGCCGCAATCAAATCATGGTTGCAACAGATGTTGCTTCTCGCGGCCTTGATATTCCGCACATTCAACATGTTATCAATTATGATGTACCACAATCGCAAGCTGATTATGTTCATCGTATAGGTAGAACTGCACGTGCGGGAGCTGAAGGATTTGCATTATCTTTTGTTACACCTCAAGATAAGAGAAGACTGCCTGCACTAGCAGATAAAGAAGGAGAGCCAAATTTTGATTGTAGTATGCAATCTCAAAAACGTAACAGCAAAAAGATCTTTAAAAGGCCAAGTACGTTAAAGGCTAAATATGGTAGAAAAAAGATCAATGTATTTAAGAAGAAAAGCAGAGTACTAGAAAAAGCGTATTAATGTACTTAACTATTCTTCTATTCTTTAAAAGCTCCAGTAAACTTGCTGCAAAGTGAAGTGATTGGAGGATGGTAGAAAGAATATATAGCTAGCCCAAATTAGATTTACCTACAATTTGATAATCTTAATTCTGCTGCTTATAACGTTTTGAGATTATCACAACGGTATAATGTTAGGCTGTGTGGACTATAATCTGTAGCTTAATTCAATTTGGCTACAACGAGCTGCTAGATTTCAGTTTTTTTAATAATTGTGTGCTACTAATTATATATAAATTTACACTTTTAAAGAGAATAGATGATTTCTAAAAATTTAGAGGCAAGTTTAAATAGAGCGTTACAGATTGCTTCTGATTGTAAGCTTAAATATGCAAAAGTGGAACATTTGTTGCTAGCATTAACCAAAGATGTGGATGTAAATTATGTTTTATCAAGATGTAACATCAGAGCTGGTGAAATCATAAATATAGATAATATTATATTAAGGAATGATCGTGGTAATAATACAAAAGGTTTTTTACAAGACAACTCCGAATTAACTGTCAATAAAGTTGAGCCTGATGTGCTATTTCAACGCATAATACATAAAGCCATGATACGAGCTCATCGTCTGGGAAGAAAAGAAATAAATGGAGCAAGTATTCTATTAGAGATTCTGTCTGAGCAAGATTTATACATTGAAGAGCTATTACGCAAACAGAATGCAAAGGATTCTAATTTGATTTATAACATATCCAATATAAAATATTCAGGTGATATAGAAGAATATGTAACTAATCGCAAGATAAAACTTGATAAGAATAACGATATCTCTACTGTAGCAAATAAAGGTGAATTATTAAAAGATGAAGAAGTTCTACAAAATTATTGTAGAAATTTAAATGATTATGCAAGAAGCAAAAAAATAGATTATGTCATTGGTCGTGATTATGAATTAAATCGCACTATAGAAATCTTGCTAAGACGCAGAAAAAATAACCCTTTATATGTCGGAGAACCAGGTGTTGGTAAAACAACAATAGTTGAAGGCTTGGTATTGAAAATTATTGAAGGTAGTGTTCCGAGTGCACTGAGATCCAGCATAATTTATGCTTTGGATTTAGGATCACTTCTTGCAGGAACACGCTATAGAGGTGACTTCGAAGAGAGAATAAAATCTATAATAAAAGTAATTGAGGCAAAACCTGGCGCTATTCTTTTCATTGATGAAATACACACTATTATTGGAGCGGGTTCAACAAGTGGCAGCTTTCTTGATGCTGGCAATCTGCTCAAACCTGCACTTGCAAGAGGTGCGTTGCGTTGTATAGGTGCAACTACATATAGAGAATATAGCAATAGCTTTGAAAAGGATAAAGCATTAGCAAGGAGGTTTCAAAAAATTAATGTAAAAGAGTCTTCTATTAATGATACAGTAAAGATACTAGATGGTATAAAGCATTACTATGAAAGGTATCATGGAGTATATTACACGAAACATGCCATTAAATCTGCAGCTGAACTTTCACACAAGTATATTACTGGGCGAATATTACCTGATAAAGCAGTTGATGTTATAGATGAAGCAGGGGCGTATTGTAAGTTACAAAAAAACAGGCGAAAAATTATAAACAGTAGAGATATTAAGAATACTATCACTAGGATTACAAACGTACCTTGCGAGCTTGATGATGTGCAAAGAGTAAAATCTTTGAAAGAAAATCTCAAGAAAGCCATTTTTGGTCAAGAGCAAGCGATAGAGTCTCTTGTTAATTCTATTAAAATTGCTAAATCTGGTCTGAGAAGTTACAGTAAACCCTTGGCAAATTATCTTTTTGCAGGACCAACTGGCGTAGGTAAGACTGAGCTTGCAAAGAAATTAGCACAGAATATGGGTATGAACCTTATACGATTTGATATGTCCGAGTATATGGAACCTCACACAATATCTAGAATGATTGGTTCCCCTCCTGGATATGTGGGTTACGACCAAGGTGGATTGCTTACAGAATCTGTATCTAACAATCAATATAGTGTGGTACTTCTTGATGAAATTGAGAAAGCTCATAGTGATATTTACAATATATTACTACAAGTCATGGATTATGGTTATGTTACAGATACTTACGGGCGTAAAGTTAATTTTTCCAATATAATTTTAATTATGACAACCAATGCAGGTGCATTTGAGCGTAGCAAAAGTTCTATTGGCTTTGGGTATAAGGACTTTAATATTGGTGATAGCGAAAAAGCAGTAGAACGGATTTTTAGCCCTGAATTTCGTAATCGCTTGGATGCAGTCATTTCTTTTTCTGACCTCAATTTAGATGTCATTTTGTATATTGTGGATAAATTTGTTCAAGAATTGAAAAAGCAACTTATGCAAAAGGGCATAAGTTGCTCAGTCGAAGAGGAAGTAAAGTTTTATCTTGCACAAACTGGCTACAGCAAAGAAATGGGAGCACGTCCGATAGAGAGGTTGATTGAAAAAGAGATAAAAAGTCATTTGGCTGAAGAAATGCTGAATCGTCAATTAATCAAAGGAAAGAAATTAAGGATTTATATGGATAAACAAGAAATTGCTTTTAATATAGTTTAAATTCTTGCTTGAGTATTAAATTTGTAGTATAAGCCTCATTTTTTAATGAGGCTAAAGTGGCAAGTTTAACTAGAAATCAATATTACAGTAATCAAGATTTACAGAACTTATTTTCAAGGCTGGGAATAAAAGTAGAAGAAGTAATAAGCCAGGAGTTTGATGATGTACTTAAGTTAGTTGAGCGGCGCTTTAGAAAAGCTTCATTAAAATGTCACCCTGATAAAGTAATAGGAGAGAAAGAAAAAAAAGTAGCTGAAGAAAAGTTTAAAAAACTTAGTGCAGATAAAGATAAGCTAGAGCAATATCTTAATGCTTTAAAAGCAGCTGGCATATCTATACCATTACAGCAAGAAGAGCAAAGAAAAACCTATGAGATTTTATCACGTAGAAGTAAAGCTATAAATAGAGCATTTTTATTTTTTATATTAGCAAATGTGATACTTGGTCCGTCGCCTAAAGTCAAATATTACTTATCGCAACTTGCTAACAGTGGCAAAGTGCAAAACATCGCTTCTCAATTTTATTCATTCAGCATAGGGATTTGGCCATTGTTGTTCATGATATCCTTTGGCATTATTTATGCAGCAAGTAAACAAAGTGGTTCACAAGAAGGAAATATGGATAGATTCAACCGAAGGTTTAATTTACTTATTGCTGCTGATAATTATGTGATATGTATTGCAGTAGCGTTTGCTGTGTGCAGTTTAGCATCGGAAATTGCACAAAATGGCTGGCCTGTTCAATATGGAACAATGCTGATAGTTAATTTGGCATTGGATTTATTACTGATTGCTTTACTTAGAACTTTTACGAAAGCTTCTGAATTATATAGTGAGCACTGCATCCAGCGTTTATACGAAGAAGATGCAGAATTTAGCTACAAGGAAAAGTTTGCATGGTATGACTATAAATTAGTGCTTATGCCGCTCATTATTCCTATTGTTAAAATGTATTTTGAAGATTTAATTCAAGAAAAACCACAACAGCACACCACCGATCCTAAAGTTACACCTTTAAATATAGGTGTAGGAGCAAGAGTATAAAAAGGTCTTTGCTTCAACTATAGTTTTTGCTACACTTTAAGTAAATTTGAAGATGTTAATGAGTGAAGAAGTAAAACAAATCCTAAGTTATTACGAAAGTGAAAATCCTGGAGTAAAAGCAAATCTTGCTCGTATTCTTATGCATGGAAAACTTAGTGGAATTGGCAAGTTAGTAATTCTTCCTGTAGATCAAGGATTTGAGCATGGGCCAATAAAAAGTTTTGAAGTTAATCCTGATGCTTACGATCCGCATTATCATTTTCAGCTTGCAGTTGATTCGGGAGTAAGCGCATATGCTGCTCCGCTTGGTATGATCGAAGCTGGTGCTTCAACTTATGCTGGAATGCTACCACTTATTTTGAAGCTTAATAGTGCTAACTCCTTGCACTCGAAAAACTTAACTTCTGATCAAGCAATAACTGCTTCTGTAAAAGATGCGCTGCGTTTGGGTTGCGTAGCTGTTGGGTTTACTATATATCCTGGTTCTGCTAAGTGCTTCGATATGATGGAAGAAGCTCGCGAAATTATAGCTGAGGCTAAGTCTTGCGGCCTTGCCGTAGTGCTATGGTCTTATCCACGCGGTGAAGGAATTTCCAAAGAAGGCGAAACAGCAGTTGATGTTATTGCCTATGCTGCGCACATAGCAGCTTTACTTGGCGCTAATATAATCAAAGTAAAACTTCCAATTAACTATTTGGAAAGGGAGAAAATAGAAACAGAAAATATTGAGTCATTATCTAAAAGAATTGAATATGTTAAAAGATCTTGTTTTGCAGGGAAAAGAATAGTAGTTTTTTCTGGTGGCGAGTCGAAATCAGTGAATGACATATGCAATGAAGCGAAAGAAATTAAGCAAGGCGGTGGTAATGGTTCAATTATCGGGCGTAACACTTTTCAAAGAAAAAGAGAGGATGCTTTATCTATGCTAAAAGATATAATGGATATCTATGCATAAAAAACGGCTGGGTGGCAGAATGGCTTATGCGGAGGACTGCAAATCCTTTTATACCGGTTCAATTCCGGTCCCGGCCTCTTACTCCAATTAGATCGTTTTTTCTTCTGAAATTTTAACAAGAAGTGTGGCTTTTAATGAAATATTTAAAGAAATAAGATACTATATTCAAAATATAAGCAGTAAAATGCCAAAGAGATTAACAGAAGTTTTATTATTGATTGGTTTGCCCTTCTTGCTTACCAGTTGCACTTTTCACTATTTATTAAAGAGCTCGTATACTCATCTTGCACCAGAAAAGTACCCTTCATCCAACAAACAGCCGGTTTACGTCGGTACAGCTTACAGTGCACAGACTATATATAATGCGTTATTTAATGACTTTCTGTTAATAGGTAAGTCATCATTCACAGCCAAACATGGGCGTGCTAGTCAATATGTTAACTATGGAAGAGAAGTTGGAGCAGATGTGATAATCGTATCATTTCAAAATATGCAAAAGGATAAAGAGCATTTTAGCATCACAGAAAAACTATTATGGGACACAAGCTTAACAACATTTCATACAAGGACCATTATAAACTTTGATCAGGACGTACTCTTTCTAAAAAAGGTAGGTGATGCAAAAGCTCCATGGGAATATGTCAAAGGAGAGTTCAAGCTTCACGAAAAAGACGATACTGATCCATATCTAGGGAATTGGGTAGGGTATAGAATATGCAAGATTGCAATATCTTCTTCAGAAGATGAATACTTAGGATTTGTAAATGAAGATAATTGTAAAGAAAAATCTGGAATAAATAAGATGCTTGCTTGGAAAAATGGGGATGTAAGGTTGCGGCTTAATAAACAATCAAAACAGGGATTTTATTTAAATCGAAATAAGATTCCTATACTAATAAAATCTCAAATTAACAAATTTGGCTACCTCGAATTAGTAGATAAAAATACTGATCAAGTTCTGGTTTCCCTTCAGAAAAATTAGTTTTTACTACTCATAGAAACTATATACTTACTATTTTGATAAACCTCAAGCTTTCTAAGTTATTCTTGTTGCATGGTAAAAAATAAACTAAAAATAAGCAAAGTGTTTTACAAAATGATATTACGTAATTTATTGTTTTTACTGCCGCCTGAAATTGCTCACTCCTTGGTAATAACGGCGTTAAAAAAGATGCCCTGTAGGAAACCTATAGAACTACCTAAGTCTTTAAATGTAAACTTTTTTGGTAATAAAATTAGGAGTCCTGTAGGTCTTGCTGCAGGTTTTGATAAAAATGCGGAAGTTGTAAAGCCGATGCTCTCATTTGGTTTTGGATTTATTGAGGCTGGTACTGTAACTAAACATCCCCAATATGGAAACAAGAAACCGAGAATTTTTCGATTAATTAAAAATGAAGGAATAATTAATAGATTGGGATTTAATAATAAAGGAATAGACTATCTTCTTAAACAGATCAGCGAAGCTAAGCTTGATGATTGCATTTTTGGCATCAATATAGGAAAAAACAGTACATCAAAGGATCAAATAAGCGATTATGTTGAGTTGCTAAAGATAGTATATGGAAAGAGCAATTATATAGTACTGAACATCTCATCTCCAAACACACCTAACTTGCGCAATTTGCACAATAAACAAGAATTATCCAAATTGTTGAAATCTATCACTCTAACCCGAAAATCAATCGATAGCTCTGAATCCATACCGATAATATTAAAAATTTCTCCAGATATAGATCAGCAAACAAAAGAAAATATCGCTGAGCTTACACTAGAATATAAAATTGACGGCTTAATAGTAAGCAACACTACGATAAGTCGAGATTCTTACTATAATGAGAGCGGTGGGTTGAGTGGCAGACCATTGTTTCAACTTTCAACTGAGTTATTGAGTGATATGTACAAGCTTACTAAGAGCAGAATTTTATTGATAGGATGTGGGGGAGTTTCAAGTGGTGTTGACGCATATGAAAAAATAAAGGCAGGAGCTTCTTTAGTCCAGCTATACACTGCTCTTGTATACCAGGGGCATCAAGTTGTGAACAAAATTAACCTGGAGCTTGCGGAACTAGTAAGAAGGGATGGATTTAGTAACGTTACTGAAGCGGTGGGTTGTATACATTAATTTTGGAAGTGGTGGTATTATTTTAATAAAATAAAACTAATTCTCTGGTATAAAGGTGGTAGAAAGCGTTTTTCTTTTGAATGATGAACATGAAAGTTTTGAACGATATAATATCTAAAGTTATTAATTATAAATTTACAGATCATGCAATATTAGAAGAGGCATTAACCCATCCAAGCGTAAATAAAAGGAATAGCGAAGACCAGATCGTAAGCTACGAAAGGCTAGAGTTTTTGGGCGATAGTATTTTGAACATGGTTGTATCTGCTATGCTGTTTAAAATGTTTCCTGAAGAAAAAGAAGGAGCATTGGCAAAAAGAAAAACGGATTTAGTTTGTGGTAGTACCATTGCTAATGTTGCTAAAGAAATAGAGTTAGGTAACTTTATCATCATGAATAATAGTGAACGTTGCAACGGAGGGAAATGTAACTTAAAAAATTTAGAAAATTCGCTTGAGGCACTAATAGGTGCAATTTATATTGACGGTGGACTTGAGAGTGTTGAAAAATTTATTATCCGACATTGGGAAAAGCTAGCTAAAGACATCCTCGATCCTCCTCAAGATCCTAAAACTTCACTGCAAGAGTGGACTCAGAAAAACAAATTACCTTTACCAGAGTATGAACTTGTAAAACAAACTGGACCAGCACACAATCCTGAGTTTACTATATCAATTTTCATAGAGAATTATGGCAAAGTTTCTGCATGCGCTTCTAGTAAAAAAATTGCTGAACAAAAAGCTGCTGAGTTGATGCTAGAAAAAATTAGAAAAAACGACTCATTTTAAGCAAAATAGACACTAACATAAATTTTAAGTAAGTGAATAGCGAATACTCTTTAGTTCAGTTTACATATTTTTTTATCTCAGCCAAAATCTTATCAGATTGACTTTCATCTGAATTTAAATCAGCGACAAAGTGTGTGACATATTTCCCTTCAGGGCCAATAAGGTATATTATTGAAGAATGGTTAATTTCCTCTTCCCCATCTGTTTTACTTGCATATACTTTATACTTTGCAACTACTTCGTCTATTTTTTGTCTTTCACCAGTTAGCATTTGTATTCTATGGTCAAATTGCTGCTGAAATTCTTTAAGCCTTTCTGTATTATCGCGCTCAGGATCAACTGTGATAAAAAATGTTTGTAGCTTGTTGTCAGTTTTCTCGTCTAACTTTGCAAGTGTTTCTGAAATTATTCCAAGGTTCATAGGGCAAATTCTTTTACATGAGGAAAATCCAAAAAAAATCATCATATACTTATCTTTGAAATCACTACTGCGTACTATTTGCCCGTTTTGGTTAATCAAAGAAAAATCCCCACCTATTTTAATTTCTGTATTGTATGGGACAAAGATGCCTTTCTTAGTAAAATAACAATAACCTAAGAAGACAGCTGCTAATGCTATTAGTAGACTAGACAATAACCTTATAGACTTTACCATTAAAGCGTTCCTAATAAAATTAAATCATATATTAACTAGTTGACTGATTCAACATATTCCTTCCAAAGTGGATTGTTAATTTTGTCTAACAGTTTCTTATGCTCATCAAATTCTTCACTACTTGGTGAGTGTTCTCTGCGAGCTAAATTTCGCACTTTGTGCTGGATAAACGTGGAGTTATTGTCCTGATCACATTCATTATTAAACAGAAAGGTTTGCAATCCTCCTGTAAGCTCAACATAGACCTTTGCAAGCAATTGAGCATCAACTAATGCTCCGTGTAACTCTCTACCTTCCAGAGATATATCAAAACGTTTACATAATGCATTTAAAGAAGCAGGTGACCCTATGAATTTTTTTCTTGCAAGTGGCAATGTATCTAGCACTCTATCTGAGGAAATTAACCTAGCATTTAACTTGCCTAATTCCATATTAAGGAACTTAACATCGAACTCAGCATTATGAATTACCAAAATGTCATTAGATATGAAGTCAAGAAATTCAAGTGTAACATCTGAAAATAGTGGTTTATCTTCCAAAAACTCCTCACTAATACCATGAATCTTAAATGAGTGGTAAGGTATATCTCTTTCTGGATTAAGATATCGATGAAATGTTTTGCCTGTTGGAATACGATTAATTAATTCCACACATCCTATCTCAATAATTCGATGACCAGACTCAGTGTCAAGACCTGTAGTTTCAGTATCAAGTACTATTTCTCGTAGCCTACTTTCCATCAGTTGTCATTTGTTGTTAAATTTTTATCATTACTTGCCTTCTTATAGTTAATAGAAACAAGTAACCAAGTTGGGTCTGATGAATTAATATTTTTTTTGAATTGCCATACATCCTCAACTTTGTTAATGGTAGACATACTACCTGATATGATGTCTCCTTCATTATTCTTAACAAAGTTAATTTGCTCTGAAAGGAAATATACTGCAACAAATATTACGTTTTTTACTAGTTTTATTTCTAAGATCTTTTGTGAAACGATAGAAACAATTATAGACTCGTGTACCTCTTTACGATGTTTAATTTTGTCCACAAAGCTGTTATACAAATCTTTGTCCAGAAGGGATTTTAATTGAGGTAAATTTCCTTGGTTAAAATATTTAATTATTAATTCAAAAGCTATGCTTGAACCTTCGATAAAATTGGAAATAGAGAAATCTCTGTTTTTTTGTAATATTTGTTCATAAGTAGCTTCTATTGAACTTTTGTCATTGCTATAAATATAATCTTCGATATTTTCTACTACATCCTCTTTACTTTGACTTACATCCAATACACCTGTTAGCTTTTTTAGGTTGAGACTGGCTGATTTTCCTAAAGAATTATATAAGCGTGAAAAAATAAACGCCGCTAGTAAAGCATATATTACAAGCTCTATCATGGTAACTTAACCCCTTGGTATATAAAGTATCTAAATATTATTAATTTTTGATAAAAATATGTTTTGCATATTAGCCTATAGTTAGGTTTGCTATTCGTTTATAAATGAATATATTATATAAGAAAGTATTAAATATCTCAACTTAATTAAAGGAGAAGTAAGAAATGTTACAACACAAAATGAAAATTCATGGTCAGTATGTCAAAGATTTTTCGTTTGAGAATCCAAATTCGCCATTCCTTCCTTCTAGTAAAGCTCCTGATATTAATGTAATGGTTAATATTAATTCAGCAAAATTAGAAGGAACAGAAAATAAAAAAGGAATAAGTGAAGAAAAGCCTTTTCATGAAATTACTTTGCATATAGAAGCCAAAGCAACGGTAAAAGATGAAGATGTAAAAGATGATATAGCTTTCATTTGCGAGGTAAAGTATTGCGGTATTTTTTCAATAGAAAACTTTACAGAGCTAAGTGAAGAAGAGGTGAGACAAGCTTTATTTATTGGTGGACCTACTTTTCTTTTCCCTTTTGCAAGAGAAATAATTGCAAGAGTTACAAGTGGTGGTGGATTTCCCCCACTGATGCTAGATCCTATAGATTTTGAAACTATATATGAGCAGCAAGGTCAACAACAAAAAAGTAACGGTAGTAATTCCAATTTTAACTAATATGATGTAACCTGATGAATAATTCTTTAAACGCAAAAACGACTTTAAACATTGACGGGAAGTCATACAACTATTTCAGCCTAAGTAGTGCTAGTGAATTTTTAGGAATAGATGTGACTAAGTTGCCCTGCTCGCTTAAGGTTCTGCTTGAAAATTTATTGCGCAATGAAGATGGAGTAAACGTAAAGCTGGATGACATAAGAGTACTAGCAGACTGCGTCAATAAACACACTAATCACGAAATTAGCTATAAACCAGCAAGGGTGTTGATGCAAGATTTTACAGGGGTTCCTGCTGTTGTTGATCTAGCTTCGATGCGGAGCTATGTAAAGCAAAATGGAGGAAGCCCGAGTAACATAAACCCATCTGTACCGGTTGATCTTGTGATTGACCATTCTGTTCAAGTAGATAGTTATGGAAGCACTTCCGCATTCAGTAAAAATGTTGAGCTAGAAGTAAAAAGAAATTTGGAGAGATATCAATTTTTAAAGTGGGGAGAGTCGTCCTTCACAAATTTTAGAGTAGTACCACCAGGTACTGGAATTTGCCATCAAGTAAACCTTGAGTATTTAGCGCAAGTTGTGTGTAATAATGATGGGGTCATATATCCTGACACTTTAGTTGGTACTGACAGTCACACTACAATGATTAACGGGTTATCAGTCCTTGGTTGGGGTGTTGGAGGCATAGAAGCTGAGTCTGTGATGCTTGGTCAACCAATTAGTATGGTGATTCCAGAAGTAGTTGGATTTAAATTAATTGGCAGACTACCGGAAGGAGTAACTGCGACTGATTTAGTGCTGACGGTTACCAGTATCCTAAGAACAAAAGGTGTTGTTGGTAAATTTGTAGAATTTTATGGTGATGGTTTAGATTATTTATCTCTAGCAGACAGGGCCACTATAGCTAACATGGCCCCAGAGTATGGTGCAACTTGTGGGTTTTTTCCAATTGATCAGAAAACACTCGATTATTTACATTTAACAGGGCGACCAGAAGAGCTGATCAAATTAGTTGAAGTCTATTCAAAAGAGCAGGGATTGTGGCGTAGCAGTAATGAGTTAGCATTTTTTGACACACTAGAGCTTGATTTATCAAGCGTAAAGCCAGTGATGGCTGGTCCTAAAAGACCACAGGATAAGATTTTCCTTTCAGAAGTAGCGGAATCTTTTTCTACATCTTTTCCTATTAATGAGACAAACAGACCTCCGTTGGAACCTATCTATGGCGATCAGCTCCAGAGTGGCAGCGTAGTGATTGCAGCAATAACAAGCTGCACTAACACCTCAAATCCAAGTGTGATGATTGCTGCAGGTCTTGTAGCTCGTAATGCAATTAAACTTGGATTAAAATCAAAGCCTTGGGTTAAAACTTCTCTTGCTCCAGGGTCACAAGTTGTGACAGAATATTTAGAAAAGTCTGGATTGCAGGTAGATCTAAATGCTTTGGGTTTTAATCTAGTTGGATATGGCTGCACAACTTGCATTGGAAATTCTGGTCCACTTAATAAGGATATAGAGGATGATATAAAAAACAAAAACTTAACTGTTGCTGCAGTTTTGTCTGGCAATCGTAACTTTGAAGGAAGAATTCATCCGTTAGTCAAAGCTAATTACTTGGCATCTCCGCCACTTATTGTTGCATATGCACTTGCAGGCACTGTGCAAATTGATTTGACAAAAGATTCAATATGCAAAGATAAGAATGGAAATGATGTCTATCTCAAAGATATATGGCCAACAAATAATGAAGTTGAGAGCTGTGTTAAAAGTGTTGTGACGCGTGAAATGTTCATACAAAAGTATAAGGATGTTTTTTCTGGTGATGAGCATTGGCAAAAGATAAAGTGTGAGAAAGGTGAAATCTATGATTGGGACGCGAAAAGCACTTATATACAAAACCCTCCCTATTTTGATAATTTATCGATTAAGAACAATAAAAGCAACATAGTTGATATAAAGAATGCGCAAATACTAGCGATGTTTGGCGATAGCGTCACTACCGACCACATTTCCCCTGCTGGAAATATTGCCTCAAATAGTCCTGCAGGCATATATTTAAAAGGTCTTGGAGTTGAACCGCAAGATTTCAATTCATATGGATCTCGCCGCGGTAACCACAACGTAATGATGCGTGGAACCTTTGCTAATATCAGAATAAGAAATAAAATGGTGAGCGCTGAGGGTGGCTATACAAAACATATTCCTTCTCAAGAAACTATGTCAATTTTTGATGCAGCAATGCAATATAAAAGAGAAGCTGTTCCATTAGTTGTTATTGCAGGACAAGAATATGGTACAGGTTCAAGTAGGGATTGGGCAGCAAAGGGTACTGCATTACTGGGAATTAAAGCTGTGATTGCAGAAAGTTTTGAACGCATACATAGGTCCAATTTGGTCGGTATGGGTGTTCTTCCACTTGCATTTCAGGATGGAGTAACGAGAAAGGTATTTGATGGTAGTGAGATAGTGAGCATAAAAGGTGAAGTAGTACCAAATGGAAATCTAGAATGTATCATTAAAAGAAAGGATGATTCAGAGCAATCCATTCAACTCAAGTGCTGTGTACAAACTGCAACTGAGGTTAAGTACTTGATGAGTGGTGGAGTGTTGAGCTATATACTTGCGCAGTCCTTTTGAGCTATCACAGTCATTAACTAGGTTTTTTGAATCGATTCTGGCTCTTTATTTAAATAATAATTTATTCGATGCAAAGTTATGATATAATCTTACCTTACATATGGTAAAGGGTGTTTTGTAGATAATTATGATCAGTTCTATACAAGAACCTAACGCATTACGAAAACGATTGCAGGCATTTTATCGTGCTGATGAAAAAAGTCACGTACGTTATCTTGTAGAAAAATCAGAACTTTCGGCTGATTCAAAAAACATAGTTTACAATATTGCAAAACAAATTGTCGAAAAGATTAGAGGTAGTAAATTAGGCATTATAGATTCTTTTATACAACAGTACTCACTTTCTAACGACGAAGGAGTAGCGCTAATGTGTCTTGCTGAATCATTACTTAGAATACCAGACGATTACACAATAGATGAATTGATCAAAGATAAAATTGTCAACCAAGAATGGAATAAACACCTGGGGCGTTCCTCTTCATTGTTTGTTAATGCTTCTACATGGAGTTTAATTATAGGAAGCAGTATATTAAGAAACAATGAAGAGGATTCAAAATTCTATCACATAATTTCCAGGTTATTGAAAAATTTAGGAGAGCCAATAATCCGCAAAGCGGTGAAACAAGCAATATCCATTCTTGGCAAGCATTTTATTGTTGGAGAAACTATAGAAAAAGCATTGGAAAGTGTGAAATCAGATGACTACAGTAAGTATTTATGCTCTTTTGATATGCTTGGTGAATCTGCTTGCACAGTTGAGGATGCGGAAGAGTATTTTAATTTATACATGCATGCAATAAAAGCCATAGGTGAATCTGCTGACATAAATGATTGCTTTAAATCTCAAGGGGTTTCAATCAAATTGTCTTCACTGCACTCACGTTATGAATTTAGCCAATTTGGTAATATAGCTGAAGAGCTGAGAGCTAAGTTGCTGGAACTGTGTCATGAAGCGAAGAAATATAACATTTCACTTTGTATAGATGCAGAAGAATCAGAAAGACTTGAGATGTCATTAGTTTTATTTGAGCAATTGCGTCTTGATGATTCACTTTCTAAGTGGGAGGGGCTTGGCTTGGCTGTGCAAGCGTATCAAAAACGTGCTTTATCTGTTCTTGATTTTGTTGAAGATGTTGCCATTCGATCAAAGCATAAAATTATGGTGAGGCTTGTAAAAGGAGCATATTGGGACTCAGAAATCAAGCGCACACAAGAATTAGGGTTAATTGGTTATCCGGTGTTTACTAGAAAAAGCCACACAGATGTATGCTATCTTGCCTGTGCGCAGAAACTTTTAAGCAAAGAGAATCACTTTTATCCATGTTTTGGAACTCATAATGCTTATACTTTTGCTACTATAATAGAGCTTGCCGATAAAAATCATCCTGGGTTTGAGTTTCAGCGCTTACATGGAATGGGTAAAAGTTTGTATGATTATGCAATTTCAGAACTTGCAACAAGCATCAATTGTCGTATATATGCACCGGTTGGTAAACATAGTGATTTATTACCATATCTTATTAGGCGCCTTCTTGAAAATGGAGCTAATAGCTCGTTTGTCAATCAAGTAAATGATTCTGACGTTAAAATTGAAGAATTAGTCTCAGATCCATTAGAAAAAGCTAAAAGCTTAGAATATGAGCCTCATCCAAGCATCCCGTTGCCACGAGATATTTTTGGAGAGGAAAGAAAAAACTCCTTGGGGATGGATATTAGCGATTCAATTGCAGTTTCACAATTTGCAAATGATATAAGGGAATTTAGTGAAAAGAAATGGCAAGTTGGCCCAATAATTGATGGAGAGTCGTTTCTTGACAGTGCGGAATTTACCGAAGTAGTGAATCCTGCACATTTGGAAAATGTAATTGGAGAAGTGTCAAGTGCAACAAGTGCTCAGGCTTTAAATGCTCTTGAAATAGCACATAGTGCTTTTACTAAGTGGCAGAATGTTTCAGCAGAAGAGCGCGCTAAATGCCTTGAAAAAGCTGCAGATTTGCTTGAGGAAAGGATGAAAGAGTTAATTTATATTCTGATTGTAGAAGCAGGAAAAATTTTATCCGATGCAATAGCAGAAGTAAGAGAGGCAATCGACTTTTTGCGCTATTATGCAATGATAGCAAAAAATGAACTGAATGACTGGAAAAAATTGCCAGGTCCAACAGGTGAAGATAACTTCATCTTTTTTGAAGGCAGAGGAGTTTTCTTATGCATATCACCGTGGAATTTTCCACTCGCTATCTTCATTGGACAGGTTTCAGCTGCACTTGCAGCAGGTAATGCAGTGCTGGCAAAACCGGCAGAGCAAACGCCGATTATTGCCTATGAAGCTGTTAAGATACTACATGAAGCTGGAATACCAAAAAATGTGCTACACCTTATTCCAGGGGATGGTTGGTATTTAGGTAAAACATTAGTACCAGATAATAGAATTTCTGGTGTAGCTTTTACTGGTTCAACACAAACTGCTCAAATAATTAATCGAATGCTTGCTAGTAGAGATGGTCCTATTGTGCCACTTATCGCTGAGACTGGTGGATTAAATGCTATGATTGTTGATAGTTCTGCTCTTTTAGAGCAGGTAACTAAGGATGTTTTAATTTCTGCATTTCGCAGTGGCGGTCAACGTTGTTCTGCTCTCAGAGTGCTATTTATTCAAGAAGATATAGCAGAAAAACAGATAAAAATGATATGCAATGCAGCTCAAGAACTAAAGATAGGTGACCCAATACAACTGAGCACAGATATTGGTCCAATAATTGACAAAGCATCTATTGATATGCTCACTAAACATACGGAAAAAATATCAAGGGATGAAGATTCAAACCTTTTGTCCAAGGTACACATGGATACAAATTCTTATAATGGTTATTTCTTTCCTCCGTACATTTATGAGATACAAAAAATTTCGCAATTAAAGCAAGAAGTGTTTGGGCCTATTTTACATATCATACGTTTTAATAAGTCGCAGTTAAATGAAGTTATAAGTGATATAAACAATACAGGATATGGACTTACGTTTTCTTTGCAAAGCCGTGTACAAAGTCAGATCGATTTAATAAGCAAGAAAATATCAGTTGGAAATGTATACATCAATCGCAATCAAATAGGTGCAGCAGTTGGAATGCAACCATTTGGCGGTAGAGGACTGTCAGGTACCGGACCAAAAGCTGGTGGTCCTAATTATCTGCAACGTTTTTCTATAGAAAAGGTTGTAAGTGTCAACACTACAGCATGTGGCGGTAACATTACACTTGCGTGTTTGGATTGATTTGCAATTTCTAAATTGGAAGTCCGTGCAGTTGTGTATGCAGTACTAAAACCTAAAACTCATACACTGAAAGGATAGTTGTGATTCTAAGGAGGCTTCAAAGAAAGTCTTGTCTTTAATAAAAGAAAAAGGTTGCTATAATTCTGATAAAAGCACTATAAACAAAATGAATGTAAAAAATATCTTATTAGCGTTTTTAGTACAATTTATATTCGATTTGTCATTATTTGCGGCTGATCCTATTTTGCTTAATTGTATTGAAACTCCAGGAATTTATGATCTTGAAACAAGGCCAAAAAGCTTTAACTCTTCAAATAATTTAAGAAGAAAACCTGGCTCTCCAAATAATGCAGCAGGAGAATTAATAAATGTAGTGGGTAGAGTTACTGATGTAAATTGCTTACCGATACAAAATGCTGTGGTTTCTATATGGCACGCAGACTCACTTGGCATGAGCTATTATGATGAAAATGTGGAGCTTGATCCAAATTTTGCTGGATCAGGAAGATTTGTAGTAAATAACCTTGGCTATTATAATTTTATTACAATAGTACCAGGTAAAATTGGTGATAGGGCTCCACACATAAACTTTTTGGTCCAACATCCAGATTTTCCAGAATTCACAACACAAATGTTTTTTGCTGATCATAATTGCGATAACTGTGATGATCTTCTTCTTGGTAATCTTATTGAGAGTGGACTTGCAAGCCTTCTGATAGCACCATTTACTTATAACAATCAGGCCATGAAGACCTACACATTTAATATAACCCTAGGTGGGCATAACAAATTTTCTGATAAAAGATAAAGCCCTTGCATATCAGGGGAGTTCATAGTAGTCTTAAGCGCTATTGTACTTAAAATGTATATGAAAAATATCTTACTAATGTTTTTACTATGTTTTATGTGCAGCTTACAATTATTTGCAACGGAGATGTCAACGATGAAGATAACAATTTCTAAAGCTTTACCCGATTTTGAGACGCTAGTGGTAGGTTTGTTTGAGGGTGATAAGCTCATAACTAATGTTCTACAAGATAAGCAAGCTATAGATAACATCAAGAAATTTAGTGGTTTTAATGGAGGTTTTGGTGAATTTTTCTCCGTTACTTCATCAGAGGGAAAAAATATTATAGTTGCTGGTCTTGGAATGAGAGATGAATGGGATGAAAGCAAAGGATTAAATATTGGTGGTAAAATATATTGTGAGCTAAGCAGATTAAGAATCAAGCGAGCAGCTATTTCAATCGAGGGCAGTACAGCAAATGTTGCATATGGAGCATTTCTGCGCAGTTTCAAGTTTGATAAGTATAAAACTAAAAAAGATGAAAAAATTACAGAAGTAGAGGAGATCACAGTGCTAACGAAAGATGAGCAATTCAGTAGTGCTGAAAAATCATTTGAGCGTTTAAAACACGAAGGTGAAGGCATCTTTCTTGCACGTGCTTTTACTACTGAGCCACCTAATATTTTATATCCAGAGTCTTACGCTAATCGTATAAAAGCTGAACTTACTCAACTTGGTCTTGAGGTTGAAGTGCTTGATAAAAAGCAAATGGAAGAGAAAAAAATGGGAGCCCTGCTTGGAGTAGCACAAGGAAGTAGTAAAGAGCCAAAGTTAGTGGTGGTAAAATGGAATGGGGCTTCTCAAGAACAAAAACCAATAGCTTTTATAGGCAAGGGTATAACGTTTGACACTGGTGGAGTGTCACTTAAACCCTCACGCGGTATGGAGTCAATGAAATATGACATGGCGGGTTCTGCTACTGTGGTTGGGGTGATGCGTACTCTAGCTGGACGAAAAGCAAAGGTAAATGCAGTTGGTGTAGTTGCACTTGCAGAAAATGCAGTGGACGGTAATGCTCAAAGACCAAGTGATGTAGTAACTTCGATGTCTGGACAGACGATAGAAGTGTTGAACACTGATGCAGAAGGAAGGCTCATACTTGCAGATGCTTTGTGGTATACGCAAGACAGATTCTCACCTAAATTTATGGTTGATCTTGCAACTTTAACTGGTGCTATAGTGGTTGCGCTTGGAAATAATGAATATGCTGGTCTTTTTTCAAATAACGATGAATTAGCAAATCATCTGATTGATGCAGGAAATGAAGTAAATGAGAAATTATGGCGCTTTCCTATGAATGAGACTTATAACAAAATTATTGATTCACCGATTGCTGATGTGCAAAATATAGCTCCTGCAGGTTCTGGTGGGGATAGCATAATGGCTGCACAGTTTCTACAGCGTTTTGTGAACGACACTTATTGGGCGCATTTAGACATTGCGGGCGCTGCTTGGCATGAAAAAGGCACTGATATTTCTCCAAGAGGGGCAGTAGGTTTCGGTGTAAGGTTGCTCAATAAATTAGTTGAAAAATACTATGAGGTTAATGATTAGGGATATTTGTATTGGGTTTATGGCTTAATTCATGGCTACATGATTGTCTATTTACAAGGCGTAGAAAATGATATCATAAAAGTAACTTGCACTTTCTTTTTGGAGGATTCTAAAGTTACGAACTTGAGCAGCATTAAGAAAGTATTTTTGTTCAAATGATGATTGTAATGATGATCTATTAAAACTTTAAAGCCATTTAGTATTGACGCTATATACTTAAGTGTTAAAATAAAATGAGAAGTTTTTAGGAGTTTATATGGCAGTAGGTGGAAAAGCAAAGACAGCTAGTAAAAATAACCCTACTCAGCGTAAGAAAGCCGAGCAAAAAATGTATAAAGATAAACCGGTAAAACCTGTTAGATATATAGATCGTGACTCGCGCATGAATTATATGTCTGCTCAATATGAAAATGGCAATCTAGTTGAAGATGAGGTAAGCGGCAATCCTATAAAGTGGGAAGCTGTATAGTAGTTGTGGTTAAAGTTACTATTAATTCTAAGGAATGTGAAGTAGAGCATGGGCTCACTATAATTCAAGCTTGTGAAGTTGTGGGCGTTGAAGTTCCGCGGTTTTGTTATCATGAGCGTTTAGCAATTGCTGGTAACTGCAGAATGTGTTTGGTTGAAGTTGAGGGTGGCCCTCCAAAACCAGTAGCTTCTTGTGCAATGCCAGTTGCAGAGGGTATGGTTATTCACACGGATACTCCCAAGGTAAAAAAGGCGCGTGAAGGAGTGCTCGAATTTTTACTAATTAATCATCCACTTGATTGTCCAATTTGTGATCAAGGTGGTGAGTGCGATTTGCAAGATATAACAATGGCTTATGGGAAAGGAATAAGCAGACTTGATGAGCATAAAAGAGCTGTGCCAAAAAAACATTTTGGTCCACTGATTGAGACTGCGATGAATCGATGCATTCATTGTACTCGATGTGTTAGATTTTTGTCTGATGTTGCAGGTACAAATGAACTTGGAGGAATCGGAAGGGGAGAAAATGTAGAGATTAGCACTTACATAAAAAGGCATATTAGTTCTGAATTATCTGGAAATATCATAGATCTCTGCCCGGTAGGGGCTTTAACTTCAAAGCCTTACTCCTTTACAGCGCGTCCATGGGAGCTATCACATTGTGAGACTATAGATGTGCTAGATGCTGTGGGAAGTAGCATTAGAGTTGATTATCGTGGCCTGGAAGTTATGCGAATATTACCAAGGCTGAGCGAAGAGGTAAATGAAGAATGGATATCAGATAAAACCCGTTTTGCCTATGATGGACTAAAAGTTCAGCGTCTTGATCAACCTTATGTAAAAAAAGATGGTAAATTAGCCCCAGTTGATTGGAATGAAGCACTAACTGTTGCTGCAAAGAAATTAAAGAATACAAAATCAAATAAAATAGCTGCAATTGCAGGTGATTTAGCAGATTGTGAGTCTATGCTTCTACTCAAAGAAGTGATGCAGAAGCTCGGCTCGGGGAATATAGATTGTAGGCAAGATGGAGCAAAGCTTATATCAAATAATCGTGGGTCATATGTATTCAACACCACTATTGAGGGTATAGAAAATGCAGATTTATGTCTGCTTATAAATACAAATCCAAGAATAGAAGCACCAATAATTAACGCAAGATTGAGAAAGAGATATTTACAAGGTAATTTCACTATTGCAAATATTGGTCCTAATCTTGAATATCTATATAATGTTGAAAGATTAGGTGATGGTCCAAACGTTCTAAAAGAAATAGAAGAGGGAAATCACAAATTCTGCGAGTTACTGAGTGCGGCTCAGAACCCTATGCTAATTATCGGTCAAGATGCATTAATAAGAGATGATTCTGAATCAGTTTTAGCTCTAGCTGGCAAAATTGCAGAAAAATTTAACATGATCAGAGATGACTGGAATGGCTTTAACGTACTGCATAAGGCTGCAGCAAGGGTTGGTGGACTCGATATTGGATTTGTTCCTAGCAAAGGTGGAAAAGACATTAATCAGATGCTAAAACAGGCAGAAAGTGGTGAGATAGAAGTAGTTTATCTTCTTGGCGCAGATGAAATTGATATATCAAAGTTAGAAAGTACATTTGTAATTTATCAAGGCCATCATGGTGATAGTGGAGCACACATAGCAGATGTTATTCTACCTGGAGCTGCTTACACAGAGAAATATGCAACTTATGTAAATACTGAAGGGCGAGTACAGAGAACAAATTTAGCTGTTTTTCCTCCTGGTGAAGCAAAGGAAGATTGGTTGATTATAAAAAATTTATCCCAATATTTGGGCCTTTCCTTACTATACGATAATTTATTTGATGTGAGGAAGAAATTATACACTATTGGTCCACAGTTTAGAGATCTTGACCAAGTGGTGAAAAACAAATGGGTACCAATTACCTGTGATGAAATAAAATTAAGTAATATCTCTTTCACTCTAAAAAAGTGTAATTTTTATATGACAGACTCAATAAGTCGCGCTTCAAAAATAATGGCAGATTGTACTAAGAATTTTTATGAACACTCTACTTAATATTTTATTTATTCTAACACCATTATTACTAATAATTCTGGTATATTTTCAACGAAAATTAAACTCTATATTTTTGTGTAAAGA
The DNA here is from genome assembly GCF_947250635.1 of Wolbachia endosymbiont (group B) of Parapoynx stratiotata. Classification (NCBI taxonomy): domain Bacteria; kingdom Pseudomonadati; phylum Pseudomonadota; class Alphaproteobacteria; order Rickettsiales; family Anaplasmataceae; genus Wolbachia; species Wolbachia endosymbiont (group B) of Parapoynx stratiotata. The sequence continues at coordinate 1,306,144 of NZ_OX366335.1, read as the reverse complement.
ACAAAATACATTAGAAAAACAGTTCGTTTATAAGCTAGTTGATTTTATCAATGATATTATTGCACTATTTACGGAAGGATATGTATGGATGGCAATAACATTTATTATAGTTACCGAGGGAAGAGGGAATTATTTGCCTCTCACAATGATCTTAATTATGATGTCACTAGTGTCATTCATATGCATATCATTTTACTATTCTATTAAGCTAAATGCTGTACAGAAAAGTGTTGTCCTATTGATTTCAATAGGGACATTGTCTTTTGTGTCTAGAGCATTTGCTGTATTTTTTATTGCCACAATTATGAACTATTTTTTTGATTTAGGGTTGCATGTACTTGATATTTGATATTCTTTTTCTTCTTATTCCACTTTTGCTTTCAGTAGCATATTTAGTGTACTTTGAGCGTAAAGTTATTGGTGCAATTCAACTAAGGCATGGTCCAAGTGTAGTAGGGCCATTTGGGCTACTACAGCCATTTGCAGATGCTATCAAATTGATAATTAAAGAGCCGATAATACCATTTAGAGCAAACACCATACTGTTTATTATGGCTCCAATGCTCACCTTTATTTTAGCATTAATTTCCTGGGCAGTTATACCATTTGGAGCTGAAATAATTACAGAAAATGGACAGCAGGTAATAATCCCTAAGGTAATAGCAAATATTAATGTTGGAGTGCTTTATGTGCTAGCTATATCCTCTTTGGGAATATATGGCATTATTATTGCAGGCTGGTCTAGTAATTCTAATTATGCATTTCTTGGCGCTATAAGGTCAGCTGCTCAAATGATTTCATATGAAGTTTCAATAGGTCTAATAGTTGCTACAGTTGTTATTACAACTGGCACATTAAATCTTGGAGAGATGGTGGTAGCGAAACATAATATGCCATTTTGGATTGATTTATTACTAATGCCTATAGGAATAATATTTTTTATTTCTTTGCTTGCCGAAACTAATCGTCACCCATTTGACTTACCAGAAGCTGAAGCAGAGCTCGTCTCTGGGTATAACGTCGAGTATTCATCAATGCCTTTTGCTCTCTTTTTCTTGGGAGAATATGCAAATATGATTTTAGCAAGCGCTATGATGACAATATTCTTTCTAGGAGGGTGGTATCCTCCATTAGAGCTTAGTTTGCTGTATAAAATTCCTAGTTTAATCTGGTTTGTTTTGAAGATAGTTGTACTTTTGTTTATATTTGTTTGGATTAGAGCTACAATACCTCGTTATCGTTATGATCAATTAATGCGTCTTGGTTGGAAAGTATTTTTGCCAATATCGGTACTTTGGGTAATACTCATTTCAGGAGTGTTGCTTTTTACTGGGAATTTGCCTGGATCCAATGTTTAATTTCCCAAATACAAGGTTAAGGCGTAGGCGCTCAGGCAAGTGGATTCGCAATTTAACAAGTGAAAGCACTTTATCAGTAAATGATTTGATTTTTCCCTTATTTGTTCATGACGGAGAAGAAACAATTGAGCCAATTTCTGGCTTACCTGATATCAAATGTTATTCAATAGATGGATTAATTTCTATAATTCAGAAAGCTAAGGACTCGGGGATTAATGCTGTTGCAATTTTTCCTGTAGTTGATAGTAAACTAAAATCTGAAAACGCCGAGGAAGCGTACAATCCTGACAATTTAATCTGTAAAGCAATTTGTGCTGTAAAATCAAATGTACCGGATATTGGCATTATTGCAGACATTGCACTAGACCCATACACTACTCACGGTCATGATGGCATTTTAAAAAGCAGTAGGATAGATGTAGAAAATGACGAGACTGTGTCAGCATTATGTAAGCAAGCACTTGTTTTAGCAAAAGCAGGATGCGATATAGTTGCTCCTTCTGATATGATGGATGGCAGGATAGGAAAAATAAGAAAAACATTGGATGATAATAACTTTCAGAATGTGTCAATATTGTCCTATGCAGTAAAGTACTGTTCTAGCTTCTATGCGCCGTTCAGGCAAGTTGTCGGTTCGTGCGCATCATCAAATTTCATCGACAAAAGTGGTTATCAAATGGATTATAGAAATGCACGTGAAGCAATCTGCGAAATCGAAATGGATATAGATGAAGGTGCAGATTTTATTATGATAAAGCCGGGTATGCCATACTTAGATGTAATAAAAACAGCAAGTGAAAAGTTTAATTTTCCGATTTTTGCTTACCAAGTAAGCGGTGAATACGCAATGATAAAAGCTGCAGCAAATAATGGCTGGCTGGATTATAACAGAGTGATTTATGAGTCCTTAATTGGTTTTAAACGTGCAGGTGCAAGTGCAATATTTACCTATGCTGCACTTGATGTTGCAAAAAATTTGGTATCTACTTAGCAGTGTGGAACATCTAAGTAGGTAGCTGGCCGAAGTGACTTGACAAACCTTCCCACTTTCCTTATCATATCAATAAGAGTATTTATCCTTGTTTTTAATCTCTGCAGATTTAACAACAAAAATTCAGTAAAAAACTCAGGTATATATTGGCAGATTACATAAAATTATAGCGGCTGCATGTCTTTTTTATTTTTTCTACATTCAGCCAAATTGCGCTTGTTAGCACATTATTACAATGCCAATTTAAATTATAAAATTCGCTATAAGGGGGTTCTTTTGCCTTTTTTTTTATTTAGTAAATTTTTTAATATTTTGAATTAGCTATACATACTGACATCATATCACAGTGCGTGACACTGTGATCCAGAAAAACTAACCGCAAATTGAATCATAATAAAGACTAGATTCCAGCGTCATGAGCTGGAATGACATCAACTTTTGAATTCCAGTTATGCAAGAGATCTAATGACGCAAAGGGGCTACTTGAATGACAGGAAAAGGAGCACTGGGATAGAGACAATAATATGAAGAAAGAAGGGATAACGGTTATTGGTAAATTTAGATCGTTTTTAACTATTTGCCTTTTTTCTATGCAAGAAGTGTATTGATAAGTCCATTATAATTCAGTATTGTGAAAAATATAAGTCAAGTGTTAGTTAGGACATGGGGATTTTTTTTCAATTTTTGGGTAAGGTGCTAGGCAAGGTTTTTCCTGCCAAAATAGTAAGCTCTTTTTTAGGAGTAGGATATTTACCGGGTTGGCAGCATTATTGGTCTTCTTTTCTAATATTATTTATTACCGACATTATATTAATGCTTACATACGGAGGTGATTTTATACTATATAAAATGCCGAATTCAGGCATAGTTGTAGCTGCTATTTTTACCAAGCTAGCAATAGTTATGTTAGTGCTGCAATTAGTTGGCATATCTATTTTTCATACTCAAGATCCTTCAGCTAGCAGTGATGAGAATATAGTAATACAAATAGCATCAGGACAGGTGCTGACTGTTGCGCTTTCGATGCCGGCAATAATGTCAATTTATTATATTGTAAGTAAATTCTATCTAAGTATATGTAAAGCAATACTTCAATGTCCATTTTGGTTTAATGATCTTATGCATTTGTTCTTTTTCTTTATAATACCTTATTTATTTTTTAATATTGTAGAAGTAATAAAACCATGGCCGATAAGTACGATACAGCTTAGTTATAACAATGCAATATCAATCACATTTGAAGGGATTTTTCATGTGTTTTATGCAGTGATTTTATTGTACTTGACTGCATTTATATTCTGCGATCTGACTATGCATGATGCGATTGTTTTAAATAAAAGCATATTTGAGTATGTAAAAGAAAGTTCAATAGCCTTGAGTGACTATTTTCATGGCACTATTAAAAAAATAAGTATAGAATAGTACTTATTTGCTTATGTATTCAGTTTAAAAGATATACAGTTTGCGTGAATCTACAGGATATAATAAAGGGATTACAAGATTTTTGGGCAGATGAAGGGTGTACTATACTTCATCCATATACGTCTGAAGTTGGAGCTGGAACACTACATCCCGCAACAATCATGTCAGCGATTGACGAAAAATCAACAAAAATTGCGTATCTACAACCAGTAATCAGACCTGCAGACGGACGCTATGGCGACAACCCTAATCGTTTATATCAGCATCATCAATACCAAGTTATAATAAAACCATCTGGCAGCAATTTGCAAGATATTTACTTAAATAGCTTAAAAGCTCTTGGTGTATCGACAAAAGAATATGATATTAAGTTTATTGAAGATGATTGGGAAAACCCAAGTGTTGGTGCATCCGGTCTTGGTTGGGAGGTTACATGCAACGGAATGGAAGTAACACAACTTACTTATATACAGCAAGTGGGAGGTATTGACTGCAGAATAATTCCTGGTGAAGTAGCATATGGGTTAGAGCGTTTAGCAATGTGCATACAGGGTGTAGATAATGTTTACGACATAATGTGGAACGGTAGCGGTGCAACTTATGGAGATATTTTTAAACAAAGAGAGCGAGAGTTTTCTTACCTGGCACTTGATTATTATGATACTAAAGTAGTACAACAGCAGTTTGAGGATACAGAAAAACTGTGTAAATTCCTTGTTGAAAAAGAATTGCCGATAGCAGCTTATGACCAATGTATTAAAACGAGCCATCTACTTAATCTACTTGATGCAAGAGGTGTGCTTGGTGTGAATGAACGTACAGCCTATATTGGTAGAGTGAGAGAGTTAACAAAAAAATGCTGTGAATTATATAGAGCAAAGTAGAATATGTTGTCACAATTATTGTTTGAATGTCTTTCAGAAGAAATTCCATCAAGAATGCAGAATTCATCTGCAGCTCAGGTTAAGAGCTGTATCACTAATGCTTTTAGTAAAAATAATGTGAAATTTGCATCTATAGAAGTTTATGTGACTGCACGTCGCATTGCTCTTTTTATTGATGGCATAAGTGCTTTAGAGCTAAAAGATTCTAACAATGAAATTAAAGGACCAAGAGTTAATGCACCGAAAAGTGCTATCGAAGGTTTTTTGAGAAAAAATCGGAAAGGTGAAGAAGATTTACTCATTCGCAAAGTAAATGATGAAGATTTTTACTTCATTAAGAGAGAAAGCTGCTTATTTAACATCAACGGGTTTCTCAAAAATCAACTGGAGGAAATGCTAAAAAACTTTTCTTGGCCAAAGAGTATGAGATGGAGTGAAAGAAAAGAGAGATGGGTTAGGCCAATTAAAAATATTCTATGTATTTTAAATGACGAAATAATACCTATATCTTTTGCAGGGGTTACAGCATGCAACGTGACGTGTGGTCATAGGTTTCTTTCAGGTGATGCAGTACTTACTGTTAAAACACCCAAAGACTATTTTGAATTGTTAGAAAAAAATAATGTCATTCTCCAGTTGGACAAAAGAAAGCAATTTATACTAGATCAGATTAATAAGTTTACAAAAGAGGAGAACTTACAACTTGAAAAAAATGATTATTTACTTAATGAATTGGCAGGGCTTATAGAGTGGCCAATAGTATTATTTGGTAAAGTAAAATCATCAGAATTACCGAAGGAAGTAATACTTAGTATAATTAATACGCAGCAAAAGTATCTTGCTTTAAGTGATGGACAGAAAATATCACATTTTGTTACTGTTGTAAATGTTAACAACAATGAAGTTGTCAAAGGCCATGAAAGAATATTAGAAGCACGTCTTGCTGATGCCCAGTTTTTGATATCTCAAGACAAGAAGGAAAACCTAGATTACTATGTCAAAAAATTGAGCTCTATTTCATTTCATGCTTCGCTCGGTAGCGTAGAAGAAAAAGTGAAGCGTATTATCGCTCTTTCAAAGTATATAGCGATATTTATTCCACATGCTTCATTAATTAAAGTTGAACGTGCTGCATATTTAGCAAAGGCAGATCTTGCAACGTTGATAGTGAAAGAATTTCCGGGATTGCAAGGAGTAATGAGTGGATACTACGCTTCTTATTTTCAAGAGGATAAAGAAGTAGTGGAAGCTATAACTGAGCACTATAAGCCAATTGGATCGGACCAAGAATGCCCTAAATCTCCTACTGCGATTGCTGTAGCTATTGCAGACAAAATGGATAGTTTGGTTGGCTTAATTGCAGCAGGTGAGAAAATCTCTGGTTCGTATGATCAGTTTGGTTTGCGGAGAATGACAATTGGTATAATTAGAACAATACTTGAAAATAATTTGCATATTCCAATTAGATTGCTGATAGATAAGTCAGTATCTTTATGTTCAAGGCTTCTATTGAATAAAAATATAACTCCAGTTGATAAGCCAAGTGAAAAACAAATTTCAGAACTAGTATTTAAATTCTGCTTAGAAAGGTTCAAGGTTATTTTAAAAAATAGAAATATAAGGCAAGATGTTGTAGATTCAATACTATATAAAGTCGATATTAATGATCTGCTGAAAGCGGAAAAGCAAACTGTTATATTGGATCATTATCTTAGTACAAAAGAAGGTGAACAGGTTCTAAGCACTTATAAAAGAGCCAGTAACATGATGAGCAAAGTGAGAAAAAGTGATGGCACTACTTATAATGCATCTTACAGTAAGAAGTTTTTGATTGAAGATGAGGAGATTGCGCTATCAAATTGTGCTATAGCTGCTTGTAAAAACATCAAACAAGCGATAGAAAATAACGACTTTAATACAGCGCTTGATGAACTTGCTCGTTTTGCTCCGTTTATCAATCAATTTATGGACAGTGTAAAGATTAACTGTGATTCTAATGAGCTTAGAATAAACAGGTTATCTTTGCTTGCAAATGTTGTTTCTACCTTTCATTTAGTAGCAGAGTTTAACCTTATACAGGTTAAACAATTGATAAATGCTCAGGCAATATAAGGAACAAATCAAATCATCTCCACAATCCTGTGGCGTTTATAAGATGGTTGGAGATAAGAATAAGGTTTTATACATTGGTAAAGCAAAAAACTTGAAGTCGAGATTATCCGACTACCTTCAATTCGAAAACCTTTCTGAACGAATCAGAGTAATGATCTCACAGGTTATTAAGGTTGAAATATTCATCACTGAGAATGAAATCGAAGCATTGCTTCTTGAAGCACAGTTAATAAAATCGTTAAAACCATCTTATAATATTTTGCTTAGGGATGGAAAATCTTATCCTTATATAACAATTTCTAAGCATGATTATCCAAGAATAGCGAAATATAGAGGTAAGTTTAAGAAGAATGAGTTTCATTACTACGGCCCTTTTCCATCTGCCGCTGCTGTTAAGAACACTATATTATCATTGCAAAAAGCTTTTCTCTTAAGAGTATGTTCAGATCAATATTTCTCTTCAACAAAAAGACCATGTCTTGAGTATCAAGTTAAGCGCTGTTCAGCACCATGCGTAGATAAAATTACAAAAGATGATTACTGCAAATCAGTAAAACAAGCACAAGATACTCTGCTAGGAAGGAATAAAGAAGTGCAAAGACAGCTATTTTCTACAATGGAAAAGTGCAGTAGGGAGATGAACTACGAGCTTGCTGCTGTCTATAGAGATCGATTGAAATTTCTTCAGCAAATTCAAATTCAGCCAATGGATTTTTCTTTTGAAGAAGATGCAGATTTCTTCAGCATTGTACGTGAGGCAGACTTAGCATGCATTGGTGTACTATCTTTCAGAGATAAAGGTAACTATGGAAGCATTCCTTACTTCATTGAGAATTGTAGTGATCATCCAAATGATGAAATTTTATCCACCTTTTTGGTCAATTTGTATAATCCAGTTAGCACACCACCAGCACAAATTTACGTTCCCGATTTTATTAAGGATAAGGAAATTATAGAACAAGCACTTTATGCTCTTACTCAAAAATCAATAAAAGTTTTGTATGCAAAAAATAGTAAAGAGCGTGATTTGTTGAATTTTATTTACAATAATTCTAAGCATAGCCTAGAGCAGAAGCTTACTGATTATAGAAATAACCTAGAAAAGCTCGAAGAGCTTAGCAAAATCTTTTTGTTACCAAATATTCCAAAGCGTATCGAGGTTTATGATAATAGCCATATATCTGGAAATCAACAAGTTGGTGTGATGATTGTTGCAGGGCAGGAAGGTTTTTTAAAAAGTGAATACAAAAAATTTACTATAAAAGAAGAAATTTCAGGTGATGACTATAAAATGATGAGAGAAGTGCTGACTAGACGTTTCTCTGGCAATATAAAAGACATCATTCCTGATTTTTTACTGATAGATGGTGGGCCAGGACATGTTTCCATAGTGCAGAATGTGTTGGAGATATTGAATATAAACGTTCCTTTTGCTTGTATGGCGAAAGGTCATGATCGTAACGCAGGAAATGAAAGATTTTATGTGCCGAGCAGAGAAGAATTTACTCTAGCAAGTGACAGCAAGGTCATGCTTTATTTACAATTGCTGCGTAATGAAGCTCACCGTTTTGCGATAACTTCGCATAGAAAAAAACGCGATAAACAGTTTTTTGCTTCACAATTAAGTAAAATATCTGGTGTTGGCAGTAAAAGAAAGAAGGCACTCATGTCTCATTTTGGTTCGGTAGAAAACATAAGCAAAGCTTCTCTAGCTGAAATTCAAAACGTACCTGGAATTAGTAAAGGTTTAGCAGAAATCATTCTTCAACACGTGAATTCTAAGAAAGGTACTCCTAAATTAACCTTTATTTCTTCTTAATAAGACATAAAAAGCTCCTTTGCCACCATGTTTTTTTATGGCTTGCTGATAGTATAAGATCATATTTCGAACTTTTGTGTCATTCAACCACTTATTTAAGCTATTCTTTATAGTGTCTATTTTATCTGTACTATTACCATGCCCCGTAATTACCAATAAGCACCTATTCCTTGCTTGATAATTTTTGATAATAAAATCTATCAATTTACAATAAGCATTATCTATACTATAGCCATGCAAATCGAGTTTATCGCTTATAAAATATTTGCCTCTATCGATCTTTAATTTTGTATTGTAGTCAAGACAAAATGATGAATCACCATTATCAGTATTAAGAAAATTTTCTTGTAAGCCAGAGATACCTTTATCAATCATAGATTTTATATTTACTTTGTGATCAACTTTCAAAGTAACTTTGCCACATTCTATTGGCTTAACATTTTTTTGCCAATCTAACTCATCATCCGACATAAATGCATTAATTAAATCACATAATTTTACAACAATATATAAACACAGTAAAATATTGCTTATTCTATAAAAAACTGATTTTCAATAATGAGATGAAATCATCAAAAGCTAATGAGAATTTTTGGCTATACGGAAAGCACACTTGTATCTCAGCATTAAGAAACAAAAATAGGCGGTGTATAGAACTGTTAGTAACAGAAAATTTCTACAGAGAATTTGAGAAAGAAATTAAACAATGTGCAGATAGTAAGGGCATTAAAGCTCGACTGGTAGAGAACAAAATGTTCAATGATGTTTTACCCAAAGGTGTAAATCACCAAGGAATTGCTTTAAAAGTTACTCCTATTTTTCACAGCTTAAATATTGAAGAAATAGCTGAAGGTTCAGGTGAAAACTCTACTATAGTCATTTTAGATCAAATTACTGATACACACAATATAGGTTCGATTTTGAGAACCTCAGCTTGTTTCAACATTGATGCATTGGTTTTACCACATCACCATTCGCCGGGCGAAAATGCATCTATCGCAAAAGCAGCAAGTGGAGCACTGGATATTGTCCCTCTAATATACGTTACAAACATAGTAAAGACGATGGAGTCTTTAAAAAAGATAGGCTACTGGTGTTATGGGTTTGATTGCAATGCAAAGGAAAATATAGATGAAATAAAGAATTTTGGGCAAAAAAGAGTAATTGTTTTTGGTTCTGAAGAGAAAGGAATGCGGAGACTAGTTAAAGAAAATTGTGATTATCTTTTAAAAATCCCAATGTCAAACGTAATTAACAGTCTAAATGTTTCAAACGCAGCAGCAATAGGACTATATTCCATCTACATTAAAACAAAAATAACTGCAAATTAGTTGCAATAAAACAAGGATGTCATTCCAGTATGTGATACTGGAATGACAACAGTGAATGACATCTTGCGATGTCATTCACTAGCACTTACATTACCAATCCCAAGAAAGAGGTGAACTTGAATCTGTTGGAATCTCGAAGGATGGCTGTGACACTATCTCTTTTATCTCATTTCTAAGCCATTCACTACCTTCTTGCCCAGCATCCGTGATAGCTTGCTTGAAACTGCTCTCTAGTACAGCTTTAGCAGCTTCAGTGACGTGACCATTACCATTTATAGCATTTCCTATTGTAGTTAACTTAATTAACTCAGCGTTTAAGTCAGCAGGCATCTTATCAGTCTTAGTTTGTATTGCAGTAACCTTATTTCCTAAATTAGCAGCATTTGTAGCAGTTTCTATAGCAGTTACTTTAGCTGTTAAGTCAGCTGGAATAGTATCAGTTTTAGCCTTTATAGCAATGACATCAGCTCCTAAGGTATCTGTAATCTTATCAGTCTTAGTTTGTATTGCAGTAACCTTATTTCCTAAATTAGCAGCATTTGTAGCAGTTTCTATAGCAGTTACTTTAGCTGTTAAGTCAGCTGGAATAGTATCAGTTTTAGCCTTTATAGCAATGACATCAGCTCCTAAGGTATCTGTAATCTTATCAGTCTTAGTTTGTATTGCAGTAACCTTGTCTCCTAAATTAGCAGCATTTGTAGCAGTTTCTATAGCAGTTACTTTAGCTGTTAAGTCAGCTGGAATAGTATCAGTTTTAGCCTTTATAGCAATGACATCAGCTCCTAAGGTATCTGTAATCTTATCAGTCTTAGTTTGTATTGCAGTAACCTTATTTCCTAAATTAGCAGCATTTGTAGCAGTTTCTATAGCAGTTACTTTAGCTGTTAAGTCAGCTGGAATAGTATCAGTTTTAGCCTTTATAGCAATGACATCAGCTCCTAAGGTATCTGTAATCTTATCAGTCTTAGTTTGTATTGCAGTAACCTTGTCTCCTAAATTAGCAGCATTTGTAGCAGTTTCTATAGCAGTTACTTTAGCTGTTAAGTCAGCTGGAATAGTATCAGTTTTAGCCTTTATAGCAATGACATCAGCTCCTAAGGTATCTGTAATCTTATCAGTCTTAGCCTTTATTCCTGATATCAGATCTGTTCCGACTTGAGTTTTTATGGTAACTAAGTCAGCGCTTAAGTCAGCTGGAATAGAATCAGTCTTAGTTTTTATTGCATCTACATTAGTTCCAATACCTAATAATGTAGCAATTGCACCTCCAGTCATGAAGTTTGTTGCTGTAGCACTGTAATCTATTTCAGCAGCACCATTAGGTTCATACTTAAAAGTGTTGAAAACATTAGTAGCATTGTCTACACCAAAGGTATACTTATTCTGTGCAGCATCTTCATAAATTATGCTTTTAATGTTAGGGGATGGTACATTTGCTCCAGAGTTGTCTTTAAAAGTTAAACTAGCCATATCACTTTCCGTTAATTATAAAAACCATAATGTGCATGAAAATAATATAAATTCCGTAAATACTAGATTTTGCATAAGATTTCCTTGAAGCTTTTCGCTTCAGAATTCTTCTCTTGTGATCTAAGTATGTAGCAGACGATGTCATCCTAGTAGCCCCTTTGGTGTTATTCCAGTGCTTGACACTGGAATCCATTTTTCCATCATAAGAAACGTTGATTACTTTTATACTAGCAAATTTAACTGGATGCCAGTGTCTGGGCATTGGAATAACAAAAAGAGGGCAGGGCCCTCCTTGTATATTAGATATAGGCTGAGTTATGATCGTGATAAACGTGATCGCTTGCGCAGTCGAACATTTTCCTTAGTTTTAGTAAATTTCCTGATTTGTCTATGCAAACCCTCAATTGGATTGGTGGTGTAAATCAGCTTCCTAACTTGCCCAGAATACTTAAAATAACTGGATAAGTTTTCCCAATTGTTCTGCCAGGATTTTATAACTAAAGGATACTTCTCTCCCCATTTTTCTTCCAGCTCAAGCAGATAATTCTCAGCGATCTCTTTACTTGAAGCACGATATATTTTTTTCAAATCATTCATGAAAACTTTTACATCTTTGCTAGATACATATTTCAGTGAATTCCTTATCTGATGCACTATACATAGCTGTACTTCTGCCTTAGGAAACACACTATTTATAGCCGCAGGAAAGCTTTTTAGCCCATCAATGCAGGGAACGTTCAAAAAAGTGTGTCAAACCGAAAAAAAAGTAATAAATTGATATAAAAAATGGAGGTTTGATATGGGTCAAGCAAATAGAACTACTGGTTTGGTAGATTATAAAGAATTAGAAACAAATATCCTGTCATCTATACGAGAAGGAAGACCATTGACAGGAAGAGATGGAGCATTAACACCGTTTATAAAAAGGTTGCTAGAGGCAAGTCTGGAAGGTGAAATAGAAAGCCACATGTCAGCTAAAAGTGAAGAAAATAACCGAAGAAATGGAAGGAATGCAAAAACTTTACGTACAAGTTCAGGCTCATTTGAACTATTAACACCAAGAGACAGAGAAGGAAGCTTTGAACCGCAAATAGTCAAAAAAAGGCAAACAAGCCTACATCCAGAACTTGAAGCAAAGGTCTTAAGCACATATGCCAGTGGCATGGGATACAGAGATATAGCTTCACATGTTGAGGAAATATATGACCACAAAATATCAGCAGCAGAGATATCCAGTATTACTGATAAACTGCTACCAGTAATCAATGAATGGCGCAGCCGCCCACTGCAATCAGTGTATCCAATAGTGTTTATGGATGGCATGTTCTTTAAGGTCAAGGAGGACGGACATTGTATAAGTAAATGCATGTATAATATATTGGGCATAAATCAAAATGGCAGAAAAGAAGTATTAGGTTTTTATTTGGCTGAAAGTGAAGGAGCTAACTTCTGGTTGGGAGTTCTAAATGACCTAAAAGAGCGAGGAGTAGAAGATATTCTAATTGCCTGCATTGATGGGCTAAAAAGCTTTCCTGCGGCTATAAATAGTGTGTTTCCTAAGGCAGAAGTACAGCTATGTATAGTGCATCAGATAAGGAATTCACTGAAATATGTATCTAGCAAAGATGTAAAAGGGGAACGTTCAAAAAAGTGTGTCAAGCCGCATTTTTAGTTCAACTCAATTTTCAATCTATCTGGAAAGAAAATATCAAGTTGAGACATAGTTAAAGCCCAATTAGGGAGAGCCATAATCCACTTTTGCTCTACCTTTTTTATAGCACAATATACCTGTTTGTACAAGGCATTTGTACTAGTAAATGAACCCTTAGTTTTAGTAAATTTCCTGATTTGTCTATGCAACCCCTCAATTGGATTGGTGGTGTAAATCAGCTTCCTAACTTGCCCAGAATACTTAAAATAACTGGATAAGTTTTCCCAATTGTTCTGCCAGGATTTTATAACTAAAGGATACTTCTCTCCCCATTTTTCTTCCAGCTCAAGCAGATAATTCTCAGCGATCTCTTTACTTGAAGCACGATATATTTTTTTCAAATCATTCATGAAAACTTTTACATCTTTGCTAGATACATATTTCAGTGAATTCCTTATCTGATGCACTATACATAGCTGTACTTCTGCCTTAGGAAACACACTATTTATAGCCGCAGGAAAGCTTTTTAGCCCATCAATGCAGGCAATTAGAATATCTTCTACTCCTCGCTCTTTTAGGTCATTTAGAACTCCCAACCAGAAGTTAGCTCCTTCACTTTCAGCCAAATAAAAACCTAATACTTCTTTTCTGCCATTTTGATTTATGCCCAATATATTATACATGCATTTACTTATACAATGTCCGTCCTCCTTGACCTTAAAGAACATGCCATCCATAAACACTATTGGATACACTGATTGCAGTGGGCGGCTGCGCCATTCATTGATTACTGGTAGCAGTTTATCAGTAATACTGGATATCTCTGCTGCTGATATTTTGTGGTCATATATTTCCTCAACATGTGAAGCTATATCTCTGTATCCCATGCCACTGGCATATGTGCTTAAGACCTTTGCTTCAAGTTCTGGATGTAGGCTTGTTTGCCTTTTTTTGACTATTTGCGGTTCAAAGCTTCCTTCTCTGTCTCTTGGTGTTAATAGTTCAAATGAGCCTGAACTTGTACGTAAAGTTTTTGCATTCCTTCCATTTCTTCGGTTATTTTCTTCACTTTTAGCTGACATGTGGCTTTCTATTTCACCTTCCAGACTTGCCTCTAGCAACCTTTTTATAAACGGTGTTAATGCTCCATCTCTTCCTGTCAATGGTCTTCCTTCTCGTATAGATGACAGGATATTTGTTTCTAATTCTTTATAATCTACCAAACCAGTAGTTCTATTTGCTTGACCCATATCAAACCTCCATTTTTTATATCAATTTATTACTTTTTTTTCGGTTTGACACACTTTTTTGAACGTTCCCGAGAAGTATCCTTTAGTTATAAAATCCTGGCAGAACAATTGGGAAAACTTATCCAGTTATTTTAAGTATTCTGGGCAAGTTAGGAAGCTGATTTACACCACCAATCCAATTGAGGGGTTGCATAGACAAATCAGGAAATTTACTAAAACTAAGGGTTCATTTACTAGTACAAATGCCTTGTACAAACAGGTATATTGTGCTATAAAAAAGGTAGAGCAAAAGTGGATTATGGCTCTCCCTAATTGGGCTTTAACTATGTCTCAACTTGATATTTTCTTTCCAGATAGATTGAAAATTGAGTTGAACTAAAAATGCGGCTTGACACACTTTTTTGAACGTTCCCCACAAAACCATTCTCTAGATAGAGATTATATTCATGATGTTGATCTAATAACTCAAAGTTATCTTGTGTTTCTAAGCTGAAGTGACTTGAATCTGATAGCAATTCGTAATTTGGATTATCTATTTTACTAATGCTGCTTATTACTTTGCCATTACCATTTGATATAGCCAAACTATAACTATCACCATCCTTCATTATTTTGATGGATACCTTATCTTCAGGTAACACTATAAGCTTTTTCGTGTCACTATCGTGAATTAGAAATTTGCCATCTTTAAAGTAATACTTGTCTTCCGGCAAAGCACCAATCTTATAATCCGATGTATGCAGTTTGTTCCAAAAATCTAACACAGATTGCTTATCTGCTCCTTCTGCTCTATTATACAAGGCTTTCACATCATTATAATCTATGATTACATTTGCCTTATGCTTTCCTTCTACATCTCTATCATAGCTCTTTTCTATTTTCAAGATTGTGTCTTTCAACACTACCTGCTCTTTCTCCTCCACTGAAGCTGACCTTTTTGCCCTTGTTGGAATTTGTGGTTGATCAGACTGTATTTCACTATTGTCGTTTCTCTCTTCAGCAACAACATTAGTAGTACTATGAACTTCTGTCTTAGTTTCACTTACTTGCCCTTTTGGACTTTCGGTTTCCCTTGTGTATATCCTTTGATAGTCAGTGTAGCCTCTATTAGTGTCACCGATATCGCCACTGCCTTGATCGAAAGTTATTTTTTTGCTTCCATTTCCCATATTCTCAATTTCAACTTGAGGAGAAACAGATGCGAGGAAATCATTATAGCTGTAGTTATAATCAGCAGAAAAGAATATTTTTCCTTTGAAGTCATGGAAATTATTAGATAACATTCCAATTTCTTCATCAGTATCACCATCAAATAGTTTTACTTTAGTGAAATATCTTTGATTGTTGATTCTCACTATTTCACCACTCGAATTTCTTTGTATCTGATAATCATTTGGATCATGTTTAATGGTAAAAAGTTTACCAGGGGCATATTTTTCTAAGTTTATAAGGCCCACATTTATATGTTTATGAGAATAATCTCTCTTTTCATATTCATGTGCAAATACTGGGTCAATATATTTGTATTCGTCTGGTATGCTACTGTATTCTCTTCCTTCAGAATCAGATGGTGCTAATTTATATTGTCCATCTTTTTCCACCAATTTTAGGTGAGTAACATTGCCTGGCAATTGAAACCTTACGTTTTTTCCATGATCATGAATGAACAAGTTACTTTCATTTATAACTTCACCTCTTTCATTTTTTATCTCTTCAGTAATATAGAAACCCATATTTTTGAATTCATGTAGATTTTTGCCTCCTTGCTTTACAACCGCTTCGTATACATCGTCGTCTGTTCTATCAGTCCCTTTATCATCCAATAATGTTCCTTTTTCTACGATTACGCCGCTTTCTCTTTGCTCATCAGAATATTGAGCATGCTTTGAATCCTGATGATTTAGAATTTTGGTCCCTCTAAGAAGCAGAGAATCTAAATCTTTTTGAATGTGTCCAGTGCTAGGATGCAACAATTCATTTTCATGTAAATGTGCTTCATCAAAGTATTCATCACGTTCAACTGTTCTGCCATCTATCAGAGAAGCTTTATAATGACCATTTTCTTTTGTAATAGCCATATAAGCACCACCGTCATATTGAGTATTCAAGTTGTGCAATATGTCCTCAAAAACAAAAGTTTCTTTAGTTTGACCTTCAACTTGCTTAAAAAAGCCCGATTCGCTCGACAACTCTCCAAGCTTTGTATTCCCATCATATATAGATAGTGCACCCATATCTCCGTGACCAAGAGCTTTGATAGAGAAAACTTTACCTTCTTGTAGATTAATATGAGCACCTCTGATTAGGTTTGGATCGATATTAACCATCTCTTCTAACATCTTTTCTACGTCAATGTTCTGAGTTGACTTTAACTGTTTTGAACCAGTGCTTATCATCTCATCAAGCAAGGATTTTTTCAATTCTTCATATCGAGAGGAAGAAGTAATGAAATTATATTGTTCCAAAAGTTTTTCACGAGAAATCTCTTGCCTATGGTATTTTTCACGTACTGCATCGGATTCCTTGCGAATCTGCTCATCCAGGGCTTTCAATGCATTATCATAAACTTTTTTTAAATTCTCATCGTAATTTGACAATGTCCTTAAAGCCTGACTTTTATACTCTAGACTGTTTTGGTATTCATTACCTTGTTGGTCAGAGTAAGTTAGTTTATCCTGTCCATCGGAAGTTTTTACTACCTTAAGGAAATGATATTCCTTTGATATATCAAGTGTATCATTTGTTGCTCTATTTATAGCACGAGCAACATCATAAAACGCAACATGTTCTACAGGAGAAAAACTTCCAACGTTTTCTCCATCTATTTTTTCTATATTTGCTTTATAATACGATACATCTTTAATTTCTCCACCCACTATTTCTTGACCAGTTGCTATAAAATCTCCTTTTGTAACTTGCAAAGCGTTGAGATGTTCCATTGCAGTTTCTGTATCATTCTCAGCAAGCCAACTTTTGAAGTCAGCATCATGTCCTTTTATGTCTTTCAAGAAACTTTTTGATTCATCTGAGTTACCTTGACGTAAAGCATCTAGGTAGTCTCTTAATAAACTAGGATCTTTTTCCTGTAAGTACATTATCAACGCATGGCCTGTCTTATAAACCAAACTATTTTCTTCGCTGTTATTTGAATATTTTAAACTTAAAATTTTATCTAAATCTAGATTTGCAGCTTCGGTTTTATCGATACTTGACCCTTGAGCATTGAACTTGTGATCTGAATGGTGCTCAAAGTAATCTGCAATTCCCTCCATTAATACTGTAGGTAGAGATTTTCCTCCTGTAGCCAAGTAAGTTAAACCATGTGCAAATTCATGCTGAAGGTTATGAACGCCACCTTGCTGATAGACATACATCTCAGCAAAAACATCAGCTTCTCCTTTGTAGTAACATTTACCACCCTCATCTCCAAGGTAAGAACCAAAACGTTCGCTTCCGCCAAGATGAGTGTAATCAGCCTTATCATCAAACACATAAATTTTGAACGTTTGTTCTGAGCTACCAGGCTCCAGCTTAAATGCATCTTTAAAATTAGTAGCTGTTTCTCTTATCTCACTTTCAATGTGAGCAACTTTACTTGCTCTTAAATTATGAGAATAAACTTCTACTTTAATATTTAAATCTTTAACTTCTATAACATGCTTATCGTTAAAATATTCTTCTTTAGTTATATTTTTGTTTACTTGTTGATTGATTGTCATTACTTTACCCCTAATTTATTAGTCTTTACAATATCAAGCATAAAGTGACTCATCTGAAAAAAACGTAAATTCTCATATTGGTATAATTTATATCTTAATAAAAAGGTATAGATAGTTAACTTAATATGAAAAATCGAGAATATAGCTAAAATTCCATAGCTGTTAATAAGTAGCGGAATTATAATTAAGAAATTTACTGAGTAGAAAAAAAGGTAAAAAAATCCTTTAGTAGCGAGTTTTATAATGTAAATTGGCGTTGTAATAATGTGCTAACAAGCGCGATTTGGCTGAATGTAGAAAAAATAAAAAAAGCCGCTATAATTTTTATGTAATTTGCCAATAAATACCTGAGTTTTTTACTGAATTTTGTTGTTAAACCCGCGAAGATAAAAACAAGTATGAATACCCTTGCTAATATAGTAAGGAAGGTAAGAAGGTTTGTCAAGGAATTTCATCCAGCAAGAAGTCTAAAAGCAAATTGACTTTCATTTCACTGAAGCACTATACTAAGGTTAAGATGGGTAATTAGCTCAGTTGGTAGAGCACTTGCTTGACGTGCAAGGGGTCGCTGGTTCGAGCCCAGTGTTACCCACGTTTTTTTGCTCATAAAAAGATTTTGTATGACAGCAGTGCACAATGGCAAACACTCAATAGCAGAGTCCAAGCGCTTAATTTATTCCATAATAATAGTTGCAATAACAATGCTTATGGAGATAGTAGGTGGAGTAATTTCACATTCGCTTGCTCTACTATCAGATGCAGGGCATATGCTCACTGATCTTTTTGCCTTGATTTTAAGCTGGGTAGCGCACAAATTTTCAGCTAAGAAATCTGATTTACAGAGGTCATATGGGTATCACAGATTGCAGATAATTGCAGCATTTGTTAATGGTTTAACTCTATTTTTCATTGCAGCGGTCATTATAATTGAATCAATAAAGAGATTCATTTGTCCGGTCAATGTGGAATGGAAAGTAATGCTAATAATTGCCACACTTGGCCTAATCTCTAACATTATAGTCTTTTTTATATTACATAGTAAATGCGAAAGTAATATAAACATAAAAAGTGCTGTATTGCATGTTATCGGAGATATTTTAGGTTCTGTAGCTGCTATACTTGCATCCATAATTATCATGTTTACCGGATGGCAAATAGTGGACCCTATTTTGTCAGTATTTGTCAGTGTAATAATCTTAAACAGTGGATATAAAATTCTCAAGAATTCTTGCCATATACTCCTTGAAGGTACACCTGAGAGTGTATCTGCTGAGGAGATAAAAAGTGAGATTGTATCTAAGTTACCTGAAGTGATAGATGTGCATCATATACATGCATGGTCACTATCTGATAATTATTTTATACTTACTATGCATGCCAAGATAAAGCAAAATGGACAACACACTAATATTTTGTATGAGATAAAAAAAATACTATTAAATAGGTTCGAAATTGCGCACTCTACAGTTGAAATTGAATACGATGAGTGCGTAGACAGTAAAATACTTAAGCATTGACATCTATAGGCTATTTGTTATTACTACAATATCATAATATTATAGAGAGTAGGCTATGATAGGTATTTCCCAAATACAATTTCCTGGAAAGGATTCTTACAGATTAAAGACAGCAAGTTACTTCGCAGCTTTTGTTTCTTTAAGCATTTTAGTTAATCCTGCCAATGTCTTTTTATCTTTTGCCACATTGTTTTTTAGATCTGAAATAAAAACTTTTTACGTTTATAAAGACATAAAAGCTGCAAAGCAGGAAAAAATAAGTAAAAAGGAATATTGGGAAATATTTTTTAAGGATAATAAAATTAAGATAGCATCTTTCCTTTTATTTTTTGCCTCTATAACATATATAACTTTTACAACTACTTTCCTGCTTGTTTCGTTACTTGCAACAATACCACTTGCAATGATTTTAATTCTATTACAAAGTGAATTAAGGCCAAAGGATTTTAATCCATTTACGTTACTCAAAGCTGCTATTAGTTTCTTTTTAGAAGGCATAAAAGAAAACTCACGTGGGCTAGTCAATAGCTTTGATATTAAGCTTGAACATTTACTACCCCATCAATTAAATAATGATATCATTAAAAATATTGACAAATTAAAAGATAAATATACTGAACAAGTATCTGAAGACACTATTAATAATGAGGGATTTAAAGAGTTTATTGAATATATAAATCACTTACATATGCTTGATGGCCAACCATTTAGTAATGAGAATAAGGGAAAATTAGTAATGTTTTTGCAAGATTTTTGCAAAGGTAATGAGAAACATAGCTCTGGTTTCACTGGTGGACAAATTCTTCTGTTAGTTCTTAGAGCCTGCAATGATGGAGATAGAGAAGCTGTAAAAAATAAAAAAGACGCGTTGATTGCAAATTTACTAGATAGCCAAACTTTCTCTAGAAAAGAACGAATTCCTAACACATGTTTTACTGGTGTTATCTACAGAATGTTAAGTACATTAGAGGGTATTCATTCCGATCCAGAGATTAAATTTACACCACCTAGACAAATGCTCCTTACAGAAGCAGAAAATGAAGCACGTAAGTTTATGTTAGACAGGCTAAAAAATAAGAAGAACAGTAAAGAAATTCTTAGGGCTTGGCATAACGCCCAAAATAATTATGAAGATGATAAAAGTCAAAAAATAGTTGATGATTTTATTGCAGAAGTAAGTATTTCCTTAATGAGAAATTTACTGAGTTTTACTTCTCAATATAGTGAACAAATTGTGCTGACGTTAATGAAAAATATCAGCTCTGTAAAGTTAAATAAATTAGAGCACTTTGCGCTGTCTCAGCACATAACAAATAAACTACAGGGGGATGGTTTAGACGATCAACTCGAAAACATCAAAGGAAAAGTCTTTTTGGAGCTTTTAAACCAAAATTTGCTTAGAACAGATTTTTTTCTCAAGGACTCATCTTTAACTGAAGCTAAGAGAATAGCTAGCAAAATAATAAAAGAAGAAGTAAAAGAATTAAAATTGAAAGCCAAGAAGACTATTAAGGGTCAAGTGGCCAGAATGTTAGATAGTTTAAGAACGTTACCACTAGAGAAAAGGTGTTATAGGGTATACACGGAACTGAGTAAAAATAGCAGAGACGATAAAGAAGAAATAAAGAAAATTCTGCAAGAAAAGCTAGCAATAACAGAAGCAGTGATAAATAACATGTTAAAAAAAGAAGCTTCACACAGGCTAGAGATAGAGATTGAAGATATTTATAATCAAAATAAGCGCAATGTAACCACACTTTATGAAAAAATACAAGAAGTGAAGCAAAGATTCATTGAAGATGAATTTTTAATACCTCAAGAAGTAGAGAGTATAACAAGAGTAAAAATTACAATCTTAAATAAAGAAGATAAAATAATACCATCAAGCAGTTTATCTCGTAGTTTAAGTGTCAGTGATTTAACATCTCATTGCTTATAGAAACTTATGCTCTCTGCCTTGCAGAAGATTTGCAATATTTTTGTAATGCTTCAAGAAAATTAATATCGCTACAGTGAGTAGTATAAGGAATAACTCCTTTTGAAAAAAGAAAGATGCTATAACAGCTGCTGCAGTAGCAGCCAAGGAAGCAAGAGAGGAGTACCGAAAGATAAAAAATACTATTAGCCAGACAAATACAAATGCTAATGCTATAGAAATGTTAAGTGCTATCAAAACTCCCAAAGTTGTTGCAACCCCCTTTCCTCCATTGAACCTTAGCCAAATAGGAAACATATGCCCTAGAACTGCTAAAATTGCAGATACATATATATAAAAATCGTTATTATCACAAAATTGTTGTGCTGTATAAACCCCGACAAATCCTTTCAAAGAGTCTAAAAATAATGCGAGGACAGCAAGTCTCTTATTTCCTGTTCTTGCAACATTTGTAGCACCAATGTTTCCTGAACCTACTTCTCTTAAATTTATACCATTTATTTTTGCAATAATTAAGCTAAACGGTATTGAACCTAATATGTAAGATAATACAAAGACTACAAATATCTCTATCATAGCAGAAATCTAGCTAATTTTGTTATTCCTTAGCCTTTTTAGATAACATTGGACTTCATTGTTAATCTGATTGCTAAATAGTATAAGTGCTGTCATATTGATGAGTGCTAAACAAGAGAATAAAGCCCCACCAATATTAGCAATAGCCATTATATCTTTGGAAAGACCAGAGAGAAATGCCACAATTATTACCGATATTCGGTATATCACTATACTCTTTGGACCAAATAAATATAACCATCCCATTTCACAGCAATAGACAAATGAAATTACTGAAGAAAATGCAAACAAAGGCGCAGCTATGGTTAAAAGGATAGGAAACCAAGAAGAAACTGTCTCAAATGCTTTTTGGGTGATCAGTATTCCCTCGCCAGTGCTGGTCTGGTATGCACCTGTTATTACTATTGTTATTCCTGTTAAGCAACAAATTAACATTGTATCAAAGCATGGTTCTATCATAGCAACTAGACCAGTCCTAACCGGCTCCTCATCTTTAGCTACAGCGTGAGTAATTGCAGCAGAACCAACACCTGCTTCACTGGCAAAAATTGCCCTTTGAATCCCAGCGACAAATGCTCCTACTACTCCACCACCAACAGCATTGAAGTCTATCATACTGGAAAACAATATTTTTAATGTATTGCTAAAATTGTGAATATTGAATGCAATAATCGTGAAACAACTCAAAATATATATGAGTGACATAATAGGCACCAGCGCAGAAGAGACTTTAGCTATTCTCCTGATTCCACCGATAATCACCAGAGCAAGTAACGTAGAAATTATGGAAGAGAGAAACCAAGGATGACCATCTATCCAATTTGAATAACCAGATAATATTGAAACCATTTGGTTAGTTTGAAACGCTACACTTCCACCAAGACCTGATAATACAAAAACCGCTGCATATATTGCAGCCAGTACGATACCAAGTTTTTTAAATCCAAATTCCTCTAGCCCATTTCTTATATATTGAAAAGGACCACTAAATAACTGCTCTTGACCTTCTGTTCTGTGCCTGAATGCTAAAGTCACTTCAGCGAATTTTGCTGACATACCAAAAAAGCCTGTAATCATCATCCAAGGTACCGCTCCTGGTCCTCCCATTGAAACTGCAATTGCAACACCGGCAACAGTTCCAAGACCTACTGTGCTTGATAGCGCGGTTACAAATGCCTGAAAATGAGTAATGTGACCATCGTGATGATCTGTGTCATATTTTCCACATAAAATAGCGAATGCATGCTTAAACATCCTTATGTTGAGAAATTTAAAACGTAGTGTTAGAAATATATAACCAAAAGCCAATAGAAGAATTATAAATGGTACGTGAAAGATCTTGAAAAACAACACTTCATTCATGAAGTTGCTTACTCCATTTAATGCAGTGTCATAACTTTTATGAAAAACTGAAGCAGCGTATACATCGTTAAACGATAGGCAAAATAACATCATGCAAAGCAATCTATAAATCATGTTTAATACCTTTTGTAATAAGAATCTATTGTATTTAAGACTTCCCTTCTCAGTAGATATATTGCAACAGCATTTGGAATCATAAGGCACATAAACAGGCTATCGCCTAAATAAGATATAAATTCTATATTTTTTGACATACAACTGATATACACTGAACCCACTATAAGAATTTGGAACAATATCAGTACTTTTTTGTTACCAAATAAGTACAACAGGGCAACTTCACAGTAGTAATAGTAAGCTATTATTGTGGAAAATGCAAAGGAAAACATTATCAGCGGAAGAGCTAGCTTGCTCAATAAAGGCAAGGCTGTTGAAAATGCTGAGCTAACTAACGTAATATCACCTACGGTATTAGTGCTATGCATATCGGTGATAATTATCACAATACCAGTCAAAAATGAGACTAATATTGTGTCTACAAATGGTGCAATCATTGCAACACTTCCAACTTTAACTGGGTCTTTCTCTTTTACAATCGAATGTGCTATAGCTGCTGTTCCAGTACCTGCTTCATTAGCAAACACTGACCTTCTTACCCCTGCTATTAATCCACTCAATACTCCACCTCCTATAGCTGATTTGTTAAAGATATCTTGAAATATTATAGATAGAGCATTCAGTAGATTATTTCCGTTTACACAGATTAAATATATACACATGCCTATATATAACATTATCATGATCGGCCCTAAACCTGTTGCAACTAAAGCAATTCGCTTTATTCCTCCCAGTATTACAATTAATACAAATAGCGAGATAATAACAGATGTGTTGTATTCAAATAAGTTACTTGACAACGCTGCAATTTGATTTGCCTGAAATGGTATGCCGCCTAGAATCATTGCAACAAGCAGCATAACTGCGTAGATAAATGCAAGGAATTTGCCAGTCTTCATAAATCCAATCTTTGCAAATCCACGCTCCATGTAATAAAAAGCTCCACCTGTTGTGCTTTCAGAACGATAGGTAAATGCAAGTACTACTTCAGCAAACTTTATCGACATACCGAGTATTCCAGTAATTATCATCCAAAAAATTGCACTTGGGCCCCCTATTGTAATAGCTATTGCAACTCCTGATATTGTTCCAAGGCCAACTGTTCCTGAAATGACTGTTGTAAACGCTTGAATATGAGTGATTATACCATTGTTATTACCATTACATTTTAGGTTGAATAGCGTCTGTATTCCATACTTGAATAATCTAAAGTTAATGAATTTGAACCGAACCGTACAAAAAACTCCAGTTGCAATTACCCAAAGAATTATAAATGGAATGTTGAATATCTTTATATACAGAAGAGAGTTTAATAGATCAGTTGCTTTTACAATCATGCTGCTCACTACTTTTATATAGCTAATGAGTTTTATATGTGTAGTATATATAAAGTCCAGTGCTTATTGGAATAGTAAGTATATACAATGCACCTAAAATTGGTAGTGTTATCCAGGGCTTGCTTATAAACAGTATGATCAATATTCCAAAAAACGACACAAATATATAGGATAGGCTTCTAGGAACATAAATGTGCTTTGCAGAGAAAGTTGGAATATGACTTATCGAAAAAAATGAAATGGCCAAAAAGTAACAAGCTGTATTCTTTACGTTAAAAAATTGCTCTATAAGAAGTAAGTATTCACTCTCATGAGATTGAAAGGTAATAATTATTGGTAACAGAGCAAGTAAAGCGCATACAGGAGCTGGAACGCCGGAAAAGAAAAATTTTTTCCAGTATAATTGTTCTGAATGTAGTAAAACATTGAATCTTGCAAGTCTTATTGATATGCAGATTACATATATCATTACTAAGATCCAACCTACAACTTTAATTTCCTTTAATTTCCAAAAATATAAAAGAAAAGCAGGTGCTGAACCAAAATTTAGAAAATCTGCAAAAGAATCAAGCTGTGCTCCAAAATCGCTAGTTGATTTTAGAATTCTTGCTATTCTGCCATCCATTCCATCTATTATTGCTGCAATGATAATAAAAATTGCTGAAAATTCCCATTGTTCATTAAATGTGAATTTAAGTGAAGTAAGGCCAGCACATAAACCTAGTAAAGTTATAAAATTTGGAAATAACTTGGTAATAGGTAAGGATTTACCGTTACTTTCATCGTTATTCATACAATGTCAAAGGTAAGCTTCTCTTGTTTATTTAAATCTGCTATAACTGTCTCACCACCAATAACAGTTTGGCCTTCTGAGACTCTTACCTCTATTCCAGCAGGGATATAAATATTTACTCTACTGCCAAATCTTATAATTCCAAACCTTTCACCTGCTTTTACATTCTGAGACGCTCTTAAATTACAAACAATGCGGCGTGCGATAAATCCAGCTATTTGTTCCACAATGATTTCTTTTTCCTTTTCATACTCAATCACAATAACCTGCTTTTCATTTTCATTACTGGACCTATTACTCATTGCAGAAACAAACTTGCCTTTCTTGTAGCTCATTTCCTTTATCGTACCAGATATTGGTATACGATTCACATGAACATTTAAAACACTTAGAAATATGCTGACAAGCGTAAACTTTTTCTCTTCTCTATTCTCTTCTGATAAAGGGTAACTAACTTCTTCAATTTTTGAAACCACACCATCAGCGGGACTTAATATAAAATCCTTATTGTTTGGTACAGCTCTTGCTGGATCACGAAAGAAATAAGTACATAGTAGTGTTGGTAATAAGCAAGTAATTCCAGTCCCCCAAGATATAGAAAATGCTATACACGTTACTATAAAGGAAACAATTATAAATAAATAACCTTCTCTGTTTATGTTAGGCAAACCAAAGCACATAACTTATTCTCAATAATTCATTATTAACAATTTATCATTTATAATTTCTCATGAAAAGCTTTTTTTTACTGTTTCACTTTTCGAATTATTATATAAACATTTGCTTATAAAATCGCTGATAGATGTAAATTTTTTAATAAAAATTGAAGTTTTTTAACTATTATTAATATAATTTTAATAAAAACTTAATAATAATCCTTAATAATCTATGAATTAATATGTTCGCAATTTCGTATGACAGGGGAAATAGAAAAAGATGAATCTCCTTCCTTATACTCTGCAATTCGGATGGGTGATATTGAAGCTACAGAGCTACTAATAAAGTCTGGTGCAAACGTCAATGATAATTATGAACGTAATCGTACGCCACTGCATGTTGCTATCGGGTATAAGCAGTTTGAAATAGCGAAATTGCTGATAAATAACGGAGCAAACGTTAACGCAAAAACTGGAAATCATGGCAAAGATGACTTAACACCAATGCACCTTGCAATTTTTGCAAACACGCCAGAGTTTATAGAATTGCTAGCTAGCAATGGTGCGTCAATTGATGAAAGAGAAAGCACTGAAGGACATACACCTTTTCACCTTGCTACTTTATATGGAAATAAAAGTGTAATACAAGCCTTAGTTGACAAGGGACAGAATATTGAAGATATTGATAATAATGGGCGTACAGCTTTATTTTTAGCTATTAGGCAATGCACTGAAGCAAAGAATGATAGCAGAGTAGAAGTTATCGAGTATTTGATGAATAAACTCAAAGCAGACATAACGAAAAAAGATAATAATAACAACACAATACTTTTTCCTGCTGCTAATAATTGTCCTGGAAAAGTAGTGGAACTCATCATTAAACAATATATAGAAAGCTTTGGTAGAGATCAGTTGAAGGATTTTATCAACCACAAAAATAAAGATGGAATAGATGCTTTGGATATTGCACTCAATAGTGGAAATGAAAAGGCCATTGAAGTACTTAGCTCATATGGAGCAGATATCGAGAATAAAGTAACTCCCAAGATTACTGTAGAAAAACCACATAGTACCTTAGATGGAGCAGAAAGTATAGAAGTGGTATCCCCAATCAAACAAAAATAAAAGCAGCTCTAAATTCCTTGCTTTATTTACATTCTTTCTATAGCATGATATATTAATGTTAGAATGGGGTATGTTTGCAGGTCAAAATAATAATCAACAGCAAAATAGAAATAGAGTACAGGCTTTAATAGAAAGAGTGCAAAATGCTTACAACAACACTAATAAGATTAAAAGATTCATTAATATAGTTTTATTAGTAAGTATGATTCCTTCATTTTTTCTTCTTGTACAGCTCTCTTTGTATTTATCATTAGTAAATTATTTTTTCAAACCAAGGGAAAATGAAAAAAGATTATCAGCGTGGCCAAAAAATGTTATTAGAATAACATTAAGCATTTTTTTAATTGTACACATTATTAATTCTTGTGTGCTTTTGGTACTGCCTATATTGTGTTTATGGTTGCTAAACAAATCACTCATTGAAGACATACAGCAGTTTAACGATTTAATACAACAAATTCCAGAGGAAGAAAGGCCTATTTTCTTTCAAGATTTAGCAGCCATTCCTTTTATGGCACAAACTACTCATGACCCAAGTGCAGTTGCTAGTATAAACTTGAGTGTTGATAGACTCATAGAAAAGTATAAAGAGAATTTAAGCAAAGATGAATTCTATGTACAGCTAAATAGAGGCAACACAACCGACATTGAAGAGTACATCACACAGTCAAATGAATTTACAGAAGGCGATAAATCTCATGCACTTGAATGCTTAAGATTTATCAATAGAACAGGAGATAATTTTAAAGACAATCATAGTAAGTTAACACTAAAGCAAGCAGCTATTTTATGTTGGAAAGCCTGCAATGATAGAAATACAGGGACAGAAAATCAAAGAACTCCTTTGAATGATGAAGACATAAAAAACAGAAAAGATATGTTTTTAAAAGGTCTTGTAGACGCTGCAACAACTTACGGTAATCAAGGTCAAAGTTGTGCAGGTGGAACATACAATAAATTATTTGAGTCTTTATCTGGCTTACATCCATCAGTGATTATTAAACTCGATGGAGAAGAGGCTAGAGAAATGATAAAAGAAACGATCACACAAAAATTCCCTGAAATGGCCAAAGCCAATTTCACCAATTTCTCTGGAAAATCACAAGAAAGGATCCGTAGCGAGTTACCAAAGTTATCATCTGAAACAGTAAGGTATATTATGACTACGCATTCAGCTCTT
Source organism: Wolbachia endosymbiont (group B) of Parapoynx stratiotata (assembly GCF_947250635.1). Taxonomy (NCBI): domain Bacteria; kingdom Pseudomonadati; phylum Pseudomonadota; class Alphaproteobacteria; order Rickettsiales; family Anaplasmataceae; genus Wolbachia; species Wolbachia endosymbiont (group B) of Parapoynx stratiotata. The sequence continues at coordinate 1,277,538 of NZ_OX366335.1, read as the reverse complement.
GAGAGAAGGTATCAAGAGTTCAGCAATAGATTAAACAATGATAAAAAGAATGAAATATTAAAAGAGTGTATGAGCAACTTATCCTGTGTTGATCTAGAAAGTCCAATTGAAAGAAGAAGGTAAATTGTATTTGATTGTGGCCATTTATTTTGAAATATGAAGCAGAATTTTGTATGGTTGTTTCAATTTAAGTCTATGTATTGAAATAACATGTAAAACCACTTCGTGTAGGTGATGTATTATATTTTATCTATATGTCAAGAATCCTTCTCTCAACTTAAAGATGTTGCTAATCAGCACATACAAATGTAATATTAATTAATATTTATAAATAAAGCAATTCCATGGAAAGTAACTACAACGCTGACGCAATAAAAATCCTAAGAGGTCTTGATGCTGTAAGAAAGCGTCCAGGTATGTACATTGGTGATACTGATGATGGATCTGGTCTGCACCATATGGTGTACGAGGTTGTTGACAATGCGATAGATGAGTCTTTGGCTGGGTATTGCAGTAAGATTGAAGTTAGCATAAATGAAGATGGTTCAGTTTCTGTAACCGACAATGGTCGTGGCATTCCAACAGACATTCACCCAGAGGAAGGGATATCAGCAGCAGAAGTGATAATGACCCAATTACATGCAGGAGGTAAATTTGACAGCAATACCTATAAGGTTTCTGGAGGATTACATGGTGTTGGAATTTCAGTTGTTAATGCGTTATCGAGTTGGCTGGAATTAACCATATGGCGCAATAAGAAGGAATATTTCATACGCTTTGAAGATGGTGAGTCTGTTGAATCTTTAAAGGTAATTAATGAAAACAAAAATAAAAGAGGAACTAGAGTAACGTTTATGCCATCAACGGGGACTTTTAGTAGTATTGATTTTAGTTACTCCACTCTTGAGAGTCGCATCAGAGAATTGGCATTTTTAAACTCAAATATTGAGATCATTTTGTGTGATCTCCGTAATAAACCACATGTAAAGTCTCATTTTAACGATAGTAAAGAGTCTGAAGATAATTTTGGTACAGCTAATTTTGTACGGTACTTAGACAAGAATAAGACACATGTTACTAAAATTGCCAGCATTAGAGATAATGTAAAAGATCTAGGTACCAGTGTAGAAATATCAATGGAGTGGAATGATTCCTACTATGAGAATATGCTATGCTTCACAAATAATATAAGACAACGGGATGGTGGTACGCATTTGGCGGGGTTTAGATCTGCACTAACCAGATGTATCAATAACTATGCAAACAATGAAGGTTTTTTGAAGAAGGCAAAAGTGAATTTGACTGGAGAAGATGTTAGAGAAGGCTTAACTTGTGTTTTATCTCTCAAGATGCCTGATCCTAAATTTTCTTCACAGACAAAAGATAAATTGGTCAGTTCTGAAGCGCGGGCAGTTGTAGAGAGCATAGTTTTTGACAAGTTGAGTACAATACTTGAAACTGACCCCAAGTTAGCAGCAAGTATAGTAGAAAGAGCGATTAGGTCAGCAAAAGGAAGAGAAGCCGCAAGAAAAGCACGAGAGTTAGTTAAAAATAAAAACAATATTAATATTGCAACTCTACCTGGAAAGCTTGCCGATTGTCAGGAAAAAGTTCCTGAATTATCGGAATTGTTTATAGTAGAGGGTAATTCCGCAGGTGGTACTGCAAAGCAGGGACGTAATCGTAAAACACAGGCGGTACTTGCTTTAAGAGGGAAAATTCTAAACGTAGAACGTGCAGGGCTGGATCGTATTTTTTCATCTGCAGAAATTGGCTCTCTGATCACGGCAATTGGGGCTGGAATAGGGAGTGAGCACTTCGATATTGAAAAAACTAGGTATCATAAAATTATCATTATGACAGACGCAGATGTTGATGGCTCGCATATAAGAACTTTGATTCTAACTTTCTTTTTTAGACATATGCGTGAAGTAATTGAGAAAGGATATTTATACATAGCGCAGCCACCGCTCTATAAAGTTACAAAAAATGCTAAAGATACTTATATCAAAGATGATGAAAGTTTTGAAGAGTATATAGTAAATTCAGCGATTAAAAGATTAACATTAAATGGTGTAGGCAAAGATTTGCGTTTCGTTTTGAATAACTGCCTCAGTATTTCAAACATTAGCAAAAATTATGATAGGGAAATACCAAAAGATCTCTTAGAATCATTGCTAATTTTAAGCAAAAAGAATGCTCTATTGTCTGCTGATGAGATATTAAAATATTTAAAATTGATGTATAGTGAATATAATTGGGAAGTAGAAGTAAAAGATGAGGAAATTCACATTGCTAAATTGTTTCAAGGGTTAGCAGACAAATATGTATTCTCGCTTAGTATGCTTGAAAGTAAAGAAATACGGAATATATTGAGTTCTCTTGATAACATAATTGACTTATTTAATGGTGATTCATTTTTACAGTCACAAGAAACTGAAATAAAAATAAAGTCTCCAAGTGCACTCGCAAAAATAGTGATGGATTATGGTAAAAAAGGTTTAACTCTGCAGAGATTTAAAGGCCTTGGTGAAATGAATGCTGATCAGCTTTGGGAAACTACACTCAATCCAGAAACTAGAACTCTGCTAAAAGTTGAAATAAAAGATTGTGAAGAAGCAGATAGCATATTCTCGGTGCTAATGGGTGATATAGTTGAACCACGTCGTGACTTTATAAATAACAATGCACTTAATGTGCATGATGTTGATATTTGATTTTAGAAACGCTAAACCCTTATGGCTTAGCATTGTGTGCCAAACCGGCTATTTAAAACGTACTACTAACCAATCCATTTCAGAAATCTGAATTGATCTCGGTTGTATTCCCGTTTTCGATCATAAATATATAGATTTTCTGTCCTATTGTTGTTATAATTAATGCCTCGCTAACATTGAATATTAATGAATGAATTGAGAAGGCTCACTATTACAGAGATGCATGATGGACTTAGGCGGGGGGATTTTTCTGCTGTTGAGCTTGTAGAGACGCATGTTAATGCAGTTGAAAATGAGCAACTAAATGCATTTGTAACAAAAACCCCAGAAATCGCGATAAAAGCTGCTAAAATAGCAGATGAATACTTCTTGAAACAAAAAGATAATATTTCACCACTTATGGGCATACCAGTTGGTGTTAAAGATTTATTCTGTACAAAAGGAATAAAAACAACAGCATGCTCAAAAATGCTGGAAAATTTCATCCCTACTTATGAATCTACGGTATCTAATGTGCTTTTAAAAAGTGGAGCAGCCATGCTTGGTAAACTTAATATGGATGAGTTTGCTATGGGTTCTGCGAACACAAACAGCTATTTTGGTCCTGTTAAAAATGTATGGATTAGAAAAAGTGACGGAGAAAAAGTTGTTCCTGGTGGATCATCTGGTGGATCTGCAGCATCAGTTGCTGGGTTTTTATGTGCTGGAGCACTAGGAAGTGATACTGGTGGGTCTGTACGCCAACCAGCAGCTTATTGTGGAGTTGTTGGAATAAAGCCAACTTATGGAAGGTGTTCGCGTTTTGGTATGATTGCGTTTGCAAGTTCTCTCGATCAAGCAGGAGTAATTACTCGTTCCGTTTCTGATTCAGCGTTAATGCTGGAAACAATTTGTGGCTATGATGAAAAAGATTCAACATCGAGCAAAAGGCCAGTGCCTAAATTTTCCAGTTTTATAAATGGTGATATTAAGGGTAAGCGCATTGGTATACCAAAAGAGTATAAGATGGATGGAATTTCAGATGAAATAGTTCATAATTGGGAAAAAATTGCTTCCTATTTAAAAGAAAACGGTGCTGAAGTTGTTGACATTACTCTGCCTCATACTAAATATGCGATACCGGTTTACTATCTAATTTGTTCTGCTGAAACTTCATCTAACCTTGCTCGCTATGATGGTGTACGTTACGGATTCAGGGTTGATGCTGATACCCTTGAAGAAATGTATTCGCTAACAAGAGCAGAAGGTTTTGGTAAAGAAGTGAAAAGGAGAATTTTAATTGGTGCTTATGCGCTTTCTTCAGGTCATTACAATGAGTATTATGAAAAAGCACAGTGCATTAGGGCATTAATTAGAGATGATTTTATAAAAGCGTTTGAAAAAATAGATTACATACTTGTGCCATCTGCTCCAACAGAAGCTTTTGGCTTAAATGAAAAGCCAGACCCGCTAATTATGTGCATCAATGATGTGTTTACCGTGCCGGCAAGCTTAGCGGGGTTACCTGCTATTTCTGTTCCTGTTGGACTTTCCAATGAAGGCTTACCACTTGCTTTGCAAGTAATTGGAAATTATTACGATGAAGCTGGAATATTAAATATGGCAAGTGTGATAGAGCAAAATTGTGGCAGAATAGTTAATTCCCTTACGTAATATGTTTTCTTATAGTAACTATAGCATTATGATTATTTTGGCTATAGGAAACAAGAGCTTGATTTTTATAGCTAAATAACAGACCATCAAAGGCACACATAAATATCTACAATGAAAGAAAAAACTTTCACAATCATTGATGGTTATGGTTTTCTTTTCAGAGCTTATTACGTTTTGCATCATTTGACTACCACAGCTGGTATTCCAGTAGGTGCTGTGTACGGTTTTCTTAATATGGTTCTGAAGTATATTTCCCATTCGGACTACTTAACTATAGCACTTGATTCTGGCAAAAAAAATTTCAGGCACAGTTTATATTCTGAGTACAAAGCAAACAGAGTAACACCTCCTGAGGATCTAATTCCACAATTTACAATACTGAGAGAAGCGGTAGAAGCTTTTAACTTCAGCTATGAAGAGATTGAAGGCTATGAAGCAGATGACATAATTGCAACACTAGCTGCAAAATATGCCAACCACGAAGACTTTAAAGTAGTAGTAGTCTCATCAGATAAAGACTTATTTCAACTTTTGAATTACAACATTCTAATATTTGATCCTATTAAAAATATATACATAGATGAAAAACAAGTGATAGAAAAATTTGGTGTAAATTCAAATAAGCTTCTTGATTTATTTTCTCTAACTGGAGATGCATCTGATAACATTCCAGGCGTTCCAGGAATAGGCCCAAAAACTGCAGCTAAATTGCTGGATAAATTTGATTCGTTGGATAACATTATAGAAAACATCAATAACATTGAGCAAACAAGAGTTCGTAATATTCTTACTGAGCATAAGGAAAAAGCACTAATTTCAAGAGAACTTTTGTCACTATGCAAAAAAGTAGATCTTCAACATGATATTGTAAAATATGAAGTCCATCCTCCAAATATGGAAAAATTGTTATCCTTTTTGAAGAAATATGAATTTAATTCATTGATAGGAAAAGTAGAAAAGCTCTTTTCTTATAGTGGATCTAGCACAAAAGAGAAAATAGAATATAGTAGTGAAGAATTAGAAAAATTTTTGGAGCATTGCAGATATGAAGGTAAAATTGCAATTCATTGCCACTTTGAAAACAATAGATTGAACAAAATCTCCTTATCTTGTAGTGAGGATAATATTTTCTACATAGATCAAAGCTGCCTACAAGATGCACTTACTATAATAAATTCAACTTTATTTTCAAATGGGGTGCTTAAAATAGTACATGATATTAGAAAGATCAGAGAAATATTTCCTACAATAGAGAGAGTGCTAGACTCAATTGATGACCTGATGATCATGTCATACAGCCTTGACACAGGTAAGCATGATCACAGCATTCCAAACATAATTGCACACAATTTAAGTAAAAATGTAGAAACTTTCTCGGCAAAAATTTTAATAGCGATCCATGAGAAACTGACACAAAGATTATTTCAGGAAAAACTTTTTACGATTTACGAGCGCTTTGATAGACCTCTCATGAAAGTAATATTTGATATGGAGCAAAATGGAATACTGCTCAATATTCAAAAACTACAGGAATTGTCTGATAAGTTTGAGCAGCTAATTGCTGTACTTGAAAACGATATACATAATTTAGCAGGAGAAAAATTCAACATTGCATCGCCAAAACAATTAAGTGATGTTTTGTTTAATAAAATGGAGCTAAGTAAAAAGAAAAAGTCAAAATCTGGGTCTTATAGCACAAACTCTGAAGTTCTAGAGGCACTTGAAGAGGAGGGGACAGAAATCGCAGGTAAAATTTTAAGTTGGCGACATTCAAGTAAATTAAAGGGTACCTATACTGACGCGTTAATAAAACAGGTTGATCCGCTTGATGGTAGGATACATACAAGCTTTTCAATAACCACAACTGCAACTGGAAGGCTGAGCTCTAGCAATCCTAATTTACAAAATATTCCTATCAGAAGCGAAGAAGGTAGTCTTATCAGGCAAGCCTTTATTGTGCCAAAAGGTTGCAAGATAATTTCTGCTGACTATTCACAAATAGAATTAAAAATCCTGGCACACGTTGCAAATGTTACCGCATTTAAAGAAGCTTTTGCAAACAGGCAAGATATTCATGATATCACTGCAAGACAAGTTTTTGGAGTGCAAGAAATAGATGAGCAATTAAGACGCAAAGCAAAAACCATTAATTTTGGCATTATATATGGCATTAGTCCATTTGGCCTTGCAAAGCGACTTGGCATTACCTTTCAAGAGGCTGCTGAATACATTAATTACTATTTTTCTTGTTATCCAGAAATAAAAGCCTATATGGAAAAAGCAGTATCTATCGCAAGACAGCACGGTTATGTAGAGACTTTGTTTGGTAGAAGATGTTTTGTAAGAGACATCAACAATAAAATTCCTTATCTAAGACAATTTGCAGAAAGGGCAGCAATAAATGTACCACTGCAAGGAACCGCCGCTGATATAATAAAACGCGCGATGATTCGGCTTTTTGATCAGTTAAAGTCAGGTAAAATAATCCTCCAGGTTCATGATGAATTACTTGTAGAAGTGGAAGAGAGCAGAGTGCAAGAAACAGCAAAACTTATGAAAGATATAATGGAAAATGCAGTAGAAATTTCTATACCACTTGAAGTAGAAATAAAAATTAGCGACAACTGGGGCTTTTCTTAATTATACCGTAGACCCTAAGAACCTGTCTTGAAAGGACTTAATTAACAAGCATAGTCATATTAAATATTTCTTGAAGTAAGGAGAGTACACTCATACGTCAAGCAAACAACATTTACCTAAAATTCTTTGACATTAGCAGCTTTCTTGCCCCGTTTTCAGTAAACAGTGATTTTGTAATTCTTCTATATATTAGAAAAATTTTTATTTTAATTAGCGTTAAACAATAGGCGCCTATTGGTTTTTAGCTAAAGTAAAGGTCAAATATCTGGAATTCTGGACATAAAATCCCCCTGTGTAAAAAAAAGATTAGAAAAAAGTGCAGCGCACATACAACAGAGATTAAGCATATTTACATGCACTAAAGAAGATACGCTACGCTTTTTGATTAAAAATTTGACTGAAAAGTCTGCAGACAAAGATAGATTTTGAGCTCTTAAAATATCTCTAACTGTAATTATAATCAGATTTAAAATATATGGAAGCAATTTTTTACATTCCCTTATCACTTATATCATTTGTTACTTTTCTATTTTTTGCTTTATTCTTTTCTTTTTTTCTCTTTCAAGACAGGTTCTAAGAAATTTGAACTAATACGAAAAATATGCTATAATTATGGCATAGGTAAATGAAATAGGTCAACCATGACAGTTCCACCAGTAAAAGCAGAGTCTTCAAAATCACCTATAAAGGAAAGTGAGATAATTTTCAAAGAAGAACATAAGGCAATTTATGATGCCTTCATGGAAGCATTACAAGATAAAGCCAAATCACAGGAGAGCCCACGAATAACTAATGTTTTCATATCAGATTATGAGTACATACTACTTAATAATGTCAATCCAGAAAAGATAAGACCACTCAGTAAAGAGAATTTTTGTCAGTTTTTACTTTCTGTGCTTAAAGAAATTAGAGAGAAAAAATTAGCTGGAGAGGAAGATAGTAAAGTAAAGCAAATAGTAGAAGGATGCTTAGATGATGTACGTGGTACAGAAGCTAGGGATTGGGTTGTTGATTTTGTTAAGCGTAAAATACCTGGAAGAGGATTATTAGAAAAAATACCAGGTCTTGGAAAAGTTTTAGATGTTAAGGAAGAAGAGGATAAACCACTACTTAGTGATGAAGAGATGGTAACAAAGTTCTTACGTAAAGTTTTTCTTCCTATTCTTTTTTCCATTGCTTCAATATTAATTTTTGGTCCTACTACACTTGCGATAATTGCTGCTGTTATTGGTACAATATTTGCTGTAAAGGGAGGAATTGAAGTTCTTTTTTCAAATAATAGGCCAGGTACTTTATATGACCCTAGCTCACCAGATAAAGATGATATAGAAAAGAGAAAAAAATTGAATGAAAAAATTCGCAATGGCATTGATGATATTTTAAAAACCGAAATCAAAGAGATTACTGAACAAATTTCTCAGGGAGACGGAGAGAATAAACAGCATTTTACTTCTGAGCGAGTTTGCAGTCCACGAAAAGAAACACCTGCTACCCTTAAACAACCTACTTTAGATCAGCCAGCCAAAAGCACAGAAAAGACAGCAGTCAATTAAGACCTATTTGCCAAAGGTGAATTGTGTAATAGCTCTTTTATTGTTTTATAACACATACAACGGGAGTATGATCAGATGGGTTTTCTAGTTTACGCAACCTATCATCTATGTAACATGTTTCCAATTTATCTGCAGCTTGTGGCGATAGCAGCATATGATCTATTCGCATTCCTTGATTGTTTCTGAGTGAATTACCTTGATAATTCCACCAAGTGAATTGTTGTAAGTTGAGGTGAGATATTCTAAATGCATCTTTAAAACCAAGATTCAAGATCGCTCTTAATTTCTCACGCTCTTTTATATGAAAGCACACTTGGCCATTTAATAAATTTGAATCAAAAACATCAATTTCATCCAGTGCAACATTATAATCGCCAGCTATAATAGTTAACTCTTCATTTTTCAACAAAGTGCCCATCCTTTCATATAGGTTATCAAAAAACTTGAGTTTATATTCAAATGCTTGGGAGTCCAAGCTTTGACCATTGGGCACGTATAAACTTCCTACCCTTATCTTATTATTGGTGTGTTTTATCACACACTCTATATAACGTGCTTCTTGATGACTCTCTACAACATCAATTTTTAATTTTTCCAGTATTGGATATTTAGATAAAACACAAACACCATTTCTTGCAACCTGTCCATAGACAGCATATTCATATCCTAACTTTTCTATCTCTGCATAAGGAAATTGCTCTTCTGTACATTTTATCTCTTGCAGCAAAACTATATCTATCTGACTATCAACTATAAAACTACAAAGTTGGTTAATTCTTTTACGTATGGAGTTTACATTCCAAGTTGCAATCTTTAGCATCAACAATCCTTATTAATTATATCAATTAAACTCTCCCCTGTGGGCAACCTCGATGTTATAATTTTTTTCCACTTGATTAACTTTAAACTATCAGCAATGTTTTTACTCATGGTATATGCAACTGTATTATTCATCACAGGAGATAGCCCACTTTTTAGAACTAATGAACAAAATACCCTTGCAGTTTGTGAGGAAAAAAAAGCAACGCTATCAATTTTACCGTCCAATAGTAAATTTTTACACCTATTAGTTAGACTCCTTTTAGTAATTGTTTTATAGAGTACAACTTCTCTTACGTTAAAACCTTCTTCAGATAATCTTTTTTTTAGGTCACATGATACTTCTTGTCCCCTTATATATAAGAACTTTATTGCATTTGAATAATGAGATTTTATGAATGATATCAGACCATCAACGTTGCTGTCTGCTGAGATTATATCGGAAAATCCCAAATTTTTTGCAGCCTGCATAGTTGAATTACCAACTGTAATAATCGAAAAGTTATCCTCTTTGCATATTTGACTGAAAGCCTTTACACTGTTTTTACTTGTAGATATCACAACATCAAATTCGTGCGCGGATATATCAGGATTTAAGTACTTTATTGTGAATACTGGCTCTATAAAAACTTTGTATCCATATTTTTTTAGCGTGCTTCTTGTGCTCAACGAATCTAATAAAGGCCTTGTCAATAAAATAGACTTCATTCTGGTTTATTTCGCTAGCAGTAAAATGATATCCCTTATACACAAATTATTGAATAAAAATTTTATTTTTCAAGTTTCTTGCATAACCTAGAAAAAAGGCAAAAGAAACTCCATAATTGGCCCAGTGCTAGAAAACTGATCTTAAATAAGCGAATGTTTTTGATCAAATGAAAAAAAGATGTTACTCACTGAGTAACATCTTTTTTAAGAAGATAGATAGTTTTGTTTACTCTCTATATCTTCATTTTTGGAGCTTGATGCTCTACATCGACTTCAGCAGTTACTGTTGAAGAAGGTCCCACCAATTTGTCCAAAGAACCTGTCTTTCTTAAGTCAGCTTGGGTTTTTAACTTGCCATTTTTCTCAGTGAACATACCATGTTGCGGAGAAGAACTTGGTGAATTGAACCCACTATCAGAATTACGACGGTAACTGGCAAAGCTAGAAGTTGTAGCAGTACTGTCAGTGCTTAAAGAACCCGTTGAATTGCTTCTTGGCGGTTTCTCCGGAGCAACATAAAAACGGCTATTTCCTATCTCCGCAGATTGTATCTGATCCAACTCAGAATCTTGATATCTTATATAAGTAGCTTCCTTTGGCTTTTTGCCACCTTTTAGTGATGATGAAAACTTGCTCCAAAGTGAAGTAGGTGCTTTTACTTCCTTATGCTCATTAGGATTTAATAATTCTGCTTTGCTGCTAACAGTACTTATAGAACTCGTTGAACTACTACCTGATAAGCTATTTTCCAGTGAATTCATAGAACTTGCTTTATGCCTTTTTGCTGACTTATTAAGCCTTTCTAAAGTATTAAAACGAGTATGCTCTTCCTTGCATTCTTTAATAACTTCCTTAATCTCATCATGATGTTCAGAAAAAATTTCATATAGGCTGCTATTATCTTTAGCTAACAAATGTTGCAACTTCTTAGCATCTAATTTATTGATAAAATCTATTTGCTGCTTCAATCGGTTGATCAACTGGTCCTTTTTGGCACTGTGTTGACCATCAACAGAATAAGCTTTCTCTAATATTTTTTCCCCCAGCTTAGAAAATATTTTCCTAGTTAAAGCAGAGCTATTCACACCTTTGTCTTCAAAAACTTCCTTGACAAACATTTCCTTTACACTATTAAAACTTCTCGTTTTTTCTTTTGTTTTCAAAATAACAGTTTGATCTTCATTACCTATTGAATATGCGATGCCATCTAAACTAGACATGCTTGCACCACTATCACTCATCTTCCTTCCAAGGTTTTGAATGTTATCCCCCATTTTTCTTAATGTAGAGCTAGCTCTCTCTTGTGTTGCCTGTTTTACAGAACTTGCAGTTTCTTTTACCGAATTCTTGGCATATACAGCACCATCTTTGATTTTTCCGCCAATATGCTTCGCTCCTTCAACTGTTTTTTCTGCTGACCATTTGAGCCCTTTATATCCAGATTGAACTGCTTTTACAGCAACTTTCGCAGCGAAAAATAGAGTAAGACCAACTATAGCACTTGGTATAGCAAGTGTTGCACCAACTGCCAAAAATGGTAACACTGCTGCAAATAATCCACTTGCTGTACCTACTACAAGGGCCTTATCTCCTTGCTTCATCTTGGAGAATTCTGTATCTCCTTTTAACAGATCCATAATTCTGTCTTTCAGCTTCTTGGGATCGTGAATGATATCTGAATTTAATGAAGAATCTTGAATCATTTTAAGATCATCTTGCTTAGTTTCAACAAAATTTGAAGAGTTTTTTTCACTAGGTGACATTTTAAACCTCACTATTAATTAAACATACTAATATTGTATATATCTGATTCTTAAGTTAGGGTTAATTCATCTAACAATGTTCATTTGCACTCAAATGATTTTACTTGATGTGTTTTGTTGAAAGGACAGAAAATTAGTGATTGTTGCGGTATGACGTCTCGTTTAGATCAGCTATAGTTGAAGCAAAACTTATCCTTTTCAAGAAGTAGATTTTTCTGAAGCCTGAGCAGAGACTGCGCTTGGATCTGATAATTCTGTTCTGACATATTTGCGTTCTTTATCATATAAATCATGAAAATCATTCATTTGCACGTCAGTTTGAATTTCTATTTCTTTAGTCTTTTTTTGATCTGTTGAAGATGATGCATCAACTCCTGCATTTGTACCTTGGTCTTGTGTTTTAGGAACTGTAGTTTCGTGATCACTTGCCTCGATTCCTCTACTTTCATATTCAGCTTCAGTTGAAGTAGCTACTTTCGCATTTACTTCACTGAACTCATCCGCAAGTGATCTTCCAGATTTAAGTTGCCAAATTTCCCTTTCTAAATTTCCCTTTTCTTTTTGCAGTTGATTTAATTCTCTAGCTAATTGATTTACTTTATCAGTCAATTTTTCGTTTTCATTTTTTGCTTCCATCCATTGTTCTACAAACTGCTTTTCATGATTATCTTGTGAACCTTCTACCAATATTTTCTTTAGATTATTTTCCAAATTTGCATTCTTTTTTTCTAGTGCACTTAACTTAGCTTCACTTTGCTTAAATTTTTCCTGTAGTTCCTCATTTATTCTATTTGTTGACTGAATCTCACTTTCTTTATCTTTCAATTGATTAATTAAATCTGTTATTCTAGCATTTTTATCTTTTTGACTTTGTTCTAGTGTGCTTACCTTTCGTTCTAATTGCTTAATGTCTTGATCTTTTTCTTGCATTATTTTTTTCAATTCAGCTTCAAGTCTTTTAACTTTTCCTTCCAAAATTTGCTTTTCTTCACTTAGTGTTCTTATTCCTGTATCACCTTCCTTTTCTATATTTTGATTAAGTTCTTCTGATTTTTTGAGTTTCTCTGTAAGCTTCTTAATAGAAGCATCTTGTTCCTTGATTTTTTGATCTCTTTCAAGCATTGCTTCCTGTTGTTCGTTAATTTCATTTTTCAGGTAATCACGTTCCGAGATTAGATCATCACGCTGCTTTGCAAGTTTGTTAATTTCATTTATAGTCTCATCTACACCTTTTAATCCCTCTTGCTCATACTTTCTGTCATAATCTTTGTGCATTTTTTGTTGATCGTAACTGTCGTCAATGTATTCATCAGTGATTTCAGACTCTTCATCACCAATTTCGCTCTCAGTGAAAAAAGAACTTCTACGCGAATCAGGAGAAGAATATCCACTACTACTTGGTATAGGTGACTGTGGTGGATCTTTTGTAAATATTTCCTCTGCCAGCGTTTGCTGCTCGTTCACACTTTTGCCCATGTCAGTAAAAGCTTGATGCAGAGTTTTTCCGTTGATAAAAACTTCTTTATTCTGCTCAACTAATTTTAATACCTCTTCTGGGTCAGTTATTTCTCCAAATTTTGGTTCATCAATCACTCTTTTTATGCCCTTAGAATTTACTTCTACAGTCATGCTACAATCTATGCTATTGCCTTTAGAATCCTTAGCTTGCCAGTTAATGGTCATCTCACATGAGCTTGAACCAGTAAAATCATAGTGCCTTTCGCTGCCTTTTTTGGTTGCAGTTATTTGACTATCTTTCCCTAAAGATAGGTTATAAACCTTGCCTTCGTCGCTGGCTCTTAAAAGGGTGCTAATCTCTATTGGTTTTTCTTTATTTTCAAATCTAATTTTAAATTCATTATCTTGTGTTGTATATACTAAGAAATTTTCACTTGGTAGAGATTCTGCGAATTTTTTATGTGTTGCATTTATTGATTGCTCAAACTTTTGAAACTCCTCTTTCCACTTTGAACTTACCTGTTCTTTAATGTTCTCATCTTTGCGTAAAGGGCCAATAAAATACCAAATTAAGTTTTCTTCCTCTAATTTTTTTATAAAATCCTGAAAATTGTTGCAAGGTTCAATGAAACTTAAAATATCATTTTTCTTTTGCTCATCTACATCTAAACCTTGATTTTCAGCTATAAATAAGTTTTCTTTTAGCATAATTTCTATTTTTAGAGAACTATATTATAATATTAGCATATTTTCTTAAAAAATCAACTAATCTTATAGTTAAATAAACTTGAGTATTTGGCGGGAATGTTATATATTAACCACTCCAAGAAGTGCAGTATGGACAATACTATTATAAGAAAATACGATATTAGAGGTGTGGTAGGCAGAGACCTGCAGATCAGTGATGGGTATGAAATAGGTAGAAAATTTGGTCAAACTGCAGCTAACGTTTGTGTAGGCTATGACAGCAGGATAGATTCACCAAGCATAGAAAAAGAATTAATCAGAGGCTTGATTTTATCCGGTGCGAATGTTATACGCGTTGGGCTCTGTTCTTCACCTATGCTCTACGCTGCAACAATGCAGGCAGATCTTGGGATTATGATCACTGCTTCTCATAACCCCAGAGAATATAACGGCTTTAAATTTTTCAGTAGTAAAAAAGTTTACTCAGATCAAGAAATGAAGGAAATTATAGGCAGTACAATTAAAAACAGCACGAAAATTGGAAGCTTAATTAACACGAATACATATAGTGAATACATTCACATATTAAAAAATGCACTAAAAAATAATACTACACGCAAGCTAAAGATAGCCTGGGATTTTGGCAATAGTCCAACAATTGTAAGGTATATTGAAAAAGTTTTACCAAGTCATATACACATCATAACCAATAACTCTATAGATGGGACGTTTCCACTGCATGACCCAGATCCCATAGAAGAAAAAAATCTTGCTCAGTTAATCAGTATTGTCAAGAAAGATAAATGTGATCTTGGTATTGCACTTGATGGTGATGGTGATAGGGTACGCTTGATTGATAATAAAGGTAATGTTGTTTCCAATGATCACTTGTTTATGATTTTTTCACGTGAAGTATTGGCGGAATACCCAAAAAGCAAAGTTATTGCCAACGTAAAAATGAGTATGAAAGTGCATGATTTCGTTAGCAAATTAGGAGGACAAATAATTACCTGTGCCACTGGACACTCACTAGTTAAGAAAAAGATGGTAGAAGAAGGGGCCAAGTTTGCCGGTGAACTCAGTGGGCATTTTTTCTTTTCTGAGTTAGGTTTTGATGATGGACTATATTCTGCTATTAAAGCCATTGACATTTTACTTAAGAAAAACCAAAGCCTATCTGAGGCGATTGAAGATTTACCAAAGTTATATATCACTCATGAAGTGAAAATTGTGGTGAAGGATGAGAAAAAATTTCAAATAATTGAATCAATCAAGGAGACACTAAAGCAGCAAAACATTGTATTTTCAGAGCTTGATGGAATTAAGGTAACTGATGATAAAGGTTGGTGGCTTCTTAGAGTATCAAATACGCAAAACTGCATAACAGCAAGATGTGAAGGAAATACCTTAGAAAATTTTGAACTCACTAAAAAAGTTTTGTTTTATTACATTGATGCACTAAAATTATACATTTAAATTTTTTTGATGATTTACTTATTCGTCAATGTTTGCAGTTTTGTTTGATTAGTAATAGGAATTGGTAACCTATGTCGCACTGCTGTGGATAACAGCTGTCTAATCTAGTTTAGCTATAGAAAATGCACACTCACTTTTCTTTATTGTTTTGAGGTTTTTCTTGATCAACCATTTCCTCACCAATCTCTTTTATTTTTAGTATCAATGACTCTGGTACATACATGTTAATTACTTCTTCTGTTGTCACAAATAAAGCCTGATAAGAGTGTGAATTTATTATCCAATTGGGCAATATGTCTTCTGCGTCTATTTTAGACTCTCCCTCTTTTTTATCATATACTGTGTGGCAATATAAGTGCACAGCAAAAAATAGTACATAAGAAAGCAATATTCCTCTGAGTGCTCCGACAAAGATTCCAGTAACTCTATCCATTAATCCCAACCTTATAGGTGATAATATGTACATTAGCCAGTTATTCATTGTCATGAATGTAAGATTAAGTATGATAAATACAGAGATTGTAGAAAGTATGTTTTTTGTAACTTTAGAGTCAAAATACTTACTATAATTTATAATAAAAAAATCATAGTAACTAGCTGTCAAAAAGACTGATAAGAGCAAGAACATTAATGCACATAGCTCTTTTATAAAACCTCTAGTTATCGATATTATTACACACAAGACAATAATAAAGATAATTAGGCTATCGAAAAACATATTTTGTATCTATATGATTTTCAAGATATAATAGTTGTAAATAACAAAGTTGTAAAATTAATTGTGTTGATATTTTATCAGCTGGTCTAAGTACCGAGCAATCATATCAACTTCTAAATTTAGGTAATTACCTGTTTTGTTATATTGAAAAGTTGTATTTTTCCATGTGTAGGGAATAATGTTCACAGTGAATTCTTGGTTGATAACTAAATTGACCGTAAGGGAAACTCCATCTAGCGTTACAGAACCTTTTTTTGCAATAAATTTAATTAATTCTTGTGGGCATGATAGTCTGATTTCATGAGATTCTAAATTTTGATTGATTGTTAAAATTTCTGTTGTGTCATCCACATGACCCTGAACCAAGTGGCCGTCAATTCTGTCACTCAGTTTCATTGCTTGTTCTAGGTTTATTTTTTTCCCTGTTTTCCACGTATTTAAGTTAGAAACCTTCATGGTTTCTTGAGATACTTGAACTGTGAATACATTGCTCATTATGTTGACAACAGTTAAACACACTCCGGAGCAGGATATTGAATCTCCTTTGTTTATAGAGGATAAATTTTGTGTCTCAATATGGAAGATTTGATCAGAGTTAGGGTGGATAGTGATATCAGTTATAGTGCCAATATCTTTGATAATTCCTTTAAACATGCAATAAAATAAATAATTATATCACAAAAGATCTTATTTGTTAGGTGCGCAAAGGAAGATCTTTTTTACTTATCTGCTCAATAGATTCTACAGAATATTCAGAATATAGAAAGTAAGCCAGGTTCAAAACGCACAGTGTAATTAATATTGGTAACCCTATGTTTAATGTTAGACCGATACTTTCCCTTTTTTCTGTTGGCACCAATTCCTTTAAAATTGACACTTTTCCCAGCGGCAAGTGCCATAGGCAGAGTGCTGACATAGAAGCTGCTACCAAAAATAGACAAAAATAAGTCTCTTTCGAGGAAAATACAGTCTTTAATGGTGATTTTAGAGTAATATCGGTGAGTTTATTCATTTTCAGTAAAGGATCTACAACTTTGCTTGGTAAAATTTCATGAGAAACATTTTTAAGCTGTGGAGAAGGTTGGCCTGAAACTAATTTAATCAACTGCTCTTTTTTTCTATATACTTGCTTTTGTAAATATTCTTTACCTAAAAGTGAATTATTAGGGGGTTGTGGCCTTTTGAGTACCTCTAGCACTTCTGATATCTCATTCGGCTCTAATATTTCATGTAGTTGTTTATCTTGGAAATAAATAATATTAAACACTGAGTTGAAAATATTGTAAAATGCATCTGAATCTTGATTTTTATATTCACTTATTACTTCTACGAATATTTCATCAAGTTTTTTTCCCTTGTGCTCAGCCAAATTATCTATCATAGCTACTCTAGCATCAAGTTGAACTTGTTTTATGATTGATTGTTTTTCCTCTTCTGATAGTTCTTGAGCTTGCTTTTTTGACTTCTTTTTTCTGTTAGCCTTAAAATAATCTGTGTGCGAAGTAGTTTGACCTATATCCCGCTCTATTTCTTGAGGGACTAAATTTCTTGTGGCATCCTCATTTTTAGCTTTTTCTGCATGCTTTAGCTGTTCATTCAAAAATGCCTCGATTTGTTGCAAGCTATTGAGGTTGATGTTTTTAACTTCTGTTTGTAGCGTTATTGTTATGCCCTGCAGGAGGATTTGAATTGGAGCATTACTTATGAATTCTTCTACAGTTTTATTAGCTTTATGGTAGTTATTGTGTAATTCTTCACTTTCTTTTGGTACTTTTATATTGGCTGTGAAGTTTTTCTCCTGAGAAAGGCAGGCTTTAAAAAAGTAAATTAAATGTTTTATTTGAGGTCCTATTGTATTAGGGTTTACCTCTGTTAGCAGCTTGAGCTTAAATGAAAACTCTTGTGTATCACTTGTAATATTTTGTGAGCGAATGGTTCTAATCTCCAGTACTTCATTAGAAAATGCCTTACTTATTTTTTTAGATCTATCCTTAAAAAACTTAGGTAAATCCTCAATTTTGTATTTTTTCTTAGTTTCTATGTTACTACTATGCATGAGTAAATTTTTTAATGTAGAGTGAAATAAAAAACATAATTAGTCAATAAATTAATAATTATAGCGCCCTTGCATAACAGCGGCGCGTTGGATTCAATAAGAGCAGAAGAAGTTACTTTACAAACCTCATCAGTTTCCTTATCATGACAATAAGAGTATTTATCCTTGTTTTTAATCTCTGCAGATTTAATAACAAAATTCAGTAAAAAACTCAGGTATATATTGGCAGATTACATAAAATTATAGCGGCTGCATGTCTTTTTTATTTTTTCTACATTCAGCCAAAACGCGCTTTAAATAAGCGTTAGCACATTATTACAATGCCAATTTACATTATAAAACTCACTACTGGGGGATTCTTTTGCCTTTTTTTCGCCTGGTAAATTTTTTAATATTTTGGATTAGTTAGGAGTCCTATAGAGATGTCATTCCAGCACTTGATGCTGGAATCCATACTTTCTGCAATCTCATCGAAAACGTTGTACCACTTTCTATGCTAGTTTGCTTGTGAGTAACTTGGATCCCAGTGTCTGGGCACTGGGATGACACCACAGAGAGCACTGGAATGACAAGAAGGAGAGTGCTTGGATGACAACTTTTTATGCGAATAGTTTTATTGATGATATTAAAGATTTCACTATAATGAAAGTTTAAGCTAGCGTTTTTAAGGTGAACAAAGAGCTAATAAGTGAAATACCTTTACTTGAAGATAAGGCAGTTTCTGAGATTGAAAATGCTGCTTCTTTGCAGGATTTAGAAAAAGTTAGGTTGTCATACTTGGGGAGAAAGGGTGTAGTAAAAGCTTATTTCGATGACTTAAAGAATATAGATGATGCAGGAGAAAAACGCGACCTAGGTGCAGTGATTAATGTTTTACGCAATAAGATAGACCAGCTTATAACAAGCAAAGAAAATGAACTAAAAGATAAAGAAGTTAAGTTAAAACTGCAAAATGAAGCAGTTGATATCACACTGCCTGTCAGACCAGAAAGAATTGGCAAGATTCATCCACTGAGCAAAGTTATAAGTGAAGTAAAGCTCATTTTTGCACATATGGGCTTCAAAGCAGTTGATGGTCCTGATATTGAAGATGAATTTCACGTGTTTGATGCGCTAAATACTCCAAGTCATCATCCTGCGCGAGAGGAGCAAGATACCTTCTACTTAAAGAATAAAATAAACGATAAAAGAATGGTGCTGCGCACTCATACCTCATCTGTGCAGATTAGAACTATGGAAAAGACAAAAGCTTTTCCAATTAAAATAGTAGCTGCAGGCAGGGTATACAGAAATGACTTTGATGCAACTCACACTCCTATGTTTCATCAGATAGAAGGGCTTTATGTTAATGAAAATGTCAATATGGGCCAATTAAAATTTACTATTCATCGCTTCCTTAGTAAATTTTTCGGAGATAAAGGTCTAAAAATACGCTTTCGTAATAGTTTTTTTCCTTTTACTGAGCCTTCTGCAGAAGTGGACATAAGTTATAAAGGTAGTAAATGGATTGAAGTACTTGGATGTGGTATGGTGCATCCAAATGTCTTTAAAAATGTTGGAATAGACCATACTAAATACAGTGGCTTTGCATTTGGGATTGGTATAGAAAGGCTAGCAATGCTGAAATATCAAATTAGTGATCTAAGGAGCTTTTACGACAATAGAGTTAGTTGGCTCAACCATTATGGTTTTCATTTTTTGTCTTTAAGATAAGTGACAAATAAATCTTATACATTTGTTGTACTTGCTGCTGGGCATGGTAAACGAATGAATTCAAGCTTGCCTAAGGTTCTGCACAAAATAGGTAATTTCTCCATGCTTGAGCATGTCATTTACAATGCAAAGCAGCTGAATCCTGAAAAAATAGTTATTGTAGTCGATTTGCCTTTAACTCAAAGGCTGGAATGCTTTAAGGATATAAAATTAATTACACAAGAGTCAACGCTCGGTACAGGGGATGCAGTCAAAATTGCAATGAGAAACCTGAAAGAATTGTCAGATATAGTTGTTGTGCAGTATGGGGATACTCCACTAATAAAAAGCAGCACAATAACTAAAATGATAAGCTGCTTAGGAGAGAGCAATGCTTTAGTTTGTCTTGGGTTTAAAACTAATAATAAAGGATACGGTAGACTAATTATTGAGAACGGCTCCCTAAGAGAAATCGTAGAAGCACAAAATGGTAGAAATAATGATGAGGAATTTCTTGCTAATGCCGGAATAATGGTTGCACGTGAAAAGAATCTACGTGAATTGGTGGAGAAAATAGAGTGTAATAACCAAGCTCATGAATATTACTTGACCGATATCGTTGCCATTGCAGTAAAGAGTAATTTAAATGTCGGCTATATTACTGCTGACGAAGAGGAGGCAACTGGTATAAATAATAGGAATGACCTTGTAAAAGCTGAGTTTTACTTTCAAGAAGAAAAAAGAAAGTTTTTCACTAACTCTGGAGTAACGCTTGTTGCTCCAGAAACTGTTTTCTTCTCTCTTGATACGCAAATTGGTATGGATTCGATTGTTTACCCATACGTTTTTTTTGGTCCTGGAGTAAAAATAGGATCTGGTGTTAGGGTTGGTCCATTTGCCAAATGTGAAAATACAACAATAGGTGATGGTGCAATCATAGGTAATTTTGTTGAAACAAAAGCAAGTGATATAGGTATAAATACTAAGATAAAGCATTTAAGTTATATAGGAAATACTCAGGTAGGGCAGGGGAGTAACATAGGTGCAGGTACCGTTATTTGTAATTATGATGGGAAAAAGAAACATAAAACAAATATTGGAAGCAATTGTTTTATTGGTGCCAATAGTTCATTAATTGCACCGCTTAATGTTCATGATGACTCTCTAGTTGCAGCAGGTAGCGTTATAGTAGAGGATGTGCCAGAGAAAAGTCTTGCAATTGCAAGAGAAAGGCAAATAACTAAGAAAATAAAATAACTCTAATTTTTATTACGCGAATTATGTTATTTTTAACATATGCATTAGTATACATGTATATCAATATACATGTTAAAAATGAAAAAGTTGCTTATTTTGGTGGTCTGTTGTTTCCTGTCAGTACCGTCTTCTGGAGTTGATTGGATTAAAGATAGAATCTATACTTCTTTGTCATATAGCCGGCTTGGTGTTAATTATGATGTTGGTTTTCACTATACAAATAGCACTAAAATTTCAGTTGGCTATGTAATCAAACCTATTATTAATTCTGTAATCAAACCTACTCTTGATGAAGAATTTGGAGGAGTTATGGGGCTTATGGCAAAGCTTCATTATCATCATAAATTTGAAGGTACGGATATTACTCCTTATATTACTGCTGGTGTTGGTACTGTTATAGTTCGTACAATGAAGGCTAAACCTAAAATAAGTAGAGCTGATAATGTAGGTGGAAACATAAGTACCCTATTGGCAGAGGTTTTCAAAACTATAGTCAATGATAAATTTTTTTCTTATCAAATAGGTGCTGGTATTAATCTTCCACTTTCTGAAAGAACAAGTGTTTTTGCTGGCTACAAATTGCAAAGGTTTCATAAAATTTTCCATGGAATTGAGCTAGGAATGAGCTTTAATTTGTAAACTCTGATTGAATATTTTTAGTAAAGGCTAGTGGGAAATTATATTGAAGCGAAAGTAAGTGATGTAGACTCAAATGATGATTGCAGCAGATAGTGAAAGATATGCCAATTTGCAATTGCAAGAGAAAGACAAATAACAAAAAAAATAAAATAATTCCAATTTTTTACTTGCAATTTATACTATTTTTAATATTTATATGCTTGTATATGCATATATTAATCTTTGGAGGATAAAAATGAAAAAGTTACTTACTTTGTTGGCTTGCTGTTCTTTGTCAGCACCGTCTTTTGGAGTTGATTGGGTTAAAGATAGAACCTACACCTCTTCGTCGTATGGCATGCTTGGTATTAATTATGATCTTGGCTATCACTGTACAGATAGCATTAAAATTTCATTTGGTCCTGCAGTTAAACTTGTTATGAGTGAAGGGATTTTAGACGCGGGACTTATGGCAAAGCTTCATTATCATCATAAATTTGAAAATACAGATATTACTCCTTATGTTACTTTTGGTGTAGGAGGAGTTGCTAAAATTCCTCTTTCAGAAAATCAAGGGCCAGACGTAGAAGAATTTTTTTCTTATCAAATAGGTTCTGGTATTAATCTTCCACTTTCTGAGAGAACAAGTGTTTTTGCTGGCTACAAGCTGCAGAAGTTTCATGAACTTTCGCATGGGGTTGAATTTGGAATGAGTTTTAATTTGTAAGCTCCGATTGAATGTTTTTAGTGAAGTCTGGTTTGAATTTTTGTTGAAAAAAAGCAAGTGATATAGGCTAAAATGATGATTGCGGTAGGTAACAAAATGTGACAAAGAGAAGTTTGGCAATTGCAAAAGAAAGGCAAGTAGCTAAGAAAGTGATTCCGATTTTATTATGTAAGTTATGTAATTTTTAACTTTTCTGTGAGTATATATGCGTATATTCATGGTTAGAGGGTAAAAATGAAAAAATTACTTACTTTAGTAGTCTGCTGTTCTCTGTCAGCACCGTCTTTTGGAGTTGATTGGATTAGAGATAGAATCTATACTTCGTCGTCATATGGCAATCTTGGTGTTAATTATGATCTTGGTTATCACTATACAGATAGTGTTAAAATTTCGGTTGGTTCTGTAGTTAAACCTATTCTCACTATTCTCAATAGTCAGTATAACCTTGCTGGACTAGAGTTGGGACTTATGGCAAAGCTTCATTATCATCATCAATTTGAAAGTACGGATATTACTCCTTATATTACTTTTGGCACAGGAGGCATTATTGCAATGTCTCAAAAACAAGAAGGATTTTTTTCCTACCAGATAGGTTCTGGTATTAATCTTCCACTTTCTGAGAGAACGAATGTTTTTGCTGGCTACAAACTTCACAAGTTCAGTGAGTTTTCTCATGGGTTTGAACTTGGAATGAGTTTTAATTTGTAAGCTCCGATTGAATGTTTTTAGTGAAAGCTTGAGTTTTTGTTAACGTCGTAAAGTTTTCATGAGACTAAGAGAATTTGAGAGTAGTCAAGTTTTAAAACTTGACTACTCTCCACGAGGAAAAGCAGATAAAGGTAGAAGTATTTCATGTTTTTATTTATATTGACAGTATGTGTAACATCATTTACGATTAGTGTTAATAACAATAATTGATATTTGTCATGTTTGCAGTAATCGAAACTGGTGGAAAGCAGTATTTAGTAAAAAAAGGCAGCATAATTAAAGTAGAAAGATTACAAGCTGAAGAAAAAGAGGAAGTGGAAATCAATAAAGTGATTTGTGTTTCAAGTAATGGCTTATCTTGTTCATCTAATGCTGTTGTTAAAGCTGAAGTACTGGAGCAGTGTAGAGATAAAAAAATTATAATCTTTAAGAAAAAGAGAAGAAAAAATTACCGTAGGAAAAATGGTCATAGGCAGTATATTACTGTTCTTCGTATCAATGAAATTAGTCTTCAAAAGTAAGAGGTAAGATATGGCAACTAAAAAATCAGGTGGTAGTTCCTGTAATGGTAGAGATTCGGCAGGGCGTCGGCTCGGGATAAAGAAGAATGGTGGGGTTATTCCAGGTAACATAATTGTACGTCAAAGAGGTACAAAATTTCATCCTGGAAAGAATGTTGGTATGGGTAAAGATCATACGATTTTTGCTAAAACGAAAGGCTGGGTGAGTTTTAGAAAATCAGCAAATAAAAAGACGTTTATTGATGTTGTGCCTACAGATGATATGCAAGCCTTGGCTTGAATAGATACGGGTCTGTAGCTCAGGTGGTTAGAGCGCACGCCTGATAAGCGTGAGGTCGGAGGTTCAACTCTTCCCAGACCCACCATTTAAATTTGCAATAGTTTTGATATTGTGTAACTAAACGATGGTTTTACATAAGAATTCAGTAACCAGTGAATCAGTAGCAGCCGGTCATCCAGATAAAGTAGCAGACCAGATTTCAGATGCAATACTTGACGAATACCTTTTTAATGACTCTTCCTCTCGTACTGCAATAGAGACTTTAGTTACTAAAGATAATGTTATTATAGCTGGGGAAGTATTTGGGCCGAACATTGAAAATAGCAAGATTGAAAGTATTGTACGGAATACAATAAAAGATATTGGTTATGAGCATGATGGTTTCCACTGGGAAACAGTGAAAGTAAATATATTACTACATGAACAATCAAATGACATTGCAATAGGTGTGGATCAAGGTGCTGGGGATCAGGGCATAATGTATGGCTATGCAACAATAGAGACAGAAAGCCTCATGCCAGCACCCATTTTTTATGCACACTCGATTCTGAGAAATATCATGAGTATGGTCAAAGAGGTAAAGCTTGGTCCGGATGCAAAATCGCAAATCACTTTGGCGTATGAGAATAACCTTCCAGTGCGTGCTGAAAGTATTGTTGTTTCAATACAGCATCTTGAGGATCTGAGTCAATCGAAAGTGAAGGAAATAATTTATCCTTACATAGCTTCATCTTTACCTGAAGGGTGGATGTGCCCTAAAGAAAATCTCTTAGTCAATCCAACAGGTAGATTTGTTATTGGTGGACCAGTTGGTGATTGTGGATTAACCGGACGAAAAGTTATGGTTGATACTTATGGAGGCTATATTCCACACGGTGGAGGAGCGTTTTCTGGAAAAGATGCAACAAAAGTTGATAGATCCGCAGCTTATATGGCGAGATACCTTGCTAAAAATATTGTCTTTGCAGGTTTAGCTGAACGTTGTCTTGTGCAGCTTTCTTATGCAATTGGTGTCTCAAAACCTACTTCATTTTACATTGATACATTTGGCACGAATACAATAGATGAAGAGAGGATTAAAGGGTTTATTGAAGGTAACATAGATTTATCAACTAAAGGCATAATCAGACATTTATCACTTAATCGTCCTATATATAAACGTACAGCCTGCTATGGGCATTTTGGTAAAAAGTTAGAAAGTGATGGTGGATTTTCTTGGGAAGGTGTGGACTTATCTACTGATTTTTGTAAAGAATTTAATATAGAAGAAGAAAAGAGAGAATTTCTTTAAACTATTAAACTCTTTTATTTCTAGCTTGATACTTATATAATAACTTATTATAAATTGTAAGTAACTCTTTAGTAACTATACTAGTTTTAATATTTATGAGGCTTGCAAGATGTCCGACAAACCAAAAGAAGAATTTTATGATATTGCTATAAAAGAATCATCTGGTCTTATTGAAAAAATAAAAGGACATCCTTTCAATGTTGAGTTGATGAATAATACGCTAGATTATGAAAAGTTCAAATTTTATCTTCAGCAGGATTTTTTATATTTAGTGGACTGTACTCGTGCTTTATTGATTATTGCAGCTAAAGTTCATGACATTGAAATAATGAGCAGCTTAATAAATGTGGCAAGAGGAACATTTGATGTTCGGAGGCAATATAAAGAACATTTTGGAGATTGTGATTTATCTGATAATCACAAAAAATCAAGATCCTGTTCTGCCTTTACTGACTTTTTCATGCGCGCT
Organism: Wolbachia endosymbiont (group B) of Parapoynx stratiotata; assembly: GCF_947250635.1. Taxonomy (NCBI): domain Bacteria; kingdom Pseudomonadati; phylum Pseudomonadota; class Alphaproteobacteria; order Rickettsiales; family Anaplasmataceae; genus Wolbachia; species Wolbachia endosymbiont (group B) of Parapoynx stratiotata. The sequence continues at coordinate 1,251,727 of NZ_OX366335.1, read as the reverse complement.
GCATATCACAGTTCTGTTGCTGAAGCTTTATCAGCATCTTACCCTTGCTTTAACATATACCAAATCATTCTACATAATATGATGAGTGAGCTAACACTCGATGAGGTTAAAAATAGCAAGTACGAAGGATGGGTCAATATTTACAATAGCAAAGCAATGAATGCTGCAATTGATGAGTTTACTAATGTTACGAATAAATTTTATAAGAAAGCTGGAGATTGTGAAAAAAGAAGGATGCATGAGTTTTTTAAGAGAGGTCTAGAGCTAGAAATAATGTTTTGGGATGAGATGTATTCTCTAGCATAGTCTGTAGTATTAACACTAAATTATATTCTAGTTTATGTGATGTTCAGTGGTATAATTAAGAGCTATTATGGGTCAAATCTTTTAAAGGATATTATTGAGCATCCTTTCAATGTTGAATTAGCAAATAATACTTTAAATATAGAAAACTTCAAATTTTATATACAACAAGATGCATTCTTTTTAGCTGATTATGTTCGTACTGTTTTAATGATTGCATCAAAAATGGAGAGTTGTAACAACATTGTTCCATTTATTGAGGTGGCTAAAGGGGTAGTAGAGATTATGAAAGTGTTATACAACCACTACTTTGCTGTGTATTCCATAAATCGTGGAGAAAAGTCGCTTGAGTGTTTCAATTTTACTAACTTTCTTTTGTCTACTTCATATAGTAACGTTTATGAAGCTGTAACAGTTCTCTACTCTTGCCATTTTATATATAAAGTTGTTGTTAATAGTATGAGAAATAAAATTAAAAAAAATAATAGGTATAAGGATTGGCTTGATTTTTTTGGCAGTAGCTTGATGGAATCTGGATGTGTTGCTTTGGAAGGTATTGTTGACGAGTATTGTAACAAAGTAAGGGAAAGTGAAAGGACCAGAATGCTTGAATTATTTAAAATAACTGCACAATTTGAGTTAGACTTTTGGAACAGCGCATATAATTTTTCAAGATTTAATCAATTTCCTAAGAAATATTGACAATTTTAAGCTAATTTGTATGCTTAATACGTATTTTTGAAGATGATATGAAAAGTAAAGAACATGATTTTCATTTAGTGGACCCAAGTCCCTGGCCAATTGCTATATCAGCAGCAATTCTTGTTCTTGCACTTGGATTAGTTGGTACACTCCATAAACAAATTTCTGGAATATTTGGTTTAGTTTTGGGAATCTCTGCGGTATCAGGAGTGCTGTTTTATTGGTGGAGAGATGTAATAAGAGAAGCAATTTATGATAAATGCCATACTGCCATTGTAAAACATGGACTCAAGCTTGCAATGTACTTATTTATCCTCTCGGAAGTTGTGTTTTTTATAGCGTTCTTTTGTTCATTCTTTAAAGCCTGGCTTGATCCGGTTTTTTTATTTGAAGCGTTTTCTCCTACAAAAAAAGTTGAATGGCCCCCTGAAGGGATTTTACCACCGGATCCGTGGTCGTTACCATTTATGAATACACTAATATTATTGCTTTCTGGTACAACAATTACTTCAGCACATCATTTTTTACTTGAAAATGATAAAAAAAGCATGATTAAAATGCTGTCTATAACTATATTGCTTGGGATGTTCTTTATAATAGTGCAAGCAATCGAATATCATGAAGCAAGTTTTTCTTTGCGAGAAACAGGAGAAAAACTTATTTATACATCTAACTTTTACATGATTACTGGGTTTCATTGTGTGCATGTTATAATAGGAATAATATTTTTGTCAGTATGCTTATTTAGAGCTCGAAAAGGTCAATTTACACCTCAAGATCACTTATGCTTTGAGTTTGCTTCTTGGTATTGGCACTTTGTCGATCTAGTATGGATATTTTTATTTCTGTTTATTTATTGGTTAAGCCTTTATTAAGTGATTAAAATAATAGGCCTAGATCCAGGGATGAGTAAGACTGGTTGGGCCATTATTAGACTGGAAGAAAAGAATAATATTAAATTTTTGGGTGGCGGTACCATATCAACTGATGGTAAATTGGGTGTAGGTGAACGTCTACATATAATTTTTGAACAATTAAAGAAAGTAATTTTCCTATACTCTCCAAATGAAGCTGCTGTGGAAAAAATTTTTATTAATAAGAATCCAAAATCTTCGCTAACTTTAGGATATGCAAGAGCAATTGCAATTTTAATATTACGAATGACGGATTTACCCATGAATGAATATGATGCAAACTATATAAAAAAGAGCATTACTGGAAATGGTCATGCTGATAAGGGTCAGATTATATTTATGGTCAAGCAAATAGTTAAAAGCTCAAATATAAAATGTCACCATACTGCTGATGCTCTTGCTACAGCAATTTGTCATGCTTATACGAAAAATTTTTGTTTTATGGGAATTGGTAGTTAATTCAAATTTTAAACTTGTAAGGCGTGGATTTTTGAAATCTTGCATCTAATTATAAATACATATCAGTTATCAGATTTAGAATATAGCAGAAATTGCTGCAGCAATAATATAACTATCTTCTATCTATAATGAAGACAAGTAGTGAATCACTATTTGCGATTCACTTTTTATCTGTTTAAGCTTTACTATCTTTCTACGGAGTTTTTAGCTTCAATTTGTAAACTATTTATTTTTGTTGCTAAAGGTTTACCTATTGTGCTGGAATTTGTGGATGACTGTTCTTTCTCTCGTGACCTATTTTTGGACAGTATCTTTCTTATTTCTTGAATATTGCTCTCTCTTTCTTCTCGAGTCGGTAATGTTGCAGTATAAGACTGATCTTCACGCAGCTTTATATAAGAATGCTCTTTACCACCAAATTTATAATTTCCAGTCATATTTTGTATAATTATCTGGACCTTTTCATAACTATAACTAAGCAGATCATTAGGCTTGTTTCCGTAATAATCAACAGCGTTTAAATCAGCTCCTTTATCCAATAATTTTTGTATTAGCTCGGAAGAGTCGCCCCTCAGGCATGCTATATGTAAAGGTGTCATACCGTTACCGAGATGAATACAATTTATATCAAGATCTTCTCTTTCTAGTAATTTATTTATAATGTTTTTTTGTTGTAATGAGGGTTGAGGGCCTTTATGTTCAGTGTTGGCATGATTGTAGCCTTTGGCTATAGAAAGAAGAATAGGATTATTTCCATATCGTAGGTTATACTTATTAATGTTTTTGGTTTGATTAATGAGATATCCAATTCTTTTGCTGTTTGAATTTGATATATCCATCATAAGCTGAGTATTGTCACTTATAGCAGCTGTAATACTACCACCAGTAAAGCGAGGCATATCATATTTTTCTGGAGATAACAATTTAATATGGTTATTATCGAACTGAAAGCGACATATTACTAATCCAAGATCTCCGCCAGTTCTCTGAAATTTTTGATAACTTTGAGGAGATTCAAACTCTCTAACAAGCTTAAGTTGCCCTTCCTCCTGTAAATAGCAAATCTCTGTGTACTTGCTAAGTTTTAGTTTATTCTGTGCAAGATATTTGAGGGTACGGGCCACAAGTTTCCCATTCTCTTCACAATAGTATATTCTGTACACATAGTACATTCCCTTGCTTACTAATTCACACGTATCATAGTAATCTTGGTAACTTTCTCTAACAATCTGATCAATTTTTTCTTTATGTGCACCAAATTCATGATTTTGCAACGAAAGATGTTTATACAATATTTCTTTAAACTTCTTTTCATCTAGCTTTGATGACGGTTCTGTAAAGTATTTTAATGAAGGTTGAGTATTTTTTATGAGCTGTTTCACGGTTTCATTCATAGTTATCTTCTCATTTACATGCTTAAATTATACCAATATTTTTAATATTGTCAATAATTAGATTAATTATCTCATTTATAATTATAATAACTTAATATATCTCTCTCTTGTTTAATAGTTAGTGTTGTGAATTAAGCTAAAAAAATGACAGAAACGGAACCAATAGCTATTTAATTGCATTTATCTTATCCAATGTTCGTTGCAGAATAATACATGCAGCAATTTTATCATCTATTTTTTTTGATTTTGTGATTGATATTCCAGTAATTTTTAGTGCGTGAGTTGCAAGAGATGTTGATAGACTTTCGTCTTGTAGGTATATGTGTACTTTGCATTTTTTTATTATTTTATTTGCAAACTGGATTATTACTTTGCACCATTCGGTCTCTTGTTCATCTATTGTGAATGGTAGTCCTATTACCATTGATCCAGCTTCATTTTCTTTAAGCACTCTATTTAGATAACCTAAATCTTTGCTCATATTTCTTCTATAATATATACTATGAGCTGTAGCTATAAGCTGTGTTTTATCACTAAATGCTATGCCTATTTGTTTTTCTCCCATATCAAGGCACATTATACGTTTATCTCTTGGAATAGACTTTAGAAATTCATCTGGATTTCTATGTAGCATCTATGAAAACATAACTTTTGTACAATTGTATTTTTGTGACAGTAAGTTATGTACAGTCTACTGGCATGATAGACATTCATCATAATTAATATCTGTTTTTTGTTGCAATATTTCACTTTTTTTGAATATGTCATGTGAGACCTTGTCAGCTCTCTGCATTGATTGTGATCTGCAATAATACAAGCTTTTTAATCCTTTTTTCCAAGCAAGCATATGTATTTTGTGTAAGTAACGTTTATGCACATTGGCAGGTAAGAACAGATTTACTGATTGAGATTGACAAATATAAGGAGTTCTATCACTTGCATGTTCTATGATCCATTGTTGATCAAGTTCGTATGCTGTTTTAAATGTCAGTTTTTCATGCTTGCTAAGAAAATCTAAATGCTGAACAGAACCCTCATTTGTTGAAATTGAGGACCATGTTTCATCATTGTCTTGATTTTTTTCTGCTAGTAGTTTTTGCAAGAATTTATTTCGTACTACAAATGAACCTGTAAGTGTCTTCTGTATAAATACGTTTGCTGCATACGGCTCTATTCCAGGAGAAGTGTTGCCTGCGATAATCGAAATTGAGGCAGTTGGAGCAATAGCGAGCTTATGTGTAAACCTTTCCATTAGATCGATTTCTTTAGCGTCAAGACATGGCCCTTTTTCTTCTGCTAATTTTTTAGAAACTACATCCGCTTGCTCGCGCAAATGCTTAAATACTTTTTTATTCCATTGTTGGGCTGTTACTGATTCAAAAGGAACCATTTTACTTTGTAAAAATGAATGAAAGCCCATCACACCAAGACCGATACTACGCTCTCTTATTGCGGAATATTTTGCTCGCTGTATTTCATTTGGTGCGTGGTTTATGAAATCCTCTAATACATTATCAAGAAAACGCATTATATCTTCTATGAAAAGCTCATTATCTTTCCATTCTTCGTAGTATTCAAGATTTACGGATGATAAACAACATACAGCAGTGCGTGACTTTTTCAGGTGATCGTAACCTGTAGTTAAAGTTATTTCACTGCATAGGTTTGACATTTTGATGTCTAAGTTGAGCTTTTTGTAAGATTCTGGCTTATTGTTATTTGTTGCATCAAGGAAAATAATGTAAGGTTCTCCAGTTTCAACTCTTGCTGTTAATATTTTAATCCATATATCCCGTGCTTTTACTGTTGAAATAACTTTATTGTTATGAGGGCTTATTAAATCCCATTCTTGATCATCTTCAACAGCTTGCATAAACTTATCTGTTACTATTACAGCATGATGTATATTTAATGCTTTGCGATTTGGGTCACCACCAGTTGGCTTACGTAAATCTAGAAACTCTTCTATTTCTGGATGCCATACAGGAAGATAAACTGCTGAGCTTCCTCTTCTTAAGGATCCTTGGCTGATTGCAAGCGTCAGAGCGTTTTGTACTACGATAAATGGCACAATTCCTGATGTTTTACCGCTACCTTTGACACTTTCACCAATTGAACGTAAATTTCCCCAATAACTACCTATTCCACCACCACGTGCAGCGAGCCAAACATTTTCATTCCATAGATCAACTATTCCCTTCAAGCTATCTTCAGTTTCATTAAGAAAGCAGGAAATAGGCAATCCTCTTTTGGTACCGCCGTTACTAAGTATTGGTGTTGAAGGCATGAACCACAAGTTGCTCATATAATCATAAAGACGTTGTGCATGTTTTCTATCATCAGAATAGTAATTAGCAATACGTATAAAGAGATCTTGATAACTTTCATTTTCTATTAAATACCTATCCAATAGAACTGCTTTTCCAAAATCGGTTAATTTACTATCTTTTGCGTAATTAATAGTAATGTAATTCATAAGGCTCCTTTTATGATAATATAGAAATTTATTTGAGCGATTTCTCGATTAAGTTGTTGAATTTGTTTGTGGATGTTGTAATGCAAATAAGATACCATCAACCTGACTGCCATATATTTTACAGTAACTCATTTGACTTATTTGCATATTTGTTTCTTTTGCAACATGCTGAATATAATCTTCTGAATGACGAAAATAATCTCCTTTGTTTACAAAGTCAATACCTTTACCTTCCTTTCTTCTTACTAAACATACAATAACCCCTTTTTTGTTTGTCAATCCTTTTGCTAGTTCCAATTCTGCTAGAAAATCATGTAGATAGTGTAGCACTTCAGCAAAGATAATTACATCATACTGCTGGTTCTTCTCTTGTTTAAGAAACTCTTTCATTTCTGTATGTATTAACTCATCGTAAACAGGTTTACCTTTTATAAGGCATCCTCTTGCAATATTGAGCATTCTATTTGAGATGTCAACTCCTGTTATGCGACTTCTAATATTACTTATTTTTAGGAAGTGACCACATATTCCAGTACCGCAACCAAGGTCGAGTATATTCAGTTTAGAAGTGGAGTTGTTAAAGACTTTTGTAATTATCATGTGTACGAGTTCATGCCCTCTGTATTGTTTGGCAATTAGCCAATGCTCAACAAAATATTCACCTGTGTAATCAAAATATTGTTTTATGAGATTTTCAGGCAATTCTACGATATCTGATGTGTTTGTTATTTTTTTTAAGTAGTAAGAAGCTTCTTTGTGACTACTATCTAATTTTAGCGTCTTTGTTAAATAATTATAAGCTCTATTAGTATTTCCTACTGCAAAATGACATCTTCCAATATTATACCAGATTATAGGTAAATTGGGGTAGAATATGCTAATTAACCAAAATCTTAACTTTGCATCTGATATATTACCTTTATAGAAGTGATATAACCCGATTTCAATGTTGGTATTTAACAGGTTTTTAGATTTTTCAAGAAACACTACAATTTCTTTATGGAGAGTATTGTATCTATCCATAATGAAATTTTTTACTTTTTTAATATTTAATAAGCCAGTGAGCTTAGATATACAATTTAAAGCAAAGTTTTTTATAAAAGATAGATTACTTTTCATACATTAGAAATACTCCAAATGTTCATTTTCATTTTTAGGTAACTAATTTTAACACATTTTATCTTACAAAATATCTTTTTCATTAATTTTTCTGTACATATCAATATGTCGAATATTTCTCAGATTGTACTGTTTAAGATTGCTGGTATATTGTTGTTGATAATAATAGGTAAATGTTTTGTGTAAAAAGGCGTTGACATATGATTTATCAGATTGTAACATATAAAAGATTAGTTTTTAGATGTTTGAAAAGTTTTATGGTAGAGATTATTTAATCTCAATTCAATTGTAAGTTAATATTTAACTCTGCATATTCTACATATAGTCAGATAAATAAATTATTAAGAGCACTTGATGGATGCCTTGGCGTTAAGAGGCGATGAAGGACGTGGCAGGCTGCGATAAGCTGTGGGAAATTGTCAACAAATTTTGATCCGCAGATTTCCGAATGGGGAAACCCAACTAGCTTAGCTAGTTATTATATACTAAGTATATAAAGCAAACTTGGTGAACTGAAATATCTAAGTAGCCAAAGGAAAAGAAATCAACCGAGATTCTGTTAGTAGTGACGAGCGAAAGCGGAAAAGGCTAGTGATTTAAAAATAAGAATTAGAATACTCTGGAAATGGTAACCATAGAAGGTGATAGTCCTGTATAAATAGAAAGTTTTTAAATCCTTGAGTAGGGCGGGGCACGTGAAATCCTGTTTGAATATGGGGGGACCATCCTCCAAGCCTAAATACTCCTTAACGACCGATAGTGAACAAGTACCGTGAGGGAAAGGTGAAAAGAACCCCGGGAGGGGAGTGAAATAGAATCTGAAATCAAGTGCTTACAAACAGTTGGAGCTCTATATCAATTTATTGATATTTAGAGTGACAGCGTACCTTTTGCATAATGGGTCAGCGAGTTAATCTATGAAGCAAGCTTAAGCCGGTAGGTGTAGGCGTAGCGAAAGCAAGTCTGAATAGGGCGTTTAGTTTTATGGATTAGACCCGAAACCAAGTGATCTAGTCATGACCAGATTGAAGGTATGGTAAAACATACTGAAGGATCGAACCAGTTAATGTTGCAACATTATTGGATGAGTTGTGATTAGGGGTGAAAGGCCAATCAAACTTGGAAATAGCTGGTTCTCCGCGAAATCTATTTAGGTAGAGCGTTGTATGTATGTTGTTGGGGGTAGAGCACTGGATAGACTAGGGGGATTCATCATCTTACCAAATCTAACCAAACTCCGAATACCAACAATTAATTATACAGCAGACACACTACGGGTGCTAAGTCCGTGGTGGAAAGGGAAACAGCCCAGATCACTATCTAAGGTCCCAAAATTACAGCTAAGTGGGGAAGGAAGTGGAAAAACCATTACAGCTAGGAGGTTGGCTTGGAAGCAGCCATCCTTTAAAGAAAGCGTAACAGCTCACTTGTCTAAATAAGTTTTTCTGCATCGAAAATGTACCGGGGCTAAAGCTGTATACCGAAGATGTGGGTGCTTATTAATTTCGATTAATAGGCGCGGTAGCGGAGCGTTCCGTAAGTCTGTGAAGGCGGTTTGTGAAAACTGCTGGAGATATCGGAAGTGAGAATGCTGACATAAGTAGCGTAAAAGAGTGTGAAAAACACTCTCACCAAAAATCTAAGGGTTCCTACGTTAAGTTAATCTGCGTAGGGTTAGTCGGTTCCTAAGGCGAGTCCGTAAAGGAGTAGTCGATGGCAATTAGGTTAATATTCCTAAACCTCTTAAGTGTGACGGGTTTTGTATTTGTATAGGTCTTATTGGATTGATCTATGCTTAAAAGAAGCTCCAGGAAATAGCACTTATATTTATGAGGCCGTACCGTAAACCGACACTGGTGGATGAGTAGAGTATACTAAGGTGTTGAAAGAATGATGTTGAAGGAACTCGGCAAATTATACCTGTAACTTCGGAAGAAGGGTAACCTGCTTTTAGGCAACTATGAGTAGGTGGCACAAAATAGGGAGTAGCGACTGTTTACTAAAAACACAGGACTCTGCAAACACGTAAGTGGAAGTATAGGGTCTGACGCCTGCCCGGTGCTGGAAGGTTAATAGGAGGGGTGCAAGCTCTGAATTGAAGCCCCAGTAAACGGCGGCCGTAACACTGACGGTCCTAAGGTAGCGAAATTCCTTGTCGGGTAAGTTCCGACCCGCACGAATGGCGTAACGATTTCTCCACTGTCTCCAACATCACTTCAGCGAAATTGAATTCCCCGTGCAGATGCGGGGTACCCGCGGTTAGACGAAGAGACCCCGTGCACCTTTACTATAGCTTTACATTGCTATTAAAAGTGTGATGTGCAGGATAGGTGGGAGACTTTGAAGTTATGGCGCTAGCTATAATGGAGTCAACCTTGAGATACCACCCTTTACACTTTTGATATCTAACTATGTTTCATTATCTGGAACTAGGACATTGTATGGTGGGTAGTTTGACTGGGGCGGTCGCCTCCTAAAAAGTAACGGAGGCGTGCGAAGGTAAGCTAGAGCTGGTCTGAAATCAGCTTGATAGTACAATGGCATAAGCTTGCCTGACTGCGAGGCTGACAAGCCAAGCAGAGACGAAAGTCGGTCATAGTGATCCGGTGATTCTGTATGGAAGGGTCATCGCTCAACGGATAAAAGGTACGCCGGGGATAACAGGCTGATGGTGTTCGAGAGTTCATATCGACGACACCGTTTGGCACCTCGATGTCGACTCATCACATCCTGGGGCTGGAGAAGGTCCCAAGGGTTCGGCTGTTCGCCGATTAAAGTGTTACGTGAGTTGGGTTTAGAACGTCGTGAGACAGTTCGGTTTCTATCTGCCGTGGGTGAAGGAAATTTGAGAAGATCTGACTCTAGTACGAGAGGACCGAGATGGATATACCTCTGGTGTACCAGCTGTTATGCCAATAGCATCGCTGGGTAGCTATGTATAGATGGGATAATTGCTGAAAGCATATAAGCAAGAAACCCTCTTCAAAAAGATTTCCCAATTAAGGCCGTGGAAGACTACCACGTTGATAGGCTAGGTGTGGAAGCATGGTAACATGTGAAGCTAACTAGTACTAATAGCCTGATTGATTTATTTCCTTTCTATATGTGCATATGCAGTGTTAAATATTAAATTGAAATTTGTTAAGTCAGAAATTTTTATTGACTTGGTGACTATAGCAAAAATGAACCACCCGATCTCATTTCGAACTCGGAAGTGAAACTTTTTAGCGCCGATGATACTTAAAAAGGGAAAGTAGGTCGTTGCCAAGCTTATAAAAATTTCTTTTTATCTATATCTGTTCAGTAGAGCGATGAAACAAGGTAAACATAGAGTAGCTGTGAGGTAATATAACTAATCTTTTAGAACTTTGCGAAAACTTTAAAATAAAAGTAGAAAATTTAAAAGTAGAATTTGTCACCTATTTGCAAATGAGGAGGAGAGATAGTAACATTTAACAAATCATCAAACAATTGATCTTCCGAAAATCAAACTTTATATAATTGAATATTAATTAAGTTGTTGGAGATGAGGAGAAAGAAGAAGTAGCAAACTACCAAAAAGCAGATACATTTGGTCCAATAGTTAGGTGATAATTGTAGCACTCAGTGGATTTTATAAAAATTCAAAACGTGAAAATTATAAGTGATGCTTTTAATGTGAATTGAAAGCGTATCAAATAGTGAATATAGAATTCCCTCAAAATGCAAAAAGGTGTATGAGCAAATCGAATAAGAAAAGTGAGGTTTTGCGCATCAACGTGTTATAATAAAGGTAAACTTGGTTAGTGCTGAAGCAATACTGCAAGTTTTAAAGGGAAAGAAGATTTAAAAGACAGTGTATGTTGCAATCGTAATAGTCGCTGACAGGTACTTTGAAACATAGCTGGACTATTGAAGTTAAAATTCTGGGCTGTTACTTAAAAAACGCATCCACTGAATTATTTATGCTAAAAAAAAGCTTTATTAAAAAATGAAACAGAAGTGTAAGAAAGTTGCAAAACGTATAAGGTATTACTTGAAGCTACCTATCTGAAGCAACTGGAGCTTTTCAAGTTGCGAAAAATATTTTAAAATCTGAAAGAATGGTGTGAAATTTTTTAAGTAAACCAGAAAGTATTCCACTATCGCGCTGAACAGCAAATTAGGCATTATATCATTTACTGTAAAAGCTCATATTTTACGTAATCAGAGCTAGGAATTTGAAAGGATAATTTCATTATACTTAACATGGAAACAAAGAGAACTATACAATCCCCTGCCTATCGTTTCTTGAACCACTCCCTTGAACGGGTACTTTTACTTTTATCAAACTATTCTCTTATTGTAATAAGTTGCTTCTATATTTAAATTTAGCAACTTCCCTCTAGGATTATCCTTATTTTGTTCTAAGTATTGGCTTTGTTCAAATGCCATTCCCCATTGTGTACGATAGCTAGACTTTCTATATTCATAAAAACTCTCTTCAGCATTATTTGTATCGAGCTTTTTATCTTCTTTTCTTATACTCTCTACCATCAAGCACCCACATCTATTAATTTATTTTAAAAAGTTTACTTATCTTATCATAAAAAATATATCTGTAAATACTTTAGTGAAAATTTCTTCTTATTTTATCTTTCTTTAAGCAAATATTGAGGTCTTTTTGTAAATTTTTATAGCCTGCTTGCATAATGTTTTTATGGGTTAGTATTATGTAATAGTATCCTACATTACTTATATTAGAAATGCTAACTTTAGCTAGCATTCGTAATTGCCTTTTTATTTTATTTCTTTTTGCTGCTTTTCCGACTTTTTTACTGATAGCCAGACCTACTCTAATAACATGAATATACTTTTCAGGTTCTCTTTCTTTTATAGCATATAGTGATATATATACCCCTCGATAAAAAAGACTGTCAGGTGCTAATCTGTTTTTAAAAGCAAAGGAAAACTCTTTTTTTTTATGCTTACTATGCGCATAATTTATTACACCCTAATGAGCGACGCTTATTAAGAATTTTTCTTCCAGCTTTTGTTGACATACGTGAACGAAATCCATGTTTGTGCTTTTTTTTTAAATTTTTTGGTTGAAATGTTCTTTTCATTGTTTTTATATTAATATAACTATTTATTTTAAATTATTTTTCTCTATTGTCAAATAATGGTCAACTTCTATGGCATTCTTATTGAATAAAATTTGATATATGGAAAAATGAATTTAATTATAGGCGTACCTGTTTTACTAATCCTTTTATTTTGTTTGAGTAAGTTTCAAGCAGTAAGTAAAGTTAAGTCTTATATATATTTGAGTTGTATGTGGATGCTACCTTGTTTGTTAGCATTCTATGATGGTTATTTTATAACTTCTATTTCTATAGCGTTACTTTTTTTTATGCTGATTTTTATCTTTAAAGTTAAAAGAAATAAGATGGTAAAATTTTTGTTATTTATGGCTTTAGCAATATCACTTTTTATCACTTTATTTATAATGCTATCTATTTTTATTCAGTCCATTTCTTTTTTTAATAAAGTAGCTATTTCAGAATTCTTATTTTGCTTAAAATGGAAGCATAATGTAGCTATTATTGGCGAAGGAGAGGTGGGATGTTTTGGTATAGCGCCACTTTTAGTGGGGACATTACTTATAACTATTGTAGCAATGTTAGTTGCGGTGCCGCTTGGTTTATTTTCTGCAATATATATTAGTGAGTATGCGAGTGAAAAAGTGCGTTATGTTATTAATACAGCCTTACAGGTTTTGTCTGCTATTCCTACTGTTGTATATGGATACTTCTCAGTTGTATTTTTGTCTTTTTTTATAAAGCAGGTAGCAAATTTTTTTAATTTAAGTATACACTCAGAAAGTGCTTTGATTGCTGGTTTATCGATTGGAATAATGATTCTTCCTTTTATTATTTCTTTGCTTGAAGATGCTATAAGATCTGTTCCAAAAAGTTTGCGTTATGGTTTTATGGCGCTTGGTGCAACTCCAGCCGAAACTATATGGCATATAACAATACCTTATGCAATGCCTACAATTTTAAGTGCAATTTTATTATCAATTTCAAGAGTGATAGGTGAAACAATGATTGTACTAATGGCTGTGGGAATCAATGCAAATTTGACCTTTAATCCTCTCAATTCAGTTACTACTATCACTGTACAAATTGCTACATTACTTACCGGAGATCAGGATTTCAATAGTGTGCAAACTCTTGCTGCTTATGCGCTTAGTTTGGTGCTGTTTGTTATTACTTGGCTATTAAATGCATTTGCACTATTTATAATGAAACGTAACTAGTAAGTGTTTTAATATTGCAAAATTTCTGTTAATAATATAGGATTTATTTTCTTTAGAAGTTCTTTTATAGAATTTAGTGTTAGGTGATGAAAGAGATGAGTACAGGTAAAGTAGTTAAAATAACTCAAGCAGTTGTTGATTTAAAATTTGAAGACGGGTTGCCTAAGATATTTAATGCTTTAAAAAGCAAACTAAAATGTAAGGGCAAGGAGCTAGTTTTAGAGGTTTCACAACATATAGGTGACAATGTAGTTCGTTGTATTGCTATGGATAGCACAGATGGTATGTCAAGAGGTGATGAGTTTGTTGATACAGGTGCACCAATATCAGTTCCGGTTGGACGCTCAACTTTAGGAAGGATTTTTAATGTTGTAGGAGAGCTTATAGATGAGTGTGGTCCGCTAAAAGGAAAGTATAATTTAGAACCTATACATAGATCACCTCCAAGTTTTACTGAGCAGAAGATACAGGAAGAAGTTTTAGTTACAGGAATAAAGGTTATAGATCTTCTTGCTCCTTATCTTAAAGGAGGAAAAATTGGCTTATTTGGTGGAGCTGGTGTTGGTAAAACAGTTCTGATAATGGAGCTGATTAACAACATAGCAAAAGCTCATAAAGGATTTTCTGTGTTTGCTGGAGTAGGAGAGAGAACGCGTGAAGGTAATGATCTTTATAACGAGATGATTACTTCGAATGTAATAGATATAAATGAGCACGAAAAATCTCAAGCCGTTTTGGTTTATGGTCAAATGAATGAACCTCCTGGAGCAAGGGCTAGGGTTGCTTTAACAGCACTAACTATGGCGGAGTATTTTCGTGATCATGAAAATCAAGATGTTCTATTTTTTGTAGATAATATCTTCCGTTTTACTCAAGCTGGCTCTGAAATTTCTGCTTTGCTTGGAAGAATACCGTCGGCTGTTGGTTATCAGCCAACTCTTGCGACTGATATGGGCGCTATGCAAGAGAGAATAGCCTCAACTACTGCTGGTTCTATTACTTCTGTACAGGCTATATATGTTCCTGCAGACGATTTGACCGATCCAGCTCCAGCAACTACATTCTCTCATCTTGATGCAACCACAGTGTTGTCAAGGCAGATAGCTGAAATGGGTATATATCCTGCTGTTGATCCACTTGACTCAACTTCTCAGTCTTTATCTGCTGAAATCATTGGTGAAGAGCATTATAATGTGGCTTCTGAAGTGAAACGTATATTGCAAACTTATAAGTCGCTGCAAGATATTATCGCAATACTTGGTATGGATGAACTATCTGATGAAGATAAAATTATTGTTGATAGAGCTCGTAAAATTCAGAAGTTTCTTTCTCAACCTTTTCATGTTGCGGAGGTATTTACTGGCATGTCTGGCAAATTTGTTTCACTTTCTGATACTATTTCTAGTTTTAAAGGAATTATTGAAGGTAAATATGATCACCTGCCAGAAGCTGCTTTTTATATGGTGGGAAGTATAAGTGAAGCAATAGAAAAGGCTGAATCAATAAAAGCTGAAGTTGGAGCCGGACATTAAAGATTATGAACACTTTTAAGGTGCAATTTTTTTCTCCTGATAATCGAATTTCATTCGATGAAGTGGTTTCGCTTTCAGTGAATGGGCTTGAAGGAGAGCTAGTGATTTTAGCTTACCATTCTCCTTACTTAATTTATTTATTGCCTGGTATAATTACTGCTCAAATGAGTAACCAGACAAAGGAAAAAGTTGTAATTGATAATGGTATATTAGAGGTTGCAAATAATAATTGTAGCATTATAACGAATCAAATTCAGGTTTTTGATCATTTGACTCATGATGAGGAATCATTAAAAGATAAGAGAGTTGGTATATATTTAAGTTATCTTGATGTCAAATCTCTTTAGGGGCTACTTGAATAAAGAAGCCGCTGGTCTCATGTGCATCTTTAAACATTTCCACGCTGACTTTGGCTACACACCTTTGAGGGACTGCTGATTAAGTCTAGAAGTGAATTACAGTGATCGCTATGAAATGCGCTATCAAGGCTTAAAGACCTAGATTTTTTTTCTGAATCATCAATTTCCTCTGTAAGCTGGTAAAACATTTTTGAATTATTATCAAAAACTTCCTTTTTATTAACAAGTACTTGATCAATTACTGGACTTAACAGTTCTACTTGGCTATTTAAGTATTGCACTGTACCGTTTAGCTCTTTTCTTTCTCCAGTTATTCTTTCAATTTCCAGAGCTTTATTTCCAATTATTTCTGTCAAGTGCTCATTACATTCTTCCAATTCTTTAATCTTTGTCAGTAATTGATTCTCTTTTGTTTCTTCTCTCTTCTGCGACAACTGTTGCTTATACTTCTTAATTTGCTCATCTTTAAGCTCTACCTCGTTCTTTAACCCTTCATATTCCTGCTTTAGCTGATCTACCTCTTGTTTATAAGATTCCAGATTTGTGTTGTACTTATCATCTAAGCGTAGAATTGTAAATTTTAAATTCTGTATATCTTTCCAATTTTCATTTAATATATCTTCTGCTTCCTCTTCCGCTTTTTTAAACTGTTTCAATTTATCTTCCAGTTTTTCATTTTTTGCATTAGCAATTGTTAACTTTTTCTCTAGATCTTTCTTTCCTTCATGTGCACTTTCAAGTTCTTGTATTTTCTCTTGCAGCTCTGTTGATATATTTTCTAGCTTCTCATCTTTTTGTGTTAGTCCAATTTGCAATTTTACGTTTTTTTGCTTTTCTTCTTCAAGTTTATTCTGTAAATCACTATTGCACTTTTCTAATTCTTCAATTTCTTGCTTAGCCTCCATGAGTTCCTGTTCTGATTTTTTTTGCTTTATTATGCAATTACTTAACAGCTGGTCTAATTCCTCTTGCAATTTTCTTACCTCACTTGTCAACTCTTCTTTTTCTACATTAGCAACTTCCAGCCTCTTCTTTAGATCTTCTTTTTCTTCTTCATACACTCTCTCAAGTTTTTGCGCTCTTTCTTGCAGCTCTGTTGACATATTTGCTAGTTTTTCATTTTTTTGTGTCAGTTCAGCTTGCAATTTTGCATTTTTTTGCTTTTCCTCTCCAAGTTCATTCTGTAAATCACTATTATGCTTTTCAAATTCTTGCTCAGCCTTGTCGAGCCTATATTTTAAATTCGTTAAGCGCTCATTCTCTTCGATCATTATACGTTCTGCTTGCTCGCTCTCTATCTGCAATGTATCTTCCAGTTTCTTATTTTTTACATTGGCAACTTCCAGCTTTTTCTTCAGGTCTTTCTTTTCTTCATATGCACCTTCAAGTTCTTGCGCTCTTTCTTGCAGCTCTGTTGACATATTTGCTAGTTTTTTATCTTTTTGTGTCAGTTCAGCTTGCAATTTTGCATTTTTTTGCTTTTCTTCTCCAAGTTCATTCTGTAAGTCACTATTGTGCTTTTCTAACTCTTCAAGTTCTTGTTCAGCCTTGTCGAACCTATATCGTAATTCGTTCCTCTGCTCATTTAATTCTCTAATTTCTTGCTCAGCTTTTGTAAGCTTTTGATCTAGTTGTTGTGAATTAACTTCTATTTGAGTTGCAATCTGCTGTGGATTAACCTCTGATACATTGTTGCTAGTGAAAGAGAGAATAGGATTGTTTTTAGCATCATTTTCAAGATCTTTCAGCTTTTCGTCTTGATTGATTACGATATGTTCGTTATTTTGCAGATTACTAACAGCCGGTGCAATGTTAGCATTTTTGTTCTTTTTCAATAATGCTTTTACAGCATCATGTAGAGAGAGGCCTTGAATATATAATTCCTCATTTTGTCTTATTAATTCCCAAAACTCCTCAGGTGGCGATTCAAAATCTTGACCATTAAATTGCAGTACTTCAGTTATACCAGAATTACTTACATTCATAACCATAGTACAGGTAAAAGTTTTCCCATCCTTGTCCTGCACAGGCCAAGTGCTTGTCATTTCATAATATGCACCCTCTTTAAATTCATAATGTCTTTCCTTACCTTTTCGGTAAGCGTATATGTCATGCTTTTTATCGCAATAGATATTCAATGTGCTAATATCCCTTTCTTGCTGTAAGATATCACTAATTCTTATTGGCTCACTTCTATTGTAATTAATAAGATTAATGTTTAACACTTTATCAGAATTGTTAGTTTCTACATAAAAAGCTCGAAGGTCTATGTCTTTGTCTCTAAAATACTTACTTACAGCTTTTTTTGCCTGATTTGCTAATTCTATAAAGTTTTTTTTAAAGCTCTTGTTGAAAGATAGATCTATATATGCTTGCTTAAAATTTTCATCATTTGTTAAATCCATGAGCAAGTCATAAACCTCCCATTTTTCCTGACAATGTTCTTCTAAAACAGTAATGCTATTTTTTCTTTTCAGCTCTGCTAATATGTTTTTCAATGTCGGGAAATTTGTTGACATAATATACCCCTTATTACTATTGTTCTGATAATATATTTACTTTAGGAGTGATTAACTCCTTTTATATTAACCTTTTTAGTTGAATTTAATTGCGAGCGTTAAACTCGAACTTAGTCATTTTGTTTATTGTTTCTCACTACCTATTTGTGTTACTATACTAATAGTAGCACTAAGTTTTAGGCTATGCAAGAATTTCTATTGAACGTAAAGCTAGTAAACTTCAGAAATTGGTTATGCTAATTTTGTTAATAAAATGCAACCAATTAAGGAAAGCGCTATACTGTTTCTCAGTGCAATATTTTCTTTCCTAACGGACTGAAAATTGAGTTAAAAATCCGATTTTATTTAATACTTTTCAAAGATGACAATATTTTGTAAAAATAGGTTTTTAATAGGACAATAATATGGAAATTTTTCTTGATAGTGTTGATTTGAATGAAATTAAGGAGCTAAAAGAGTTCATTGATGGTATAACAACAAATCCTTCTTTAATAGCAAAATCTGGACATAAAGATAAGTACGAAGATTTAGTAAGCGAAATATGTTCTATTATAAAAGGACCTGTTAGTGTTGAAGTTGTTGCAGATAGCCATGAAGATATGGTTAAGGAAGGCCTTAAGTTAGCGAAAATCGCTAGTAATATCGTAGTAAAGTTACCCCTTACACATGAAGGATTAATTTCTTGTAAAAAGTTGTGGACAGAACATAAAATACCTGCTAATATCACATTATGTTTTTCTCCTGGACAAGCACTGTTTGCCGCTAAGGCCGGTGCTTGTTTTATTTCTCCCTTTGTTGGTCGCCTTGATGATATAAGCTATGATGGCTTATCGCTAATAGAAGATATATGCACTATATATTCTAATTATAATTTTAAGAC
Organism: Wolbachia endosymbiont (group B) of Parapoynx stratiotata; assembly: GCF_947250635.1. NCBI lineage: Bacteria > Pseudomonadati > Pseudomonadota > Alphaproteobacteria > Rickettsiales > Anaplasmataceae > Wolbachia > Wolbachia endosymbiont (group B) of Parapoynx stratiotata. The sequence continues at coordinate 1,232,790 of NZ_OX366335.1, read as the reverse complement.
AAAAGTTCTTGTTGCATCAGTAAGAAGTCCAGCACATGTAATAGAAGCTGCACGGCTTGGTGCTCATTCAATTACTGTGCCAGCAAAAATACTTAGACAGTTAATTAATCATCCACTTACTGATCAAGGGCTCGCAATATTTGAAAAAGACTGGGGCGTAAAACAATAAATGACATTGCTAAAAAAGACATAAAAACACAATAATTTATATAAAAAGGACATAGGTACCATCTGTCCTTTAAAGACATGTAGGTCAATGATATGCGTAATTCAGTGTTTTAAACATGATAGTCCTCCACTAATAAAAAAGATTGAGAAAAATGTATACAGCTACGACCGAAGTATAGCTAAAATATATTTTAACTGAAGATTATAGATTAATTGAATTGAAAAGTCTGCAGACGAAGATAGATTCCGAGCTCTAGAACACCTTCACTGTGCATGATAACAAAACTATTAGAGTTTGTCAAGTAATTTTTTATCGTAATTTTACGAACGTGTCATTCCAGTTTTACGTACACAGCTGTACGAATATTGCAATACGGCATATAATAAACAATGTCATTCCAGTGCTTGACACTGGAATCTAGTTAAATTTATGACTATAAAAGTAATGTTAAAATGCAATGCTTCTAGTGATGATGGATCCCAGTGTCAAGCACTGGGATGACAAGAGAAGAAGCACTGGTTAGCCATGCATCTAAAAATTTATAAACAAAAGATTACACTTCACAACTTTGTGATGGAATAAGTTTTTCAATGCTGTTGACGCAAAACTCAGTTGTATTATTAGCTATTTCATCGAATTTATCATTTATATCCTTACCTATTTTTTCATCTTTAATATATTCATACAGAGCTAAAATAGCTATAGTTGAACATATTGCGATGAAACCAACTTTTGCTGTAATAAGTAATGATATCCCACCTGCAAGTATGGACACTGCTCCAATAGCTAGGTTTATAATTTTATTTTGTGTTGATTGATTCTCTTTATCCTCTAAAACGTTTGATATTGCTTTTGAGGCAATTTTTATTGCTATTGCTGTAGTTGAGATTATAACAAACATCATAGCTATTTTTGCTAAGAGAAAAATTGATGGTAGCATTATTACAAGAAACAGTGAAGCACCTCCTATAAATAACCATTTCTCATTTATTTTTTTAGACTGATCTGTATTATTAGGCATTGCAACCCTCCACTTTCATTAACAGTTTATTCATATAATATGAAACATGCGATAGTCAAGATGTTTTTGTGTGGAGAAGCTTGCGATTGAGTTTTGAAGAGCTTTAGCTTTACAAGATGGTAGATTTGGTGATTATCGTAAGATTCTTGCAGTCATTTTAGTGGGAAGAATTTGTAAAATATTAAAAAATAACCGCCAGAAAATTGGAAACGCTATAACTTTCTTTCCTTTAAATATACTTTTTAAAATATATGCTGCAGCTTTTTCTGGCTCCCATATGAAGGGAAGTGGTTTATTAGACTTAAACATATCTGTTTTTACTGGCCCTGGCATTATGGTGATAAACTTTGTGCTACTGTTAGCATATTGGATTTTTAGTGATTGAAAACAACTTTTTAGTGCTGCTTTGCTGGCACAGTATGCAGAAGCATGTGGTGTTGCATGCATAGCAACAAGAGAAGATATAACCGCAAAAGTTGCCAAGGAATTATGATGAATCCATTCTTCAATCCAGTTGATAACGCCAAAATAATTGGTTTCAAATGTTTTTCTATGAATGTTGGTATGAAACTTATCTTCTATTTCGCCACATCCTGCATTAAGAAAAAAGAGATTTGGTATAATATTTTGCTTTTTTAAAAAATCAGACGAGTTTTTAATATTTTCACTTTTGCTTACATCACATGTTATAGGTAAAAAATTACTACCTAATTCTTCTTTTAATTTTTCCAGTTTTTCAGTGCGCCTTGCAATGCCAACCACAAACCATCCATCTTTAATGAGCAACCGTGCTAGACTTTCTCCAATGCCAGATGATGCTCCTGTAATGAGACAAGTTTTTCTATCCATGTGAATTTACATAACGTGAAGTATGAATGTAATGACTATTGCCTATTCACACAAGTTAAGTTTGCTATAATTTTGCTAAATAATAAAAAAAGAAAGCTACTTATAATTTTGAATTTTATATAAACTTAAAGGGAAGTTTAGTATTTGCTTACTTGTAATTTAAAATTCTTATATAATATTTTAAATGAGTTGAGAGAATTAAATGCAGGATGCAGCTTTAGTTTTACAAGATGGCAAGTGCTTTTTGGGAAAATCGGTAGGTAAAAGAGGCAAATGTATAGGTGAAGTTTGTTTTACCACTGGTATGACAGGTTATCAGCATACTATAACAGATCCTTCTTTTGCTGATCAAATAATAGCGTTCACTTTTCCTCATATTGGTAATGTTGGAATAAATCACAAAGATAATGAAGGAGAAAAAGTTTTTGCAAGTGGTGTGGTTATGCGTGAACTTTCTCCTATGTCTCACTCTTCTTCATATATTAGTTTAAATGATTGGTTGGAGAAAAATAATGTAGTTGGGATATCGGGAATTGATACTAGAGCTTTGACGAGATATTTGAGAAAACATGGATCTCAAAATGGAATGATATGTCCGTCAAGTGAGGCACATATATTAGATGAATTGAAGAAATACAAATCTGTAAATGGAATAGAAATAACTAAGAAAGTCAGTTTAAGTAATAACTTTCAAAGCGCTCTTAATGCAAAATATAGGATTGTAATTGTTGATTTCGGTATAAAAAATAGTATAATCTCACGCTTAGTAGAACTTGATTGTACGGTTGAATTAGTCAAACCAGATACAGGTTTTGCTCACAAAATATTAAGCATGAATCCAGATGGTATAGTGCTTTCAAATGGCCCTGGTGATCCACAAGAGATAGGAGAGAGTGTAATTTCAGAAATAGAAATTATTGTGAAATCTAAAATACCAGTTTTTGGCATATGCCTGGGCCATCAATTACTTGCAGTTACTTTGGGAGCAAAGACTGTCAAGATGGATATTGGTCATCGAGGGAGTAATCATCCAGTTTATGATCTGGAGAGTAAAAAAGTTGAGATAACTAGCCAAAATCATGGTTTTGTTGTTGATTCAGCTTCTCTTCCAAGTAACGTTGAAGTTACTCATATTTCTCTATTTGATAATAGTGTAGAGGGGATAATGATGAAGGATTACCCAGTCTTTTCTACTCAATATCATCCAGAAGAAGCGCCAGGTACACATGATTCACATTACTTATTTGGGCGTTTTATTGACAATATTTTGTTATATAAAAGTAAAATCTAACTGAAATCAGTTAGATTAGCTTTTATTACTTGATCTTTTGGATTTGGATGTTTAATATTAGGAATAATAAAACTTAAGTTAAGGTAGTGTTCTCTTAACAGATTTTTGTGGAGGAGTGACCGAGTGGTTAAAGGTAACAGACTGTAAATCTGTCCGCATTGCGTACGTAGGTTCGAATCCTACCTCCTCCATTGTGCGGGTATAGCTCAATGGTAGAGCTCTAGCCTTCCAAGCTAGTGACGTGGGTTCGATTCCCACTACCCGCTCTTTTTTTGTTGTATTTATATAAAATCAACATATTATTTATTGATGTATTTGTATTTTAGGTAGAAGAGTTAAAATTATGACAGCGATAGTAGAAGCATTTGGAAAGCCGCATGTAAACGTGGGAACGATAGGACATGTGGATCATGGGAAGACAACGTTAACAGCGGCGATAACAAAGCATTATGGTAATTTTGTAGCATATGATCAAATAGATAAAGCGCCAGAAGAAAGAAAGAGAGGTATAACAATAGCAACAGCGCATGTTGAATATCAAACAGAAAAGAGACACTATGCACACGTTGATTGCCCTGGACATGCTGATTATGTAAAGAATATGATAGTAGGTGCAGCACAGATGGATGCAGCGATATTGGTAGTCTCAGGGGTTGATGGGCCGATGCCACAAACGAGAGAGCATATATTGCTGGCAAAACAGGTGGGTGTTGGATATATCGTGGTATATATAAATAAAGCTGATGTTGCTGATGCTGATATGATAGATTTGGTGGAAATGGAAGTGAGAGAGTTGCTGAGTAAGTATAAATTTCCAGGTGATGAAGTGCCTGTGATAGTTGGGTCTGCGTTAAAAGCATTAGAGGATGATAGTAGTGAGTATGGAAAGAAATCAATAGATAAATTGATGGAGAAGTTAGATGAGTATGTGGTAGCACCTGAAAGGCCTATAGATTTGCCGTTTTTATTGCCAATAGAAGATGTATTTTCAATATCGGGCCGAGGAACGGTAGTAACAGGAAGAATAGAGAAGGGGGAGATAAAGACAGGGGATGAGATAGAGATAATAGGTCTGAAAGCGACGCAAAAGACGATATGTACTGGTGTTGAGATGTTTAAGAAGTTGCTAGATAAGGGAAGTGCAGGACTCAATGTAGGAATACTACTAAGAGGAACAAAGAGAGAAGAAGTGGAGAGAGGGCAAGTATTGGCAAAACCAGGGACAATAACCCCGCATAAGAAATTTAATGCGGAGGTGTATATATTGAAGAAAGAAGAAGGAGGAAGGCATACACCATTTTTTGGAAATTATCAGCCACAGTTTTATTTAAGGACAACGGATGTAACTGGGAGCATAAAATTGCTAGATGGAAAGGAGATGGTAATGCCAGGGGACAATGTAAGTATAGAAGTGGAGTTGAAAGTACCAATAGCAATGGATAAAGGATTACGTTTTGCGATAAGAGAAGGTGGTAGAACTGTTGGTTCTGGCGTTGTTTCGGAAATTTTAGAATGAGTATAATAACTAAGATGAAGCAAGATATATATATTAAAATCAAAGCTTTCGATTGTTCCTTGCTGGAAAAGTGTATTCGCGAGTTTATTGATCAATTAAAGCAGTTTAATGCAGATTTATCTGGTCCGATTGCGTTGCCAAGAAAAGATTCTAAATTTATTGTTAATAGATCTCCTCACGTTGATAAAAAATCTCGTGAACAGTTTGAAATGAGAATTTCTAAGCGTTTAATTGTCTTGCATGATCTTACTCCTACTATGATGCAGGTGCTTACAGGTTTGTCTTTTTCTGCTGGTGTAGAAGTGGATTTAAAAGTCAAGAAAGTGAAGGTTTAGGAGCGGGAAATGAAGAGAATAAATTTGCTGAGGAGACTTGGTTTGTTAATGACGAATATTGGTCATACTGCTATATATTCTGATAATAGTCGCATGGCTGTAACCTTATTGCATCTCAGCGAAACTTATATTATCGATATAAAAGGACAAGATGAATGTGGCTACAATTCAGTCATTTTAGGCACGGGGGATTTAAAAAAAATAGCAAAACCTCAGTTGGAATATTTAAAGAAAAAGGGTATAAATAGTAAATGTAAATTATACGAAAGTAGATTAACTGATCTATTCGGAATAGAATGTGGTAAAAAGGTGGGGGTTAATCATTTTGTAGTTGGTCAATATCTTGACATTACGGGTTATTCTTTAGGTAAAGGGTTTGCTGGTGTGATGAAGCGGCATAACTTCAGTGGGCTTAGGGCATCTCATGGCGTTTCTATTGCTCATAGATCACAAGGTTCTACTGGTCAATGTCAAGATCCTGGTAGAGTATTCAAGGGGAAGAAAATGGCTGGTCATTTAGGTAATAGCAGAGTAACTGTACAGAATATGAAAATATTATCCATTGATTATGAAAATAGCATAATTGCTGTAAAGGGTAATAATGTTCCTGGGTTTAAAAACTCTTATGTTTTTGTGAGAGATGCAGTTAAAAAGCCTTTACATAAAGATGTTCCTTTTCCAGCAGGTCTGCTGTTGAATATGAGTGATGATGCTAATAATTTGGTGAGTTAGTTATGGAATGTGAATTAGTTGATCTATCTAATAATAATGTAGGTAGTGTTGAGCTTAATCCCTTGATATTTTCTGCCAAGCAAAAATTGAGTATTTTGCATGATATAGTGAGATGGCAATTAGCAAAGAGAAGAGTTGGTGCTCATAAAACAAAGGGTATCAGTAATGTTTCTGGTACAACAGCTAAGCCGTATGGTCAAAAACGTACCGGTAGGGCTAGACAGGGGAGCTTGCGATCTCCTCAGTTTAGAGGTGGTGGAATTATTTTTGGTCCTGTTGTGAGGAGTCATGCTTATTCTCTTAATAAAAAACTACGTAAATTTGGTTTGAAAATTGCTTTATCTCTAAAATATTTAAATAATCAAGTTATTGTTCTTGATAGTTTAAATGTTGATGTGAAGAAAACATCTAAAATGTGTGAATATATTAAAAATTTTAAATTTTCTTCTTTTTTAATAGTTGGTGATTATGGAGATGATTTGTTACGTGCTGCTAAAAATTTGCATTATGTAGATTTAATCAAACCTATTGGGTTAAATGTTTTTGATATATTGAATCATGAATGCGTGATGTTAACAAAAGACACTTTAAAGCATCTTGAAGGTAGATTGTTATGATTAAATATAATAATATAATAAAATCTCCTGTAATCACAGAAAAGGCTTCTCTTTTAAGAGAGAAGTTTAATAAATACTCTTTGTATGTTTTTGTAAATGTAAATAAGCGTCAAATAAAATCGGCAATAGAGTCTTTATTTAATGTCAGAACTTCTTCTATAAATGTTATTAGAGTTAAACCTAAATGTAGACGTTTCAGGGGTGTGATTGGTTGTAAAAAACAGAGAAAAAAGGTTTATTTTTCTTTGATAGATGGTCAAAAATTAGATATAATGAGCGTTTAATATGGGTATGAAATTTTTTAATCCTGTTACTCCGTCTTCTCGTGGGACTATATTAATAAGTAAAATTGGTTTATCAAAAGATAAGCCGGAGAAGTCTCTTGTATTTGGTAAGAAATCCAGTGGTGGAAGAAATAATCATGGTAGAATTACAACTCGTCACAGGGGTGGTGGTCACAAGAAGAAGTATAGAGTTATAGATTTTAAACGTAACAGAAGTGATCAAGGTATAGTTGAGAAAATAGAGTATGATCCAAATAGAAGTGGGTTTTTAGCATTAATATCATATAAGGAAGATGATATTAAATCTTATATATTAGCTCCTCAAGGTATGAAGCCTGGTGATGTTGTGACAGCTGGAGATGATGCTGATATTCTGCCAGGTAATTGTTTGTTGTTGAAATATATACCTGTTGGTTCTTTTGTTCATAACGTTGAATTGAAGCCAGGTGGTGGTGCTGTAATTGCTAGAGCTGCGGGTTGTTGTGCGCAAATTGTTGGTCGTGATGGTCAATATGTTTTATTGCGGCTTAGATCTGGTCAAGTTAGGTTGATTTTATCTTCTTGTAAAGCTACTATTGGTGTAGTGTCTAATCTTGATCATAAGAATAGAAAGCTGGGTAAGGCTGGGAGAAGTAGGTGGCTTGGAATTAGACCTGCTGTGCGTGGAGTTGCAATGAATCCGATTGATCACCCTCATGGAGGTGGAGAGGGAAAAACTTCTGGCGGTCGTCATCCTGTTACTCCTTGGGGTGTTGCAACAAAAGGAAAGAAAACTAGGAAAAAAAATAAATCTAGTGATAAGTATATAAAAAAATTGAAAGGTTAATTTATGAGTAGATCTGTATGGAAACCACCTTTTTTACATTCATCTGTACTAAGATTAGTTCAGAGGGCTTCAAAAGAGGGTTCTATTAATAAGGTGATAAAAATTCATTCCAGGGCTTCTGTAATTCTTCCTAATTGTTTGGGTTTAAAGTTTGCTGTTTATAATGGTAAAGATTACATTCCTGTTAGTGTTGATAATCAGAATATGATAGGTCATAAATTTGGTGAATTTTCACCTACTCGTAAATTTACTGGGCACGGTGGTGATAAAAAGGCAACAAGAAGATAGGTAATTGATATGAAAAATAGGGATATAATAGTTGAGGCTGGTTCTAGGGTTTTAAGATCGACTCCTCGCAAATTGAATTTGGTTGCTGATTTAGTACGTAATAAAAAAGTTTCTTTTGCTAATGTACAATTAAGATTTTGTGAAAAAAAAGCTGCTAGTTTTATAATGAAGGTGTTGAATTCTGCAATTGCTAATGCTCAAAATAATTATGGATTGAACATTGATAATTTATATATAAAGGAAATTTTAATAGGTAAGTCCCTTACTTTGCGTAGAGTATATCCAAAAGCTATGGGTAGGGCTAATAGAATGAGTAAATTTTATAGTAATATTACTATAAAATTGAAAGAAATTGTATGATTTATAGAAATGGAAAGTTAATAGGGAAAGTGTAAAAATATGGGACAGAAGGTTAATCCTAAAGTATTTAGATTACGAGTAAATAGTAATACCTGGGATTCTGTTTGGTTTGCTACAGACGATTATAAACAGAAATTGCATCACGATCTATTTATTCGCAGTTATATAAATGAATCCTTTAAGCATGCTGGTATTTCTAAAGTAATTGTAGAGCGTAAAGTTAATTTAGTGTCTGTAATAATACATTCTTCTAAGCCTGGAGTTATAATAGGTAAGAAAGGTTTAGATGTTGAGAAGATAAAGCAAAAAATAGCTAAAAAAGTAGAAAGTAGTGTCGAAGTGAATGTAGTAGGAGTTAAAAAGTCTGAAATAGATGCAGTTTTAATATCAAGGAGTATTACACATCAGCTAGAAAAAAGGATTTCATGTAGAAGAGCGATGAAAAAAGCTATTCAAAATTGTTTGAAGATGGGTGCTGAGGGTATTAAAGTAAGTTGCTCTGGGCGTCTTGGCGGAGCTGAAATAGCTCGTACTGAATGGTACAAAGAAGGTCGTTTGCCTTTACACACTTTGCGTGCTAATATAGATTATGCTTTTTGTGAAGCGAAGACTATATGTGGTATTATAGGAGTTAAAGTTTGGGTTTATGTTGGTAGTTAAGGTATATTGAAATGTTTGTTCCCAAAAAGAGTAAATATAAAAAGGTATTTAAGGGGAGAATCAAGGGTAATGCTAAGGGTGGTAGCACGCTGTCTTTTGGAGATTATGGATTAAAAGCTATGGAAGTAGGTAAGGTTCAGTCTAAGCATATTGAAACTGCAAGGCGCGTAATATCTAGAACGTTAAAACGCTCTGGTAAAGTGTGGATAAGAATTTTTCCTGATACCCCGGTTAGTAAAAAGCCGGCAGATGTACGTATGGGTAAAGGGAAAGGTAGTGTTGAATTTTGGGTGTTTAAAGCTAAGCCTGGCAGGGTTTTGTTTGAAATTAGCAGTGATGTTCCCATGCATTTAGCAAGGTTGGCACTTGAAAAGGCGACTGCCAAGCTTCCTATGAAGTGTAAATTTATATCTAATCATAATTGAATGGAGTTGCAATGGATATAGTTGAAATTGAATCAAAATCTTCAAAAGAATTGCATGAAGTTCTTGTGAGTTTTAGGAAAGAATTTGTTAATTTGGCTTTTCAAAAAAAGCTGGGCCAGTGCAACAATTTTTCGCGTTTTAGCTTAATAAGAAAGAGCATAGCTCGTAGTCTAACTGTATTAAATAGAAGAAAGAGAGAGGGGAAAAATGCCTAAGAAGGTTTTTTGTGGTGTCGTAACTAATGCTGAGTCTGATAAGACTGTAAAGGTTTCGGTGTTACAAGTGTATAAGGATAGGCTGTATAAAAAAGTTATTAAAAAATACAAGAAGTATACAGCACATGATGAGAATAATAGTTGCAAAAAGGGAGATAGGGTTTTAATAAAGGAACATAAGCCTATTTCTGTTACTAAAAAATGGGTTGTTATCAATAGCTAAAAAGGAATAGGTATTTATATGATTCAAAAAAATACATTGTTAGAAGTAGCTGATAATTCTGGTGCGCGTGCAGTGCTTTGTATTGGCTTGTTAGGTGGTAGGAAATCTGCATCTGTAGGTGATACGATTATTATATCTACTAAGTCCATTAACCCAAAAGGTAAAGTTGAAAAAGGAAAAGTGTATAAAGCAGTTGTTGTTAGAGTAAAAAATAGTGTTAAGAAATCTGATGGTTCTGTAATTCGTTTTTCTAGCAATGCTGTGGTTTTAATTAATGATCAAGGTGAACCACTTGGCACTCGGGTGTTTGGTCCAGTAAAAAAGTTATTATCTGGTTCTTTTATGAAAATAATGTCATTAGCTGATGAGGTTTTATAATGAGTGCTAAAATAAAAAGTGGTGATGATATTATAGTTTTAACTGGTAAAGATAAGAGAAAAATTGGTAAGGTAATCAAAGTTATAATACGTGATGCTAAAAAGAAAGTAGTTGTTTCTGGCGTAAATGTGTGTAAGAGACATACTAAACCAAGAGCTGGTAGTGGTGGTGGTATATTGAATAAAGAGTTAGCTATTGATGTATCCAATGTTGCAATATTGGATCCTAAGTGTAAAACTCCAACTAAAGTAGGATTTAAGATTATAGATGGTAGAAAAGTGCGTTTTGCAAAAGTTTCTGGAGAAGTGATAGATTAGGTTGATATGTTTAAACAATTGTATAAAGATAATATAGTAAAATCCTTAAAGGATAAGTTTAATTACGGCAATGTAATGCAAGTGCCTAAACTTGTCAAGGTGTGTATCAATATGGGCGTTGGAGATGCTGCTACGGACAATAAAGCGATAAATGAGCCATTTGATAATCTACATTTGATTGCTGGGCAAAAGCCTGTGTTAACCTTTGCGAAAAAATCTATTTCTGGTTTCAAAATTAGAAAAGGTGCAACTGTAGGTTGTAAAGTGACTTTGCGTAGAAATAAAATGTATGAATTCTTAGAAAGATTAATATATATTGCTTTGCCAAGGGAAAAAGATTTTAGAGGGTTTAGTGTGAAGCAATTTGATGGTCATGGTAATTTTTCCCTTGGTATCAAGGAGCATATATCATTTTTAGAAATAGACTATGATAAAATAAGTAAAATTAGAGGTATGGATATTAATATTATAACAAGTGCAGTTAGTGATAAGGAAGCAAAGGAATTATTACTGGCTCTTAAATTCCCTTTTTTTGATAATTGAGAGAAAATATATATGGCAAAAAAATCCATGATACAGAAGAATCTTCGTAGAATAAAGTTATGCGATCAGTATAGTAAGAGAAGGGAAGAATTAAAATCTATAATGAATAATAAGGATTTATCTATTGCAAAAAGGTTTGCAGCTCAAAGTAAGCTGATTAAAAAATTGCCTAGAGATTCTTCTAAAATCAGAATTAGGAATAGATGCGCTTTAACTGGTAGGCCGAGAGGAGTATATAGAAAATTTGGTTTATGTAGGATTGTTTTACGTGATTTGTGTTCTTTTGGACAAGTTCCAGGGGTTACAAAATCTAGTTGGTAAATGTGATATAAGGAGTGTAATAGTGTCGTTATCTGATGGTATTGGTGATTTTTTAACAAGAATACGTAATGCTCAATTGGCAATGCATAGGGAAACAAGAGTCCTATTCTCTAAAGTGAATTCTTCTATATTGAAGATCTTAAAAGAGGAAGGGTATATTCTTAATTATGAAAAGCAAGAGAGAGGTAGTATCCCTTCGCTTGTTGTGCAGTTGAAGTATTATGATAAATCACCTGTGATTAATGATATAGCTAGGGTATCAAAGCCCGGTTGTCGTTATTATTCTAAGTGTAAGGACATTTCTAAAGCATATAATGGTCTTGGAATTTTTATTATATCTACACCGAAAGGAGTGATGACCGATTATAATGCACGTAGATTAAAAGTTGGTGGAGAAGTTTTGTGTCGTGTATTTTAAATGATAGGAGAAATGTATGTCTCGTATAGGTGCCGCACCTATCAATATTCCTGCTGATCTTTCAGTTGAATATAATGATGGTAGGGTATTAATAAGAAGTGTTAGGGCAGAAAAAGAGCTGAACTTGTGTAGTGGCATTCTGTGTCAGATAGTTGATAATCAATTGTTACTTTCTGTTGATCAAGGCAGGGATGATTATGATAAAATAAAATCTATATGGGGCACTTATAGAAGTAATATTAATAACATGATTAACGGTATGGTTAATGATTTTTCTGTTGATCTTGAGATTAATGGTGTGGGGTATAAAGCAGAATGTGATGATAAGTATTTGACTTTATATCTTGGTTATAGTCATAATATTAAGTATAAAGTGCCTAAAGACGTTGAGATTAAGTGTATAAAGCCAACTCATTTAGTGATTCGCGGTATGGATAAGCAAAAAGTCTATATGGTGGCTTCTGATATATGCAAAATTAGAAAATATGATCCTTATAAAGGTAAGGGTATTGTAATAAAAGGCAAATTTATGCTGCGTAAGATTGTAAATAAAAAGAAGTAATTAAAATGAAAAGATTGTATAATTTTTTAAGTAGCTATGAAAAAAGGAAACTTCGTAATAGAGCGAAGCTCGATAAGAGCTCTGGACGTTTACGTATATCCGTATTTAAGTCTAATAAACATTTTTACGTTCAGTTGATTAACGATGCAAAAGGAATAACCCTAGCTTCTGCTTCTACTTTGGATGATAAAATTAGGAATGTATGTAAAGGTAGGGTCAATGCTGAAACTATAAAACAGGTTTCTTCTTTAGTGATTGAGCGTCTGCCTAGTACAAAATTGCAGCAGCGGTTCGTCTTTGATCGGGGAGCATATAAGTATACAGGATTGATTTCTCAATTTGCTGAGGCTTTAAGAAGCTCTGGATTTAAATTTTAGAAGGTTTTAAATATGGCTGTAAAGAATTTACAAAATAATAATGATTTATCAGAACTTTTGGTTTCAGTGCGAAGGGTAACAACGGTTACTAAAGGTGGTAGAAGATTTTCATTTTCAACTTTGGTTGTTGTTGGTGATGGTAAGGGTAGGGTAGGATGTGGAATAGGTAAACACGCAGAGGTTGCTGAAGCAAGAGTGAAAGCTGTAAATGCTGCAAAGAAGTCGATGATTAGGGTGTACTTACGTGAAGGTAGAACTTTACATCATGATATTAAAGCTAAATTTTGTTCTGGTGAGATAGTTTTAAGAGCTGCAAGAACTGGAACAGGTATTATTGCTGGTGGAGCAATGAGGTCGGTTTTTGAGGTATTAGGTATAAAGGATGTGGTAGCTAAGTCTACTAGATCAAATGATCCCCATAATATTATATGTGCAGTATTTAAGGCTTTTGATGTTATGTTATCTCCTCGCCAAGTGGCAGGTAAGAGGGGTAAAAAGATTAGTGAGATAGTTGGAAATAGGTAAAGTATGAATGATGCTGTAAAATTAAATTCTGTGTTTACCAAATTATCTAAGAAAAAGAAGCCTAAATTATTAGGTAGAGGTATTGGTTGTGGTAAAGGTAAAACATCCGGTAGGGGTCATAAAGGGCAAAAAGCGAGAAGTGGCGTTTCTATAAATGGTTTTGAAGGTGGACAGCAGTCTATATATACTCGTTTACCTAAAAGAGGTTTTAAGCCTATACGCAAAAACTTATACTCTATATTTAATGTTGGTGATGTACAGTGCTTAATGGAAGCTAAAAAAATAGTCAAGGATTCTATCATAGATAAGGAGCTACTGCATAAATTAGGTTTTATCAGATCTGTTAAAAGTAAAATCAAACTTCTTAATAAGGGTAAATTAAGCGAAAAATTTGTGTTTCATGTTGATTTTGCATCAGAAGCTGCAAAAAGATCTGTAGCTTCAGTTGGTGGTAGTGTAGAAATACTATCGTAAATCATGAGCAGTAAATTTGCATTTAATAGTTTGGATTCTACGTTGTTATATAAAAGTGATTTACTAAAGCGTATATTTTTTACGCTAATGGCTTTAGTTTGTTATCGTTTAGGCACTTATGTTCCTATTCCTGGAGTTAATCTTGATATAATCAATGATATATTTCCAAAAGAGAGTTCTGGTGTTTTTGGAGTATTTAATTTATTTTCTGGTGGCGCTTTAGCTAGAATGACGATCTTGGCGTTAAACGTTATGCCATACATAGTTGCATCCATAGTTATGCAATTATTATCTTCTGCCGTTAAAGGAATCAATGAAATTAAAAATGAAGGAGAGTTAGGACGTCGAAAGATGAACTCTTATATACGCTATATGACTATAGTGTTTTGTATCTTTCAATCAATTACGATCTTAATAGGGTTAGAAAGAATGAATAGGGAAGGGGTATTAGTTGTAGTTGAACCTGGTATTATGTTTCGTACTATAGGTGTCTTTAGCCTTTTAGGTGGAACTATATTTTTAATATGGCTTGGTGAGCGGATCAGTGTGAGCGGTATAGGCAATGGTATCTCATTAATCATTTTTACTGGCATAACATCTGAATTACATAATGCTTTATCATCTCTGCTAACATTAAATAAAAATGGTAGTATGTCGTTTTTCATTACCCTTTTTGTTATAGCATTGTTTTTTTTACTGCTCCTTTTAGTCATTTTTACAGAATCTTCTTATAGAAAGGTAATTGTTCAATATCCCAAAAAACAGTTTAAAAAATTACATAATGATGATTTTACTTACATTCCATTGAAGATCAATTTATCTGGTGTAATACCAACTATTTTTGCTAACGCAATTCTATTAACGCCTATTTCAATTGCAAATTTCTATAAAGGTCATGCCATTGCTGATTTTATTTTAAACTACTTTATGGCAAATAAAGTGATGTACATTATAACTTACTTAATACTCATAGTACTTTTTAATTTTTTCTATACCAATTTTATATTTAATCCAGAGGAAAATGCTGATTTTCTTAGGAAAAATGGTGGTTTTATTCCTGGTAGAGGCCCTGGAAAACATACTTCTGATTATCTTCAAGATATAGTTTTTAAATTAACATTTATTGGGTCTGCGTATTTGGTGGTAATATGTACTATACCTGAAATTATGAGGTATCATTATGATATACCATTTATTTTTGGTGGGACGAGCTTGCTGATTATAGTTAACGTTATTACTGATACTATTATGCAAGTACAATCTTATGTTTTTTCAAATAGGTACGATAGTTGGATAAAGAAATATGAGTCTAAAACAAGGAGACTAAAGTGATTATTACAATTTTTGGTCCTCCTGGCTCTGGTAAGGGTACTCAGTCCAGTTTGTTAATAGCAAAGTATAATTTTAAATTAGTTTCAGTAGGAGATTTATTAAGGAATATTATATCTAGTGGGAGTAAATTAGGTAAAGGAATAAAGGATACTGTTGAATCTGGTAATTTAATTCAAGATGAAGTTATATGTAAATTATTGTGTGACCAGCTTGCATTAATAGATGGTGATTTTTTGTTAGATGGTTTTCCAAGAAATTTAAATCAAGCTCATTTTTTAACTCAAGTTTTGCAAAAAAGATGCAATAGGGATGTTGATCTTGTAATTGAGTTGCAGCTTGACGATAATATTGCAATTGATAGATTAAAAGATCGTCTTACTTGTTTGGATTGTAAAAGTATATATAGTATATCTTCTTTTAAGAATACTACTTGTGCTAAATGTAAAAGTACGAGATTGGAGAAGAGAATTGATGATGCTAATATGCTTGCAATTAATAAGAGGATAAGAGAATATCATTCTCAGATAAAGGGTTTGCGCGAGTATTATAAGGGCAAGTTGTTAACAATTAACGCTAATTTGAGTGTTGATAGAGTAATGCAAGAGATTGAAAGTAAAATTTCTTGTAATTTGATTTGACTATAAGTTGTTTTATGGTATAAATTAAGAGTTATTATTAATAAAGTATCGAGGTATCAGTGGCACGTATTGCAGGCATAAATGTTCCGGTGAAGAAGTGTATTCCTTTTGCATTAACTTATATACATGGTATAGGTATTACTACTGCGAATATAATTTGTCGTAGCTGTAAAATTGATGAGCGTAAGCGTGTTTCAGAATTACAAGATGAAGATATAGAGAAAATTAGTAGTTTTATTAGGCAAAAATATGTCATAGAGGGTGAGCTCAGAAAAAAAGTGGCTATGGATATAAAATCTTTAATAGAAATCGGTTGCTATAGAGGATTAAGGCATAGAAAAGGTTTGCCTGTGAGGGGACAAAGAACCCATACTAATGCTAAAACTCGTAAAGGCAGATCTAAATTGCCTATTGCTGGAAAAAAATAAAATTTGTTATTATCGTGAGTTTTTATGAAAAAAGTTAAAACGGTTGGTAAGAATACAAAAAGGTTTATTACTGGTATTGTCCATATTCGTGCAACTTTTAATAATACTTTTGTAAATGTGACTGATGTTTGTGGTAATACGCTTTACCAGACTTCTGTTGGTGCATGTGGTTTTTCTGGTTCGAGAAAATCCACACCTTATGCTGCAGGTAAGGTTGCCGATTCTGCTGCGAAGAAAGTAACAGAGAGATTTGGTATGAAGGTTGTTTCTGTAATAATTCGTGGTCCTGGTTTTGGTGCAGAAGCTGCAGTTAAAGCACTTAGGAATTGTGGATTGACTGTCACTTCAATTGCAGATAAAACGGCGATACCTCATAATGGGTGTAGACTAAGGAAAAAAAGAAGAGTATAGGATATTTGGAAGGTTTTTGTATGTATTATAGTGATAATGTCTCTTTCTGTGGAAATTTAGATAGATTAACTAAGCCTAATGCGATTAAGGTAATATCAGGTGATTCAAGTAAAAAAGGTGATATAGTTCTAGAACCTTTGGAAAGTGGTTTTGCTTTAACGTTGGGTCATGCATTAAGGCGTGTAATGTTGTCTTCTCTTCGCGGTAGTGCTGTTTATGGAATAAAAATTGAAGGCGTGAATCATGAATTTACTTCGATCCAAGGAGTTAGGGAAGACATAACTGATATAGCATTAAATATGGGCATGTTGAGATGTAAGCTAAATAACACGTCTAATAAGTGCTTAAATTTGAGCGCTAAAGGGCCTTGTCAAGTATTAGCTGGAATGATAGAAACTGATGACCAATGCTCTATTGTTAATAAAGATTTGGTGATATGTACACTAGGTCAAGATGTGGAGCTTAACATTACTATATATGTTGCTAGCGGAAAAGGTTATCTTCCTGTAAATAAATATAAAGAAAATGAATTTTTAAAGCTTATGAATGAACAAGATTTAATTGGTTTCATTCCAGTTAATGCTTTATATAGTCCTGTCGAGAGGGTTTCGTATAGAGTAGAGAATAGTCGTGTTGGTCAAGTTACTGATAAAGATAAGCTAATATTGTCAATTGAAACTGATGGTACAATCTCTCCAAGTCAAGCTGTTGACTATGCTGCAAGAATATTACAGGAGCAATTTCAGCCTTTTATTAGTTCTGATATGAGTTATAAAAAATCGCAGGTCTCTTTGTCTAGTGGTGCTAAAGATTTGGGCTATGATCCTGTTCTATTGCGTAAAGTAGATGAAATGGAATTATCTGTTAGATCTCATAACTGTCTGAAAAATGAAAATATCACTTATATAGGTGATCTTGTGCAAAAGACGGAAGTTGAAATGTTAAGAACTGCTAATTTTGGCCGAAAGTCTTTGAATGAAATCAAGGCAATTTTAAATAATTCAGGTTTGTCTTTGGGTATGAATATACCAAATTGGCCGCCTAAGGATATAGATGAACTGGCTAAACAACATACTGATGAGGATTAGGTAGTATATGAAACATGGAATAAAGAAAAATAAACTGTCTCGTTATACCGAGCATAGGTTATCAATGTTAAAGAATCTATCTATCTCGTTAATTAATCATGAGCAGATTGTAACTACTTTACCAAAGGCTAAAGCACTTCGTCCATATGTGGAAAAGTTTATTACAATTGCTAAGA
Organism: Wolbachia endosymbiont (group B) of Parapoynx stratiotata; assembly: GCF_947250635.1. NCBI lineage: Bacteria > Pseudomonadati > Pseudomonadota > Alphaproteobacteria > Rickettsiales > Anaplasmataceae > Wolbachia > Wolbachia endosymbiont (group B) of Parapoynx stratiotata. The sequence continues at coordinate 1,214,991 of NZ_OX366335.1, read as the reverse complement.
ATAACGATTCTTTACATGGTAGAAGGCTTTTGCTTTCACGTCTTCATAATAGTAAGTTAGTAGTTGATAAATTATTAAGCGTTCTAGCTAATCGTTATCAAGACCGTAAAGGTGGATATTCTAGAATAATAAAATTTGGTACTCGAAAGGGTGATTGCGCTCCAATGGCAGTGATAGAGCTAGTTGATAGAGATATTTCAGCAAAAGGTGAGATTTATAGTAAAAATAAAAAAGGAAGCAAAGTAGTTACACAAAGCTAATTATTCTTTTTATGGTAAGTAGGTTACGCTATTTTGTAGGTTACTTTGGAGAATTGTTAGTTTCGATATATTTAAAGCTGAAATTCTATAATGTTATAAAACGTCGCTTCCGTTGTAAGTTGGGTGAAATTGACTTAATTGTATCTAAAAAAAGGGAGCTGATTTTTATAGAAGTTAAAACAAGTTTATTTGGAAAAGAAGTACCGATATCTCATTTTCAGTGTCAGTCTATTATAAATTCTTCTAAATATTTCTTAAGTAAAAATCTTGATTTTTTAGATTATTCAGTCAGATATGATTTATGTTTTCTTTCCTTAAGGAGAAGACCTATTTATATAAAAAATGCTTGGATTGAACAATGGTAGCTAAAATAATTTAGATTTACTAGAACAGGTAATTGAATATGAAAAACAATAATTTAGTTTCATCTTATGCTAGAGCACTGTTTCATGTCTCAGGAAGCAGATTAGGTATTATAAGAAAAGAAGTAGAATTTTTGTTAGCTTTTTTTAAAGATCAAGATGTTTTTGTGTATCTATCTCATCCTATGGTTTCTCTTTTGCACAAAAAAGAAGCGATACTTTCTATAAAGGAGAACTTGAGTGAAAACTTAGTCAAATTTATTATGGTTACACTTGCAAACAAGCGCTCCCGTTTATTAATCCTTATATTAGAAAAATTCTTAAATCTTGTAAGGGAAAGTGAAAATGAATTGGAAATTACTATAAAATCAGCAGAGATTTTAAAGAAACCTGATATAAAAATAATTACTGAATCTTTGAACTTTCTTGGTAAAATAATAAAAGTCAGTCATGTGGTTGATCCTTCTATACTAGGTGGCTTTGTAGTTAGGTATGGTTTTAACTTGATTGATGCTTCGCTTAAGAGTTATTTGGATAGATTGGTTGATTTGAGTAAAATGGAAATGTTGAAAATAAGGAATTGTATATGAAGAATAGCATAAATGCCTCTGAAGTAGTAAACATAATAAAAGAGAAGGTTGAGACATTTGATAATCCTATAAAACGAGAAAATATAGGTGAAGTAATTTCAGTAACGGATGGTATCACATTGGTCTATGGGCTGGAAAAAGCAAAGTTTGGTGAAAAGGTATCTTTTGCAAGCGGTGTAGAAGGAATAGTTCTTGATTTAGATCATGATACAGCTGGAATAGTTGTGCTTGGCAATGACCGTGATGTAAAAGAAGGGGACGTTGTAAAATGTAGTGGTGATGTTGTACAGGTGCCTGTAGGTCATGAATTATTAGGGAGAGTTGTAAATGCATTAGGCGATCCTATAGACGATGGCGGAGAAATTAGAGCCAAGAACAAAATGTATATAGAATCTAAAGCGCCAGGTATTATTGACCGTAAATCTGTGCATGAACCTCTGCAGACAGGAATTAAAATTATAGATTTGTTGATTCCTATAGGTAGAGGGCAACGTGAATTAATTATTGGCGATAGACAAATTGGTAAAACCACTATTGCGATTGATACTATTATCAATCAGAAGAAGATTAATGATGAGGTAAACGAAAATCAAAAAATTTACTGTGTTTATGTTGCTATTGGACAAAAAATTTCGACAGTAGCAAAAGTGGTGAATAAGCTAAAAGAAAGTGGAGCATTAGAGTATACAACCGTAGTTGTGGCTAGCGCATCTGACTGCGCGCCTATGCAATTTTTAGCACCTTATACCGGTTGCACTATTGGAGAATTTTTCCGTGATAATGGAATGCATTGCTTGGTGGTATATGATGATTTATCTAAGCATGCTGTGGCATATAGGCAGATGTCCTTATTGCTCAGACGTCCTCCTGGTCGTGAAGCTTATCCTGGAGATATATTCTATGTACACTCTCGCTTGCTTGAAAGAGCTGCCAAAATGTCTGATGAAAAAGGACAGGGATCTTTGACTGCTTTGCCGATTATTGAGACTCAGGCTGGCGATGTATCTGCATATGTTCCAACTAATGTGATTTCAATTACCGATGGACAAATTTTTCTTGAGTCTGAATTGTTTCACAAAGGATTTCGCCCTGCAGTGAATATAGGTTTATCGGTTTCTCGGGTTGGCTCTGCTGCACAATTGAAATCTGTGAAAAAAGTTGCTGGTTCTATAAAGCTGAGTTTGGCCCAATATAGAGAACTGGAAGACTTTGCTAAATTTGGTTCTGATCTTGATGCTACTGTTCAATTGTCCTTAAACAAAGGTAAATACCTTATTGAATTATTAAAGCAAAAACAGTATTCACCTATGCAAATAGAAGAGCAAGTATTGCTTATGTATATCTTTTCTAATCTGTATGGTCAATTAAATAAGGTACAGGTGAGCAACATCAATAGGTTCGAGTGTGATCTTATCAATTATTTTCAAACTGTTCACCCTGGAGTTTTAAAAAAGTTGTCAGGTGACATGAATGATGATATAAAAGATGATATTCTTGGTATTGTGAGTGATTTTGTCACTCAATTTAATTGCGTTTAGGCGGTGATTATGACTTCATCCATTGTTAACAAGTTTCCTATTACAAGGGAAGGTTTTGAGAGTATGCAAGTCGAACTTGAGAAATTAAAGGAAGAAAAACCTTCTATCATACAGGCTATTTCTGATGCTCGTGATCAAGGCGATTTATCTGAAAATGCAGAATATCATGCAGCACGGGAAAGATTAAGTTTTATTGAAGGCCGCATAATTGAGGTAGAGAGTAAACTTTCACATGCAGAAGTGATAGAAGTAAAAAATTTGTCTGGTGATACAGTAATGTTTGGTGCAACTGTTACGGTAAGCATGCTCGGTGATGATAACAGTGAAATAGAATATGTTTATAAGATTGTAGGTGGGTATGAAGCTGATGCTTCAAAGCAGTTGATCTCTACGGATTCACCACTCGGTAGTGCTTTAATTGGCAAAAAAGTTGGTGAGTATGTGGAAGTGATAGTGCCAAATGGAGAGAAATTGTATAAAATAGTTAAGATTGAGTTTAAGTAAATCATGGTACAAGTAACTTATCCTTCAATTAGTCTACCCGGTATTTCTTCTGTGGAAGATGTATTGAGGGATGCTAGTTCTGGTAAATTATTCATTTTAGTTGACGATGAAAACAGAGAGAATGAAGGTGATCTGATTGTATTAGCTGAGAAATTAGAGCCAGAACATGTGGCTTTTATGGTTAGATACGGTACAGGGATTGTTTGTTTAGCAATGACTAAAGTTCACATGAAAAGGTTAGGCCTTAGTTTCATGGAAAAAAAAAATGTTGGTGAAAATCATACTGCTTTTACTACATCAATTGATGCACGTTATGGTATTACTACGGGTGTTTCAGCTGAGGATAGAACAAAAACTATACATGTTGCTATTGATAAAAATAGAACTCAGGATGACATTATAACTCCCGGTCATATTTTTCCTGTGATTGCACATGAGGGTGGAGTAGAGCAACGTGCTGGTCATACTGAAGCAAGTGTTGAGATAGCTAAGTTAGTGGGATGTAATCATTCTGCAGTTATTTGTGAATTAGTGAATGATGATGGCTCTATGATGCGCTTACCCCAGTTGCTTGAATTTGCTGAACAACATAATATTAAGTTAACTACCATTGATAAACTTATCAGTTACGTTCAAAATTTAAACTAGCGTTTATAGATTCGTATAGTTTAAGTGTTAAAATACAAAATTCCTCAAAGTTATACAAACAAGGAATTTCCATGTCTAAGCTTTTTGTTTTACTATTTTTTTTCGTATACTGTAATAGCGCTTACTCTGTTAGTATTATTAGAGATAGTGAAGTGGAAGCGGTAGTTAAGGATCTAGCGCAACCTTTATTTTCTGCTGCGGGTATTGATAATGATAAAATAAAAGTTTTTATAGTTGATGATAGATCGATTAATGCTTTTGTAATTAACAATAATAGCATTTTCATTCATTTAGGGCTTTTACAATATTCGACTGAACCTTATGTCTTACTTGGTATATTAGCACATGAAATTGCTCATATATCTGCTGGTCATGTATTACAAATGAGTAGTGCTGTAGGTTATTTTCAATCAATAGCAATGATTAGTTATATGGTAGGATTAGTTTCTAGTATTGTCATTAACCCTCAGGTTGCGAGTGCAATCTTGCTTAGTGGTGTAACGCTTAGTTCAAGGTTGTTTTTTAACTATTCTCAAGAGCAAGAGAGTGTAGCAGATAGCTATGCTTTAAGATACCTAGATGAATCTGGCTATGATAATTTGGGTATGAAAGAGATTTTTGACTATTTTAAGAGTATTGAGCATGAAAACACTGAAGAGTATTTCCGCACTCACCCACTTAGTGATAAGCGTATATTTGCTGTACAGAATTATAAGGTTAAAAACAATATAAAACCAATCCTTGCAGATAAATTGCTGAAGTTTGAGCGTATGGTTGCAAAGCTAGACTCTTTCTTTGCTCCTATTCATGTGTTATCTAATAAATATGAAGGTAGTTCTAAGTATGTAAATGCTGTAATTCATTATAGGCAAGGAAAGATAGAAGAGGCTATTACTAAAGTTAATTCATTGATTCAAGAGTCACGCAATGATCCTTATTTATATGAATTAAAAGCGGAGATGTTATACAAAGCTGGAAATTTAAGTGAAGCAATAAAAATGTATGAAGAATCACTTAGATATTTATCTGAGAAGAATAACTATTTAGTGAAACTTGCGTTATCTCATACTTTATTATTACACGGTGAAATAGAGAAGGCAATTTTTTACCTAGAGCAGGTTGCAAACGTAGAAACAAATAACGCCTTTGTCTGGAAGTATTTAAGTATTGCATATAAACGTAGCGCTGATATGGCAATGTATTATTTTGCTTTGACGAAAAAGGCTTGTATTGAAGGTAATTTAGAGAAATTTATGAAATACGCCGATTTAGCTGTTAAAAGCTTACCAAAAGACAGCTCTTACTTGCTACAAATTGAAGATATGAAACAACAATACACACAAAAACACGCTTACTTTTAGGATTATTTTCCACACTTATCCAACATATCTTTTACTTCAGTACTTATATTGGGTATAATTTTCATTATAATCGTTTTGGCGCCAAAAAATACACCACAAAACATACCTAAGGCAAAGAGAGCTGGCCATGGCATTCTACCAAATATTGCAAGCAAAGCTGCACCTATTATGACTACAGTCATAAGTGGTCCGCCTATTCCCCAAACGTAACCAATAATGTTGCATATTACTTGGGCAGTTGTATCTTCTATGTCGCTAGCAGCACTTGCGTAATCTGAAAAAGAGAGAAACAGCACTATACATAAAGCATTAAAAAATTTTTTTATTATATAGCTCATTCTTTTGCCTCCAAGTAATAAACTAGTGTGAATCTAAATTTATATATATTTATTTTAAGGTAAAACTCATAGTTTGTCCATAAATAAGTGTTGCTACATAAATAGCCCACCATTGATGTTAAGCACATGCCCCGTTATATATCTTGCTTCGTCGCTTGCTAAAAACAATACCCCTGCTGCTATTTCTTCTCCTGTTCCCATTCTTTTCATTGGAATATTATCTAATATTTTTTCTTTTTGTTTTTCATTTAAAACTTCAGTCATCTTAGTATCTATAAACCCAGGAGCAATGCAATTTACTGTTACACCGCGACTTGCAACTTCTTTTGCTATAGATTTGCTCATAGCTATTATTCCAGCTTTTGATGCTGCATAATTTACTTGCCCGGCATTTCCTGTCAATCCTACTATTGAGGAAATATTTATGATTCTTCCCCAGTTGTTTTTAATTAATTTTCTGCATGCTTCTCTATTTAGTTTAAATGTAGAGTTCAAATTAATATCAATTACCTTTTGCCATGCTTCATCTGTCATTCTCAACAATAAGCTGTCTTGTGTAATTCCTGCATTGCATATGAGTCCATCAAAGCCTTTCATCAACTCACTTGCTTTATTTATTAGTTGATTTACCTCTTCAGGATTTGATAAGTCGCAAGGAAGTACGTGAATGTTTTTTTCATATTTTTTAGCAACTTCTTCGAGTACTTCTTTTTTTGTACTAGAAATACATAAAGTTGCTCTGGCCTTATGCATAATTTCTACAATTGCTTGCCCTATCCCGCCTGATGCACCAGTAATCAGAAATTTCCTGTCTTCTAATCCGAACATGATAATTTTTATATTATCCCAGCTCTTAACAGAATATTAAAAGACTTGCAATAGATTTTTTTCATAACTTTCATTTAATAGAAGCTTCTTGACAAATCTTGTGTTTATTGGCGAAATTATGGCGGCTGCATGCCTTTTTTTATTTTTTTCTATTCAGCCTAAACACGCTTCGTTTAAGTGTTAGCACATTATCAATTACAGTAATAAAATCAGCACCATGTGGATTCTTTTGCCTTTTTTTTGATTGGTAAATTTCTTAACACTTATAGCTAAAGTAATTTAAGAGAGCCAGCGCGTGACTAGTTCTTATTACTTGATCAGTCTTCTGGATCCCAGTACTGGAATGACAGGAGTGTGAGATAAGGCTACATTCATACTCCAACAGGTATGACATCATAGAGGTCATTGAGATGACAGGAAAGAATACTTGAATGACAATAGGGACACTAGAATGAAAGGAAAAGAGGCTATTTAATTGTGCTGAATTTTACAAAATTTATTACTCCTGCCTGACAAATTCATTAGAATAGTATGTATAGTATGTTTATTAGTGAAAATCCGAAAAAAATGCAAGAAAAGTTAATATATTACTTTAGCCAAAGCAACTGTGAAGGTAATGCAGCAATGAGAAATCTACTAGGAGGGAAGGGAGCAAATCTGGCAGAGATGTGTAACATTGGCATTCCTGTTCCACCTGGTTTTACAATTTCCACTGCTGTTTGTCAGGCCTATTGTCAAGATAATGAATTGTCTTGTGATCTACGTAACGAGATAAAAAACTACATGGCGATGCTCGAAAGTGACATCGGTTGTAAATTCGGGGATGCAAATAATCCTTTATTAGTTTCCATACGCTCTGGTAGTGTGAATTCAATGCCGGGCATGCTCGATACAGTCCTAAATGTTGGCCTAAATGATGCAACCGTTGTTGGTCTTGCAAAAAAAAGTGGAGAACGTTTTGCCTATGATAGCTACTGTCGTTTCATCATGATGTACTCGAGTGTTGTACTACAGCTTGACCATCACTTATTTCAAGACATTGTTGATAGTGAACAGCAAAAAAGTGGAGCAAAAAGCTTAGCTAATCTTAATGTTGATGTTTTAAAGAAAATTGTTAATGATTTCAAAGAGATAGTATATGAAAAAACTGGAAAGCATTTCCCGCAGAACGTTGAAGAGCAATTGTTAAACTCGGTTAATGCAGTATTTGCCTCTTGGAAAAACGATAGGGCTGTTTCCTATAGAAGAATACATAGTATTTCTGAAAACCTTGGAACTGCAGTTAATGTACAAGCAATGGTTTTTGGCAATCTGAACGATAATTCTGCAACCGGCGTGATATTTACACGTAATCCTTCAACTGGAGAAAAAAAGCTTTTTGGTGAGTTTTTAGTTAATGCTCAGGGTGAGGATGTGGTTTCTGGTGTTTATACTCCTATGCCAGTTAACGGCGAGCAAGAAAACACCATAGAGAAGTTGCTACCAAGCATCTACCGAGAATTATGCGCGGTATGTGAAAAACTTGAAAGGCATAATAAGGACATGCAGGATATCGAATTTACTGTACAAGACGGTAAGTTATGGATTTTGCAGACTAGGTCTGGCAAGCGCACAGCCGAAGCTGCTATTCGCATAATAGTTGATATGGTAAACGAAGGAGTGATTACAAAAGAGGAAGGAATATTGAGAATTGATCCAAAAACCTTTGACAATTTATTACATCCAGTTCTTGATGTTAAAATTGATCAAGAAGTAGTAGGAAGAGGGTTACCAGCTTCTCCAGGTGTTGCTTCTGGATATGTAGTATTCAGTGCAAGTGATGCTGAAAAAGCTGCAGAGCAGGGTAAAAAAGTAATTTTGGTAAGATCAGAGACGAGCCCTGAAGATATTAATGGAATGAATGCTGCAAGTGGAATAGTAACAGCGAGGGGAGGTATGACCTCCCATGCCGCTGTTGTAACTCGTGGGATGGGTAAACCATGCATTTGTAGTCTAAATGGACTTTATATTGATAAAGATGAAAAATTTCTTTCTATGGGGGATATAAAAGTAAATAAAGGTGAATCAATCACCATCAATGGAGGAACAGGAGAGGTTATGCTTGGTATTCTTCCTACAATTTTGCCTGAATTATCTCAAGAATTCAAAACGATAATTAACTGGGTAGATGAAATCAAAACAGTGAAGGTGAGAGCGAATGCTGATACTCCAAAAGATGCAAAAATTGCAAAAGAATTCGGTTCAGAAGGTATAGGATTATGTCGCACAGAACATATGTTTTTTGCTAGTGATAGAATCGAATTCATTCAAAAATTGATAATAGCTGATGATGAAAATGAAAGGGCAAATGCATTAAATAAACTCGAAGAAATGCAAAAGTCTGATTTCAAAGAAATATTTTCTATTATGGAGGGCAGGGAGGTTACTATACGTTTGCTTGATCCACCTCTACATGAGTTTTTGCCCCACAATCAATCTATTATAGAGAAAATTGCCAAATCACTGAATAAGTCAGTTGAATCAGTAAAAAATAAAATAGCACAGTTATCAGAAAAAAATCCAATGCTTGGCCATCGAGGTTGTAGACTTGCCATTTCTCATCCTGAAATATATGGCATGCAAATTAGGGCAATACTCAGTGCTGCAAGTGAATTAAGGAAAGAAAAGAAGATAGAAGTGAAACCTGAAATCATGATTCCTTTTATCATGAGTGAGAAAGAGTTTATTCTGATATGCGAGTTAATAAAGAAAGAAGCCGAAAATTTCGATGTGAACTATTCAATCGGAACGATGATAGAACTGCCACGAGCAGCACTGATTGCTGATAAATTGGCAAAACACGCAGAATTTTTTAGTTTTGGCACTAATGATTTAACACAAACAACTATGGGACTTTCACGAGATGATTCAGTTAATTTCCTCGATTCTTATAAGGAAAGCAACATATTTGAAAACGATCCATTTGAAGTGCTAGATGTTGAAGGGGTAGGGGAATTAATCAGAATAGCTATCGAAAGGGGCAAAAAAACCAGAAAAGAAATTAAACTTGGTATATGTGGAGAGCATGGAGCGAATCCACAGTCCATAGAGTTTTTCATCAAATCAGGGGTTGATTATGTGTCATGCTCGCCCTATAGAGTACCGGTTGCAAAGTTAGTGGCAGCACAGTTTAGCATAAGTTTGTTGGGTAGCACAACTGTACGAACATAGATTTCGCTAACAAGTAGCGGAATGATGATTTTTCAAATTGTCGATAAATCTAAGTCAGTTTAGCTATTTTGCTGCTACTTTTTTTCTTAATATCTTAAGAAAGATTGACTTTTTGTCTAAAATAATATAGGATAAAGTAATAGTGAGTGAGGTAAAAATGTCAATATCAAAAGAACGTAAGGAATATTTACTAGAAAAGTTTAAATATGCTGCCAAAGAATTTGGCAAGTCTGGTACAAAGTCCAATCATCTAGCAGTACCAAAGGAACAGCAACTCTCTATTGATTTAGGTAATAGAAAAGTTTTTGGTATCATAAATAAGATTCTGTATTGGATAGAGAATAATTTTACTTATTTTTTTCCACGATATAATTTGTTTCCAGAAGTTGGAGTTGAAGGAAGAAAAATTCCTGGAACTAATACAAGGGTTAAGTATTTTACTCCAGATGACCAAGCAGAATATACTAAAATTCCTCATGAAGGAAAATTATACGTGGACTTAATGCCAGAAGTGGAAGGTAACAAGTTAAAAGGCTTTAAAGGCAAACTATATGATACAACTGATAAAATTAGTAAGGGTAAAAAAGGTTGTGTAGCTTATGTTATCACGCTTGATGGAAAATTAGTAACTCATGAACATATTAATGTTAACAAAAGCGAATGGGCTTATCGTCATTCAACTCTTGCAGGTGGTAGTCCAGTTTTATGTTCTGGTTTAATGAAAGTGGTAAATGGTAAAATAACTTATATAGACAATAATAGCGGGCATTATAAACCAGAATCAGCAAACTTATACAATGCAGTGAAAAAGTTAGAAGGTCTATTTTCGGAAGATGCAAAAGTTGTTTGCCTACCATATTGGATTAGCTTGAAAAAACAAATTCCGCTTATACGCAAAATTAGTCTAGCCAAACGAGAACCTGTAGAGAAATTCTTGGAAAGGATGAAGAAAAAAGGGAAAGATGGATTGACTCAATATGAAAGACATTTTGAAAAGATAAAGGAATTTAATGAGCAGTATGAACAAAAATTGCTTCTTGCAAACTATAAGTCACCTACAAATGAACTGTCCTACAAACCAACTATACATAAAAAACACAGATTGAAATACTCTGAATATATTAACTTACACCTTAATTTTTTGAAAGAGTTTGATGAAAATCCTGAAGTGCAAAAAATAGCAATAGAACATTCAATAAGAAGGGTTATTGGAGCAAATTATGGCCATAAACCTACAGTTGCGCTTGCTAAGGCACAGGTAATAGATAAAGATGGAAAGCTGCAAGAAACGGACGAAATAGTAGGTATAAATGTTGCTTTTCACCATGAGAATGATCGTGATGGCTTTGCTAAACTTCTAGATTTTAAAAAGTATAGCTATATTTGCGAACCTCATTTGCAAGATAAAAAAAATAGAGCTGATATGGAAAAATTAATGCCCAATAAACATACAGTTTTTATGAGTACAGACCAGGCTAATAAATTTATAAAGGGCACTTTACAAATTAAAATTGATAGTGTTGAACAATTGAGTACCAGTTTGGTGATGGGCTAAAGCTCTGTTTAAATATATATTTAGTTTTGTTACAATATTCTTATTTTCATCATATAATATGATGGAAATTTTATGCACAACTTTTTTATTTGATTAAAAATTGCATTTTTGCAATAAAAACTTATTTATTGTAAGAAAACTTGCTCATATAAAACTATTTATAGAGTGACAATAGCTGTGTTATACTTACACTTCTGATTCGAAAATTTATGCAGTTATTTCTAACAAGATTGGTCAATAAACTTTACTGTTTAAGGATGAGAAACAAAGTAATCATCGTTTCCGGTATTGCTCTTATTCTACTGTTTTTTATCAACAGTACATTTTTAAAAAAAGATCAGGCGGTTCATAGTGATAATCCAATTAGTAGTTTTTCAGTAAAAACTCAGGATTATACTCCACAAAATCGCACTGTATATTTAAATTTTTCTGGTACAGTAAATCCCTTGCATAGGGCAAGCCTTGTCTCAAGAACAAGTGGTCAAGTTATTGCTATTTATTTGTCTGATGGTGAAAAAGTAAAAAGAGGCGATGTAATTTTAAAGATAGAAGATTATGACAGAGTTGCACAAGTTGAGAAAGCCAAAGCTTTGTTAAATCAGCGTGAAATTGAGTATGATTCCTCTAAAAAATTGAATAAAAAAGGCTATGGAGCACAGATAAGAGTGGAAGCAGCTTTTACTGCATTGCAGAGTGCAAAAGCTGACCTAAAAAGGCTAGAGTTGGATTTAGAAAATACTGCGATTAAATCCCCTATTGATGGTTATGTAGATAAGATCAACGTAAATGAAGGGGATTTTGTTAATCTTGGACATAAGATAACTGACATAGTTAATTTTGATCAGGTTCTTGTAGTGTTGTATGTTTCAGAAAATGAAGTAAATAAAATAAAACTGGGTAGTGCAGCGCAAATTAATTTGCTAGACGGAAGGGAATTAGTAGGTGAAGTGAGTTTTATTAGTAAAATTGCTGAGCCTAAAACTGGATCTTATAGAGTGGAGGTCAAGGTAACTGATAATGAAATTATATCCTTGCAAGGACTGACTGCTAGTGTAAGCCTACCTTCAGGTGAAAAATTTGCATATAAAATTCCTTCTTCAGCCTTGAGCTTAAGTGACGATGGTGTTCTTGGAATAAAGATTGTTGATGACAATAATTATGTAGTATTTACACCAATAGAAATTGTTGACCATGAAGAAGATGGGGTTTGGATAGTAGCAAATAACGAAAATAAGCCTATAAATTTAATAACATTGGGTCATCTATCTGTTAAGCCTGGTGATAAGGTATAACTCGAATGTAACATGACAACGAATCCTGTCATCCCAAGGATGTCATTCAAGTAGCTGACACTGAAATCGAGAAAAGAAGGCAGTGTCTGGACACTAACACTATGTTTTTATCTATCTTATTTTGCCACTCTGCTGTGTAAACTTACTCTGCAATAACCTTTTTTTCTTTTAGCAAATTTTGTAACTCACCTTTTTCATACATCTCGCGGGTTATGTCACAGCCACCAACAAACTCTCCCTTTATATATAATTGTGGAATTGTTGGCCAATCAGAGAAACTTTTTATGGACTGACGTATTTCATCATTCTCAAGTACGTTGATGCATTTAAACTTTACATTCAATTTTTTGAGAATTGACACGACGAGTCCAGAGAATCCACATTGAGGAAAGTCAGAGGTGCCTTTCATATACAGCACTACATCGTTTTCTGCTATGTCTTTTTTTATTTGTTCAAAGTTGTTCATAAATATCACCTTAATTTTAAGCTCCAGTTTCTAGTTGCAATGCATGTATAGACTGACCTTCAAGAGCCTTATATACCATTCTGTGTTGTTCTATTTTTGTCTTTCCAGAAAAACACTTGGAAGTTATTTTTAAATGATAATGATCATCATCTCCAGCAAGGTCCTTAATCTTTATATCAGCATCAGGAAATGATTGTTTGATAATTTTCTCTAACTCGTGAATTGTAATAGTCATTGGTTTATTTTAATTATAAGCCTAAAATATGCAATTGATTATTGTGAAGACAATAAATTGAGCGTATTGAGAGCACTAGCAAGACGAGATTTTAGTTGACTTGCATACTCATTCCAGTCCTCTATTTCCTTTCTTGCCACACCTGAGGTAACGGCAGCTTTTGCAACAGCAGGAGATACCATAGAAATTAATCTTGGATCAAATGGAGTAGGTATTATATATTCACGTCCATAGCTCATTTTACGACCGCCATAGGCTGCAGATATCTCATTTGGCACTGATTCGCGGGCAAGCTTTGCTATTGCATCTGCAGCGGCAATTTTCATTTCTTCATTTATTGTCGTTGCATGTACATCAAGTGCTCCTCTGAATATATAAGGAAATCCCATTACGTTATTGACTTGGTTGTTATAGTCTGATCTACCAGTTGCAATTATTGCATCTGGCCTGACAGACTTTGCAAATTCAGGCCTTACTTCTGGATCAGGATTAGCAAGAGCAAAAATGATTGGGTCTTTATCCATGCTTTTTAACATCTCTTCGCTGAGCACATCCTTTGCAGAGAGTCCGATGAATACATCAGCGCCTTTTATGGCATCAAGTAGAGAACGTTCTTTAGTGTCAATTGCATATTTTCCCTTCCACTCATTCATGTCCTCTTTTCTGTCTTTGTGTATTACTCCTTGTTTGTCACATAGTACTATGTTTTTAGCGCCCATGGACTTTAGTATTTCCAAACACGCAATACCAGCTGCTCCAGCTCCATTCATGATGATCTTGACATTCTCTAATTTCTTTTCAGCAATATCGAGGGCATTTTCTATACCAGCTGCAACAACTACTGCAGTTCCATGTTGATCATCGTGAAAAACCGGAATATCCATCAATTCATTTAGACGTTTTTCTATTATGAAACAATCAGGAGATTTTATATCTTCTAAATTTATTCCCCCCCAACTTGGCCCAAGATACCTTACTGCATTGATGAAATTTTCTATATCTTCTGTGTCAACTTCTATATCGACTGCATCAATGTCAGCAAAACGCTTAAATAAAACAGCTTTGCCTTCCATGACGGGTTTGGAAGCAAGAGGACCGATATTGCCAAGTCCCAGCACTGCGGTGCCATTTGAAATGACAGCCACATAATTGCTTTTTGCCGTGTAATCATAAATAGCCTCAGGATTTTTAGCTATTTCAAGGCATGGAGCTGCAACGCCAGGGGAATAAGCAAGTGATAGGTCATGCTGTGTGGATAAGGGTTTTGTTGGTATAACCGATACCTTACCAGGTTTACCACCCCTATTATGATACTTCAGTGCTTCTTGTTTTGTGGTGTTATCTAAATCATTATTCATTCTTATGCTTTGAGCTTATTATTAGTAATTTTTTAAGTATATGGGGTTTTTATGAATGTTCAACTATTAGCTTGTGAACTCTATTGTACTTCTGTATAAATTTATCTACTACGTAGGGTGATGTACATGTTTAAGAAAAACGTGCCTAACTTGCTAACAATTTCTCGTGCGCTCGCAATACCGGCAATAATATCAAGCTTTTATATAGAAAGTAAGTATGCAAGTCTAATAACAATATTGATCTTTATGTTTGCGTGCATTACAGATTTTTTTGATGGTTATTTAGCGCGTGCATGGAAAGTCCAATCGAATTTTGGCAAGTTATTTGATCCAATTGCCGACAAGTTAGTAGTAGCTTCAACAATAATCATGCTAGTTTATAAGCATAAGATAGATGATATTACAATTATACCGTCAGTTATAATTGTTTGTAGGGAGATATTAGT